>SLFZ01000096.1 GCA_007123975.1 Candidatus Izemoplasma sp. | reverse complement strand
TTGATGGAACTGATACACGTCGGCGATCGGGAAAAGATCGCGGATTTTTTCGTGGGCGCGAATCATCTCATGGCGCTCTTTGTCAAAATACGGCGATTCATGTTGGTTGATGAGGATGCCCTCATCGGTTAGCGCTCGGTAACACGCCTGGTAGAATGCCTTCGTGAAAAGCCCTTCGCCCGGGCCGATGGGATCGGTCGAATCGACGAGGATGAGATCGTAACTTTCTGACTTTGCGCGGTCGACGAAGGCGAGGCCATCTTCAAAATAGAGCGTGATGCGCGGGTCTTTATCAAGCGCGCTCGCGGTCAGAGGTAAGTGTTCTTGGCAGAGGCGAACGACCCGTTCGTCGATTTCAACCATGTCAATGGCGTCGATGTGTTTGTACCGTGCCACTTCACGTGCGGTGCCGCCATCGCCGCCGCCGATGATGAGCACGCGACGGATTGCGGGGTTGACGGCGAGTGGGATGTGGCTGATCATGTCGTGGTAGATAAACTCATCTTTTTCGTTCGCCATCATCAACCCGTCCAAGGTGAAGAAGACACCAAGGGTCTTTGAGCGGTAGAAGTCGATGGTTTGGAAAGGCGTCTTTTCGTGATGGAAATGGTCGACGTCCGAAATCGAGAGGCTGACGTCGTCGGTCCACTGTTCGGTGTAGGTGGTTTTTTTCATGGGTTCCTCCTTTTACGCTGAGGCTAGTACGTTAATGTAGATGCCATCGTCGCGTTGGTGTGCACCGATGAGCACGTTGCCTTCTTGTTCTAAGAAGCGGTAATCTTGAATGGTACGGGCGGTGACGCGTTCGCCGGGGACGACGAGCGGCACACCCGGTGGGTAGACCATGATGCTGTCGGCGGAGATTAAGCCTTCGCTTTGTTCGAGTTTTACCAAAGCACTGGGCAAGAAGAAGGCGTTGCGTGGTGTGTAGACCATCTCCGGCATGTGCACGCCGATCTTTCTCGGTGTGGTTTTGTGGTTTAACGTGAAATCGTTGGTGAAACCTTTGCATGCTTGGTACAGACGTTCAAAGGCCTCCTCGTCGTCGCCGATGGCGGCGACGGCCAGCACGACGTGGGACTCGCCAAGTTCAAGTTGCACGTTGTGGTTGGCCTTGAAGTAATCGTAGGCTTTGAATCCACTGACGCCATAGGCGCTGACGTCGACGGTGATTTTGGTCGGGTCAAAACGAAACGCAGAATCGCCGTTTAAGCGCTCGGTGCCAAGCACTTCAAGGCCCGGCAAAGCGGCGATGCGCGAGCGGACCGCGTTCACTTGGTCGAGCAATGTGGTGAAGCGTTCTTGGCCTTCTAAGGCGAGTTGTCTTCGTGCGATGTCAAGCGATGCCAGCAACAAGTAGCTTGCGCTTGAGGTTTGGAAGACGTTGATGGTGGAACGTACGTAACTTTTTTTAATGCGCGTGCCTTGATGCAGGAGAATTGAACTTTGCGTCAGTGAACCGCCCGTTTTGTGCATGCTTATGGTCGCCATGTCGGCGCCAAGGGCCATCGCCGAAGGTGGAAACGCCTCGTGCAGTGAGAAATGGCTGCCGTGGGACTGGTCGACGAGCACCGGCACATTGCGGCGGTGCGCGAGGTCGATAATCGCTTTGAGGCTTTGCGTGTAGCCAAAATACGTCGGATGCAAAAGGAAGAGCGCTTTGGCGTCAGGATGCATGTCCAGCGCCTGTTTTACCGACTGAAGCGTCACACCCATGGAGACGCCGCTTTCGTCGTCGTTGTGGGGCTCTAAGTAGACTGGGTGGGCCCCTGAAAGCACGAGCGCATTGTAGGTCGATTTGTGGGCGTTACGAGGCATGATGAGCTTGTCGTGGTCGCCGCAGACCGACAGAATCATCTGCTGGACGCCGCTTGTTGAGCCGTTGACTAAGAAGAAGGCGTTCTCAGCACCGAAGAGCTCGGCGGCGAGCTGTTCGGCCTCAGCGATGACGCCAATCGGGTTCGACAGCGAATCAAGTTCTTTCATGCTGTTGACGTCAAGTTTGAAAATGTTTTCGCCGACCGCGTCTTTAAACGCCTGCGGGATTGCTTTGCCAAACTTGTGTCCCGGCACGTCAAAAGGCGTGGCGCCGCTTTTTAGCCCGTAGTTCACTAAGGCGTTGAAAAGCGGCGCGGCGTCTTGGTTATTTTTCATAGAGGTTCATTCCGTAGTAGATTTCTTTCATTTCGCGTTTGAGGCTGTTGAGCAGGCTCTCTTGTCGACGCGGTTGGAGTTCGTCTTTGTTTTTGCCGAAGAGGTAGTTGTCAAGGTTGAGTTCTTTGAGCATCATCTTGGTGTGGAAGATGTTTTCTTGGTAGATGTTAACGTCGATCATTTTGTAGCGTTTCACCGTGGCGTCGTCGATGTAGTCCTGGATCGTGTCAATTTCGTGGTCGATAAAGACTTTTTGGCCGTTGGCGAGGCGGGTGAATCCGCGGACGCGGTAGTCGATGGTGATGATGTCCGAGTCAAAACTGCCGATGAGGATGTCAAGGGCGTTTAGCGGGGAAATTTCACCGCAGGTCGAGACATCGATATCGACACGGAACGTGGAAATCCCTTTTTCGGGGTGGCTTTCAGGATACGAATGCACGGTGATGTGGGATTTGTCGAGGTGGCCGACCACGGTGTGGTTGGTCGGGCTTAAGACACCGCGGTTGCATGAATCGTCAATCGCGTGCACAGGAACTTCTTCTTCGCTGATTAAAATCGTGACGCTCGCCCCTTGGGGTTCGTAATCTTGTTTGGAGATGTTAAGGATGTTGGCGCCGATGCGTTTGGTCACGGATTCTAAGATTTCGGTCAGGCGCTTGGAGTTGTAGACCTCATCGATGTATTCGATGTAGGCTTCACGCTCGGCTTTGGTTTCGGTGATGCAGACGTCGTAGATGTTAAAAGAAAGCGATTTGGTGAGGTTGTTAAAGCCGTATAAGGCGAGTTTTGGTTTTTCCATGGATAGCCTCCTAGCGTGATTTCAGCGCGTCTTTGAGTGCCTCGACGCGATCGGTTTTCTCCCAAGGGAGATCGAGGTCGTTACGGCCAAAGTGACCGTACGCCGCGGTTTGTTTGAAGATGGGGCGTCTTAAGCCGAGCATATCGATGATGCCGCGGGGACGAAGGTCAAAGACTTTTTTGATGGCGCTGACGAGTTTATCGTTGTCGACGGTGCCGGTGCCGAAGGTGGCGATGGAGATGCTGGTGGGCTCGGCGACGCCGATGGCGTAGGAGAGCTGAATTTCACAGCGCCTGGCAAGCCCGGCCGCAACGACGTTTTTGGCGACGTATCGTGCGGCGTAGGCGGCGCTGCGGTCGACTTTGGTGGCGTCTTTTCCGCTGAATGCGCCACCGCCATGTCGGGCGTAGCCACCGTAGGTGTCGACGATGATTTTCCGTCCGGTTAAGCCGGCGTCTCCGAGGGGGCCGCCGATGACGAACTTGCCGGTTGGGTTGATAAAGATTTTCGTCTTATCGTCGATTAAACTGCTCGGAATCACTTCGTCGATGACATGCGTGCGAACGTCGGCGTGGATTTGTTCTTGTTTGACGTTGGGGGCGTGTTGGGTCGAGACGACGATGGCGTCGCAACGCTTCGGTTTTCCGTCGTCATCAAACTCGATGGTGACCTGGGTCTTGCCATCGGGGCGTAAGTAAGAAAGGGTGCCGTCTTTGCGCACTTCGGCCAGGCGCCTGGCGAGTTTGCTGGCGAGCACCGCGGTCAGCGGCATGTATTCATCGGTTTCGTCGGTGGCGTAGCCAAACATGATGCCTTGGTCACCGGCGCCCTGCTCTAAGAAGGCCCCTTTGCCTTCGTCAACGCCTTGGGCGATGTCAGGCGATTGTTCGTCAATGGCGACGAGCACGCCCATCGTCTCAGCATCAAACCCGTATTTTCCACGGTCGTAGCCGATTTCCTTGACGGTGTGGCGGACGATTTTTTGAATGTCGACGTAGGTTTTCGTGGTGATTTCACCCATGACCAACACGAGGCCGGTGGTGACGGCGCATTCGCAGGCGACACGGGCGTTGGGATCGTCTTTAAGGATGCTATCGAGAATCGCGTCAGAAATCTGATCACAGATTTTGTCGGGATGTCCTTCAGTGACTGATTCGGAGGTGAAGAGGCGTTTGTTTTCCATGGTATCGTTCCTTTCTGGTGCATAGTCGATACTATTGTATCAGATGCGCTTTAAAACGCAAGAAAAATATAACAGTATTTTTAATATAATAGTATAGTATATGTAAACAAAAGACGGGGAAAAGAAAAAGCGTAAAGCGATTTACGCTTCGAGGGCTTCGATGACCTCCGCCGCATGGTCTTTGACCTTGACTTTGCGGAAAGATTTGATGGTTTTTCCTTCCTCATCAAGAATAAACGTGCTGCGTTCGATGCCGAAGAACGATTTACCGTACATTTTCTTCTGTTTCCAGACGTCAAACGCCTCGATGAGTTTCCCTTCCGGGTCGCTTAAGAGAATCAAATCGAGGTCGTGTTTGGCGCAAAAGTTTTGGTGCGACTTCGCGCTGTCTTTGCTGACGCCGATGACGACGGCGCCGCGTTTGATAAACTCGTCCTTGGCGTCGGTGAAGGCTTTGGCTTCGAGGGTGCAACCGCTGGTGTTATCTTTGGGGTAAAAATACAGCACAATTTTTTGACCGAGGTAGTCCCGTAGTTTGTGGGTTTTCTCATCCTGTGCTTCGAGTTCGATGTCGAGGTAATCCATGGTTTTAGGCTCCTTTAGACGATGTTTTCGCGGCACGGGGTCGTAGCCGCCTTTGCTGAGGGGATTGCAGCGGATGATGCGCGTTAAGGACAACCAGAGCGCAACCGGAAAAGAACGCGTCTGAAACGCTTCTTTGGCGTAGTTGCTGCAGGTTGGTCGGTACCGACACGTTGGCGCCCTTCCGCGCGTCACACGTTGGTACCATTCGATAAACCGAATCGCGATTTTCCGCATGGCGACCCTCCTCACATCAATCATACCAAAGGCCGCCACCTTTGTCGATAAAGAAGGCTCAAAGCCCCCTAAAAACGTGGACATCAACGGGGGTTTGTGGTAAAATGGCTTGTGGTGATAACGATGTCGAAAACCACCGACGTGGAAGCGTTCTACGCATACATCGACGCCGTTGCCGGCGCCGCCAAAGATGCACTGGGCATCACGTACCTCGAGGGTGTCAATGACGCCCTTGATTATTTGCTGGATGAAGTGGTAGAGCGCGACATCGACGACGCCCTCCTCGCGGTGTACGCCGAGGCGAGGCGCGACGTCATCGACCGCACCTTTGAAAAAGAGACGGTGCGCAAGGCGGTTCAACTCGCGTTGCTGAAAGGATTTAAAGACGCGCAGATCACCAACGCCCAGATGACGCCCGACACGATTGGCATGTTTTTCAGCTACCTCGTCGATCGCCTTTATCCCAACGAGAAACCAAAGACGGTGTTCGACCCGCTGATTGGCACGGCGAACCTCGTCGTCACGATGGCAAACCACCTCAACGAACCGATGCAAGTCATCGGCACCGACGACGACTGGTTGATGTGCACCATCGCCCGCAACCTTTGCGATGCAATGGACCTTAAAAATCAAGTCTTCCACCAAAACACGGTGACTTACGAAGGCGGACCTTTCGACCTCATCGTCACCGACTTCCCACCGCACAAACTCGATGACCCGCTTGGCTATTTCCCCTACCCGGTGATGTTGCACCATCTTGATCACTTGCGGGAAGGCGGCTACTTCATCGCCCTTGTCGAGAACGATTTCTTCGCGCAGAAGAAACACAAACTCTTCCGCGACAAACTCATGGAAAAAGCGCACCTTTTCGGCCTTGTGAAACTTGATGAAGGCATGTTCACAACCCATCCGAAAAGCGTGCTTATTGTAAAAAAGAAAGTTGATAATGACGAAACCGTCGATGATTTCCTCCTGGTTGACCTTCCGCCCTTTAGCGATGAGGAAGCCTTCCAGAAAGCGCTTATCAAGATGAATCAATGGTTTCAAAAGAAAGAGGTAGATGTACAATGAAAATCATGGCTGTCAACGCAGGAAGTTCTTCGCTTAAATTCCAATTGCTGGAGATGCCCGACGAACAAGTCGTCGCCAGCGGCATCGTCGAACGCATCGGTTTGCCAAACGCCGTTTTCACGATCAAAGTGAACGGTGAAAAACACTCAGAAACGCTTGAGATTCCCGACCACACCGTCGCCGTCGAGATGCTTCTAAAGCAACTCATCGAGTTGAAAATCGTCAACGAAATCGCCGACATCAAAGGCGTTGGACACCGCGTCGTCCATGGTGGAGAGAAGTTCAGTGACTCTGTCTTAATCGACGATGAAGTCATCGAAGCCATCGCCGACGTCAGCGACCTCGCGCCGCTTCACAACCCAGCGAACTTGACGGGCATTCGCGCGTTTGAAAAAGCGCTGCCAAGCGCTCCGATGGTGGCCGTCTTTGACACCGCGTTCCACCAAACCATGAAGGAAGACGCCTACATGTACTCGACGCCATACGATTGGTACGAAAAGTACGGCGTACGGAAGTACGGCTTCCATGGCACCAGCCATAAATACGTCTCGCAACGCGTCGCCGTGATGTTAAACAAAGACATCAAAGGACTCAAAACCATCGTCTTGCACATCGGCAATGGCGCGAGCATCTGCGCCGTTGACGG
>SLFZ01000133.1 GCA_007123975.1 Candidatus Izemoplasma sp. | reverse complement strand
TCGACGCCGATTTGGCGTTTTGCACCATGTAGTACGCACGGCCACTAGAGACATTGTAATGGGCCTGAATGTCCGCTTGGCTTTTGCCTTGATCAAGCAAGGTCCGCGCATGCAGCATCTCCCGATATTTCGTGACGATGATGTTTAAGATGCGCAATGGGTCTTCGCTATGTGTAATCAAATCACGGTACACTTCAAGGGCGCGACGCGCGTCCTTTTTTAAAAGCGCGTTGGTGATTTCAAAGACGTTGTCCTCGACGTTTTTGGTGACGACTTTTTCAATCGTCGCCAGGTCGATGTGTTTTCCTTCGTCCACGTAAAGCAAGAGCTTCCGCATCTCGAGGTAGGCGAACTCGGTGCTGTGTTCAACGCGTTTGATGAAGGCGCGTAACGCGTCTTCGTCGATGTCAATGGCGTGTTGGCCAAACTGTCTTCGGGCCCAGGCCACCAAGTCTTGGGTCGACTTGAGCTTGCATTCAACGACCTTGTGCTTGCGAAACTGCTTAACGAGTGCGTGTTTTTCATTAAGTTGGTTCACCGGTGCGGTGACAATCAACAAGGTTTCTTCTGAGGGGTTTTGCAAGTACGCTCCGAGCATCGCCTCGTCATGCGGCAAGGCTTTTTTTACCTTTTCTTTACCTAAAAAGCGTGCGTTGTGACAGACGACGACCTTCATCTCACTCATGAAAGGAATCGTCATCGCATCGGCCACGGCATCCTGCAGCAACACCTCATCCAAGTCGTAATGGGTGATGTGATACTCGTCTAAGTCGTAGCGTTTGATGACTTTGTTCATCTTCAGTTTTGTGTAAAACGTGTCTTCCCCGTAAAACAAAATCACGCGTGGGTCCATCGGCGTCACCATCTTTCATCACACCCATTGTACCACAAACCACGCTATGGAACGGTGTTTTTTGTGCGTGAACCAAAAAAATACCGAAACCACACCGTGCCTTCCTGATCGGTGCGGTGCACCACCATTCCATGCGCCGTGAGACGGTCGACCACAACCGAAGACGGGTGGTTGAACCGGTTATGTCGGTGGGTGCTAATCAACGCATCGCGCGCACCGACGCGCGTTAGGAAATCCGGGTGGCTAGACGTGATCGATCCGTGATGTGCGACCTTCAAAAACGTCGCGCGCAAATCTTCATCCAACATCGCCGCTTCCCTTTTGCCTTCAATGTCGCCGGTGAACAAGAAAACTTCATCTTCTAACCATATTTTCATCACCGTTGAGCGGTCGTTTTCACCCGCGTACTCACCCTCCATTGGAAACACGTAAATAACCATGTTCCCGCACGAAAACGGCTCGCCTTCGACCTTGGTTTGGTTGACATTGGTGATGGTTTTTCCAATAGGAAACGCGTTCGCCACCGATTCATACGCGCCATAATGATCGGTGTGGCGGTGCGAGATAAACACGTAATCAAGCCTTGTGACATGCAGACCACGCAAACTTTGGACAAGGCTTTCTTGGGCATCGGCCTCGCCCGTATCAATGAGCACGGTGCATCGGTTGTGCCGATCGCGCAAAAGCGCCGCATCGCCGTGAACATGAAAGAAAATGGCGTGTGAACGAGGATCAAGGTATGGCGTCATGTGCACGATGACAACCAGCAGACCAAGCATCGCCGCATACCGCTTTCGGTGGCGCGATGCCCCATGGGCGAGCACAAACAAACCATAGTAAAGCAACCTCGTCCACGACGATGAAAAATAGAGTCGAATACGCCAGGAAAACACCGTCGCTAACGCTTCGAGCATGGTTTCAAACACCGTCGTGACAATCATGAAGAGCGGTTCTATCATGGGCATAGCAAAGGTCAAAAACGCCAGCGGCAACACCAGCGTACTCATCGCTCCGACCACGGCGACATTAAACACCACCGTAAAGGGATGCACCGCCGCCTCAAAGGCGCTAATGATTGGAACCGTCGCTAAAAAAGCGAGCACGCTCACGCGCCACGCTTGCGCCATCGCTGTTTTCCCTTTCATCGTCTCGCGCACCAACACAATGGAGGATGCAACCAAAAAACTCAGCTGAAACGCCACCAAACGAATTGCCAAGGGATTGATAAACATCGACACCAAAAACGCCATCGACAAGGCATCAAAGGTCGTGTGTTTGGTGTTGAACCGACGGGCCAATACGACGAAACCAACCACCATCGCCGCACGCAGAGCCGACGGTGAAAACGTCGCCACCAACGCATAAAGCAACGCAACCACGACCGCGGACACTTCCGCAATTCCATCGCGCTTTGTGACGCGTTTCACCGCTTTGCCCACAAGCCCCGCCAGCAACGTCACATGCAGGCCGCTGATCGCAAAGACATGCGCCACACCCAAAAACCGCGCATGCCCGAGCACTCCCGTTTCATCAATCCCTTCGCGTTCGGCCATTAAAAGCGCCGCCAAAAAGGGACGTGCCTCGTCGAAGCCTTTAACCCTTCGTTCAACGGCCTCGCGCAACCGGTATACACTCGTCCCACACTCTAGTCGTTCAACCTCGGCGTCGTAAATAACCCCGCCGATACCGACGGCCTCAAGGTAACTAATGTAGTCAAACGCGTATGGCAATCCCCGCGATTCAAGGCGTGCGGGCCTACCGACCACGTGAACCAAATCGCCGGCGCGCACGTCAGCGCTTTCCACATAAACCCAGACACGCACGCCATCACCCTGAATCAAAAGCCGTGTCCCCTCGCGCTCAATGCGCACCACAGTCCCCGTCAAACTGGCCGATTCAAAAGGCTTGACAGTGTGCGTGGCATGCCGCAAAAAAAAGCACAGACCCACCACAATCGCGATAAGAAAGACTTTCTTATCAAGCCCAAAAAAGCGGACCATCAACCACCCAAGCACCACCCAAACCGGCCAAAACCATACCGCGAGCGCCACACCGAGCACCACAAGCGCCGGGCGGTGGAGTGTCCCCTCAAGGCACCACGTACGGTCGAATTGTTTCAAGCGTGCTTTCACCGATGCCGCTGACGTTCACGATGTCATCAATGTCCTTAAACGGACCATGCGTCTCCCTGTACTCAATGATGCGTTCAGCCGTGGCCGGGCCGATGGAAGGCAGGCTCGTCAGTTGCTCTTTGCTCGCGGTTGAAAGCGACACCTTGCCGTTTTCTTCTGCCGTATTTTCACCACAAAAAGGCACGCGAACCATGCTTTGGTCGTGCACCACCACTGCAAGGTTGATGGACTCGACGCACGCATCGGCACGCAACCCGCCAGCCCTTTCGATGAGCGCGTGAAGCCGCGTGCCTTCCTCCACACGGTAGACACCGGGCATCCTCACGGCGCCTTTAAGGTCGACGACAATCCACGCATCGTGCTCAACGTCGGAGATGACATCGACAAACAGGGTTTCTGGTATTTCATGCGAAGTAATGCGGTTCGCCGTCAACGATATCGCCACCATCAATAGAGCGCCTGCGGCGATTAACACGGCCTTTACCTTTCGATCGATTTTCATAAAAAAACACCCCTTTCAATGCGATGGTACGCGCGGGGTGTTCGTTTACTTTTTAAGCACAAGATGCGTGCGGCTGTCGGTTTTTACACGATCAACTTCCTCAAGCATGGGCACCCGTTTAAGGATTTCTTCAAGCGGGTATAATCGTTCACGGTGTTGATACGACGTGCTTCCTGCCTCGATGCGGTGCAACACGGCTTCATCGTCCGCCTCAACCGTCCACGTCCACAGCTCACCATCGACCTCAATGGTCTCTTTATGGCCGATGAGGCTTTCCAGATAGTCTGCTGTTAAGGCATCAAAGACGAGCAGCCCACCAGGGTTCAACGCGGCTTCGGCGTGACGCAAGGCAGCGGTGAGGTCTTTGGTTGTCACGAAATGATTGATAACGTCAACGGCCATGACAACAACATCGTACCCGCCGGCGTAGGCTTCTCTTGCGTCGTGACGAAACAGGTTGACGCGCACGCCTTCCTGCCCGATGTGATAGGCGGCCGCATCGAGCATCGCGTCGGAATCGTCAAAGGCATCGACCGTGTAACCACGCGATGCAAGCCGCCTTGACACGGCGGCGGTGCCGCATCCAACTTCAAGCACACGGCCATGTGATGCGTGTTGGGTAATGAGGTTTATCGTGGTCTCGATGACGGTGGAATCAACCAAGGCGTCGTAGATTGGAGCCAGCGCATCGTAGGTGTGTTTCAACGCGTCGACACATCGATTTTTTGGACGTCGGCCAACATCTTCTCAATGTTGTAAAAGGCGCGCTCTTCAGCCGTGAAAATGTTCACGACGATGTCTTTGGCGTCCATCAAAATCCACGCATTTGAATGCGTGCCCTCAACCGCCGGCGTCGGATATTCTTTGGCTGCGAGGTGTTCTTTCACGTGGTCCACCGCGGCCTTGAGTTGGCGGGTGTTGGTCGCCGTTGACAGCACAAAGTAGTCGAAAAACGGGCTGCGCTCACGCATGTCGTAGACGACAATATCATGCAGTTTTAAGTTGTCAAGGGCTTCGATAATCAGTTTAATTTTGCTCATGATGTCCTCCTCGTTTGGCGTAATGGTGGTGCGCATCGTAGGCGAGATCGGGAATCTTTCCACCGACTTTCTCGTAGTGACGGATGCCTTCTTCTAACGCAACGTTAACGGCGTGGTCTAAATCGTTAAAAGCAATTTCTCGAGCTTTCACACACGCCGGGTATAGCCTTGTCGGTTCAATGTAATCGCTAATAAACAAAATCTTCTCAATCAGGTTCATCTTAGGACGGCCAACGGTATGGTGTTCAATCGCCGTAAGCACCGTCTCATCGTCAATGCCGTAGACTTCTTTCGCCACCGCCGCAGCGCTAAAGGCATGCCAGAGCGGCTTGTCAAAACGCGCGAGGGTTTCTTCGCTGACGCGTTTGAGGGCCCACGTGCGTTGAAAGGCTTCGTCTTCGTACTTGGTGATGTCGTGTAAATATGCGGCCAAGCGCAACGTATCAAGGTCGGCCCCGTGAATCTTACCGAGTCGAACGGCCATGTCTCGCACACCATATACATGGCGTAAACGATCGGGACGATGGCGGTAGATTCGCTTCAAATCCTCGATGATTCGCTCCATCATATCAACGCACCACGTTTGTAGGGGTTGAGTCCTTTCGGTGTGTGCACCGTGACGCGCACGGGACCGCTCACACTCACAAACGCCAGGCCGGGTATCACGATATCGTGTTTCCCATGCCGGAACGAAAACGATGTTTTCGAATCAAGCGCGCCGACAAAAGGCATCAACGTCTCGCCGCCGTGGGTGTCGAAAAACAGATCGGCACCGTCGGTTTTTCGGCGGTGCACGTTCACGTCGTCACCAGCGTAAACGATTGCCGACACAGGCGACGTCGATTCGATATCCAAGCGTGCCAGTCCCGCCAGAAAGAGCGTTTGTGGTGGCGAAAGTTGGTAGACGCGGGGTTTGATTTCTCTGGTGGGCTGAATGTGTTTCATCGCCGCATCATCAAGCAGCGCCGAGGCGTGGTGTTGATTAAAAAGGCCCGGCGTGTCGTAAAGCGTCGAATCCTCAAAAGGAATCGCGATGAGTCCTTGTGTCGTGCCTCGTGCTTTTGAGACGGTGATCGGGTTGAGCTTGCGTTCAGAAGCCGCCGACAACATCGCGTTGATCAACGAACTCTTGCCGACGTTGGTCGCACCGACGACATAGATATCCCGACCACGCGCCATCTGGGCGATACGGTCGATGAGGTGGTCGATGCCAATCTTCTTCTCAGCGCTCACCACAACGGCGTCCTTCGCCTCTAAACCACGGCGTTTGAGCATCGGCAAGGCACGGTGTCTCAGTTTGCCGTCGTTGACGCTTCTGGGCAAGACATCGCGTTTGTTTAAGGCAACGAGCACATCGCTTTGGTTGGTGAGGGCGTTGATGTTAGGCAAGATGGATCCTTCGAGGTCAAAGAGATCAACCACGTTGACGACCAATGCGTGTTCAATGCGTGCGTCTTTCAGCATGTCGGCATACGCCCGTGCATCGACGCGGGCAGGTAAAATCTCGCCATAGTGACGCATTCGATAACAGCGTTGGCAGAGCACGTCCTCGGCTGGTGGTTTCGGGGTGTAAAACGGCGCGTCGGCATCGCGGTTTTGAAGCGTGCCTCCGCAGCCATGGCATTTAACCGCGGTCATCGAGTTTCAACTCCTCATAGACTTCTGGGTACTTCCGTTTTATCCGCCGTAACACACCCGACTCAATGCGGCGTAAAATTTTCGTGTACCACTTCTCGCTACGGCGTTTAATGGGTTTCACCAAAATCGCGTCCAAGCCACTGCGTTTCGCGCCGTAGACATCGGTCATGAGTTGATCACCAATCACGAGAATTTCACCTTTCTCATAATGCGTTGAGGCAAAGCGCATGGCGCGTTTAAACCCGCGTTTTAACGGTTTTTTGGCTGAACCGATGACGGTCACGCCAAGAACCTCACGGGCGCGTTTGATGCGCAGGCCGTGGTTGTTGGAAACGACGATGACTTCGTAGCCGATCTTTTGAAGTTTTTCGACCCAGCGGCAGTGTTCCTCGGTCGGTTCAAAGACATCATACGGAATCAACGTATTATCCAAATCCACCAGCAACAACCGCTTCCCGACGTTGTGGTAAAGCGTGTTAAAGTCAATGTCTTCCACGGCGTCATAGTGGC
>SLFZ01000047.1 GCA_007123975.1 Candidatus Izemoplasma sp. | reverse complement strand
GGCATCATTGCGTCCCATGTTCCCGGACAAACCTATCAGTTTGAAATCACCGGAGATGTGCTAGACCCTAAAGTGATCGACTTTATCCACAACCATGCACCAAAAGGGCTCTTCCGCTTTGAAATCGGCATTCAATCGACGCACGAGGCCACCAACCGAAGCGTCGAACGCATCCAAAACACCGATAAACTGTTCGACATCATCCGGCGCATTCGCGCCCGTGATATCATTGACCTGCATCTGGATTTGATTGCGGGGTTGCCGCTTGAGACCCTCACGCGCTTCAAGCAAACGTTCAACGAGGTGTACGGACTTGGTGCCCGGGAACTACAGCTTGGTTTTTTAAAAATGCTCAGAGGCACGAAAATCCGCCAAGAGGCGGACCGCTATGGCTACGTGTATGATGAACAACCACCCTATGAAATCCATTCTCACCACGATTTAAGCGTTGATGAAATCGCCCGCATCAAGCGCGTCGAGACGGCTCTGAACGCCTTCCACAACAAGCAACACATTGGCGATACACTGCCAAAAATTGTCGCCGCACACGGCGATGCCTTCAGTTTCTTTGAAAACCTCCATGCGTTCGCCATCGGGCGTGGATTCGACTTTCATCGTTTTCAGATGCACGAACTTTACGGCGTGTTGGATGCCTTCATGGAAACCCAATCACGCCTAAGCGCATGTCGCGATACGTTAAAACAGCGTTTCGTCGAACGTTTCAGCGTAAAACCGCGCTGTTACTTCCCATTGCTGAAACGGGGTTTACACCATAGCGCTGCTCTCCACGAGGCTTCAAAGCGCTTGAAACTTCCTCGTGACGCTGTCTCCAAGCACGCCGTTGTGTTTGAGACAACCGAGCATATCAACGTCGCCTACTACCAGAACGGAACGTGCCGCCGCATCGAGATAAAAAAGCGCCCGCTTTAGCCAAAGCGGGCGTTTTTCTATTGATGAAGCAAGGTCACACAATGCACAATCTCATCGATGAATGCTTCAATATCGGGTGTCGTCAACGGGTTGGTCACTGTGAACACACTGCCGATAAGCAACGATTCAATGGCTTCCCGTCGCTCCTCTGAAATTGACTCACCCAGCACACCTTCATCGATGCCTTTGCGCAAGATGGCCGAAGTGCGTTCGCGGAGTTGCCGATACGCTTCAAACACTTTGCGTTCAATCTGCGCACGGTGATCCGGTCCAATCGTCGCAAAGTCGGCGTTGTGCATCATCTTCTCGAAGGTTTTGTTGTTGCGGGCGAGGTCAAAGGTTCGGCGCATGTGCGTTTTTGAGGCCGTTTCATAATCCAATGTGTCGAACCCTTCAACATCCAATAAATAGCGCGTGTGTTCCTCGATTGCCATGGCCACCGCTTCGGCGACCATGGCGTCTTTTTCATCGAAATACTCATACACGGTGCTTTTGCCGATGTCTAACGATTTGGCGATGTTTGACAAGGTGAGTTTTTCCCGTTTTTCGTCGGTGAGGTAGGTAAGCACCATGCGCAAGATGGCTTCACGTTTTGGGTTCATGGTTTCATCATCCGATCGATAAACGATTCCACATCGTCTTTTTTCGCATCACTTGCGACGGTGACGTTGGCTTCGATGGGTGCGTTTGGAAGGAAAATCGTCACGACGACGAAGGCGATGGCAACCACGCTCGCGATGACTCCGTAAAGCCACATGCTTTGATAAAAGAGCACCGCAGCAGCGAAAGCTGATACCATCGCAAACAGCCCGCCAAAAATGTATTTTCCACGAATGGTGAAACTGTAATAAAGCAGCGGCACGACGAAGATGGTGAGCAGCGTCGCGTAGATGAGTCCGCCGATGGCGGTTAAGGCGAGCGGTTGAATCAGTTCGGCGCCATCCCCATAGCCGATTGCCATGGCTGAGAGGGCGAGGATGGTCGTCAGCGCGGTCATGAAGATTGGCCGCATTCTAACCTTACCGCCTTCGATGATGGCGTCTTTCAGTTCCATGCCTCCGGCGCGAAGTTGGTTGATGTAGTCGACAAGCACGATGCCGTTGTTCACCACGACACCGGCCAGCACAATTAGGCCGATCATCGCGACGATCGATACACGCATGCCGAAGATGTAAAGAATGAGGAATCCGCCGGTAAAAGCGAGGGGAATGGTAATCATGATAATGAAGGGGTAAAGGAGGGATTGGAACTGGCTTGCCATGATCATGTACACAAGGGCGATGGCCAAGACCGCCATCAGAAGCAAGGTATCAATGGCCGCCATAATCTCTCTGTCTTCACCGAGCACATCCACCGTATACCCCGCTGGCAAGTCGTGTTCTTCCAGTGCTTCAGCGACGCGTGCAGCAACTTCTGTGCTGTTGACGCCGCTTTCGTAATCGGCACTAATGGTCAAAGCACGAACACCATCAACGCGGGTGATTGTCGCAAAACCAGGTCTAATCTCCACCTCGGCGATTTCACCAAGTGTCACAAACTCTGGAACTTGGTCATCACCAACGGTGGTTAAATCAACACCGACAACGGTATTGCGAATGTCTTCTAAAGACATTTCTTTGCGTTTGACGTCACCTTCTTCGTAAAGGTATAAGGCGTAGCTTTGGTTGTCTAAACGCACGCTGCCAATCGATTGAACGCCGGCAATTTCACCCGCGACCATCATCCAAACCGATTCGACGGTCAGCGGTTTGGGGCTGCCTTGCATGACGCTTAACAAATCCGCATACTGCGCGGCGGCGTCTTTGTCAACGGTGACTTTGATTTCACGTGACTCGCGGCCAAACCCGGCGTCGATTTCGCGTAAGCCATCGATGCCTTCTAGCATCTCAACGAGCTCCAACGCTTCAGCGCGTAAGACGTCAAGATCGGCGCCTTTTAGACGGAGTTGTATGCCTGAACCCGTCAACATCGACACATCGCCTTGCGTTCCTTGAACTTCGAAGACGAGGGTGTCGTAGTCGCGGTCAAGCAACTCAATGACCGCCTCGCGGAAATCTTCTGTCGACATCCGACGGTCCTCACGCAACACCACATTCACGTTGGCACGGTCGGTGACCGTTTGACCAAACATGCCAAACATTCCGCCGCCTAGCGATATGCCGACAGTTTGAACGTCATCGAAATTACGAAGATCATCGTGTAGACGATCGAGCGCCTCGGTGAAGGCGTTGAAATCAAGGGGGGCGTCGGGGTCCATTTCGACCGATATCGTCAAGGTGCCTTCGTCGCTAGCCGGGAAGAACTCAAAACCACGGCTTGTTGCTAAAAGCACGCTACCGGCAAAGAGCACAAGCACACCGGCAATGATGAAACCGCGTACTTTGAAGAGCTTTTCCACGGCATGACCGTAGGCGTTGCGGATACGGTCAAAGATGCCGGTTTTGCCGCTGTCTTTTACTTCTTTTCCGTTGTCTTCACGCATGATGCGTCCAGCCAAGGCCGGCACAAGCGTTAAGGCAATCGCCAGCGACGCAGCGAGCGAGAAGGCGACGGTGAGGGCAAGTTGATAGAAAATTTCACGGATAAAGTCTTCGATAAACATGATCGGCAAGAAAACACCAATCGTGGTCAGGGTGCTTGCGGTGATGGCGCCGGCGACTTGGTACGTGCCGGTAATCGCAGCTTCTTTACGCGTTGCGCCTTCTTTGCGCAGGCGGAAGATGTTTTCCATGACGACAATCGAGTTGTCGACGAGCATTCCGATGCCTAGCGCAAGACCACCTAGTGAGACAAGGTTTAGGGTGATGCCCGATAAGTAGATGAGCACAATGGCAAACAACAGGCTAATCGGAATCGCCACCGCAACAATCATCGTCACCGAGAGGTTCCGCAGGAAGACAAAGAGAATAATCAGGGCGAGAATACCACCGATGATGAGGTTGTTGGTGACGCTACCGGTTGAGGCTTGGATGTATTCGCCTTGGTCTAACAACATCGTCACGTTGATGTTGGCGTCGTCGTCCATCAAGGAGGCGATAACGGCGTTGACGCCTTCAGTGACGTCGGTGGTCGCGTACTCTGAACCCTTTTGAATGGTGACAGTCAAGGCATCTTCGCCGTTGACTTTCGAGTAGGTTTGCTCGTTGGCGGGGGCGAAGGTGACGTCGGCGATGTCTCGCAACCGTACGCTTTGA
Organism: Candidatus Izemoplasma sp.; assembly: GCA_007123975.1. Taxonomy (GTDB): domain Bacteria; phylum Bacillota_I; class Bacilli_A; order Izemoplasmatales; family Izemoplasmataceae; genus SLQR01. The sequence continues at coordinate 2,618 of SLFZ01000047.1, read as the reverse complement.
ATTGGATCAGGCAAGCTGACGATAATTAAATCTTCCATCGCTTCAAGCGAACCGATGGAATCGCCAACCCGCACCAGGTAATCGACGCCCGATATCCGCACGAATCCGGCCGGGAAGGTAAAGTCATGGCCAAGCAGCACATCGCCGATGTAGCTTTTATCCAGCGTGAAATCGATTTGATCTTCGGGGTCAAGCATGTCGTTGATTGCGTCGATTTGGTCGTTAAACGCATCGATCGCGTCCTGGTCGAGCATCACGCGTATCTCCGCTTCATAGCCACCGCTTACCGTCATGCTGGCAACGCCCGGCACGCGTTCAACTTGCGGTCCGAGTTCGTTGTTCACCCATTCGGTCAGTTCTTGAAGGTCTTTGCCTTCATAGGTGACGCTGAAGGTCATGATGGGGATGAGTTCAGGGTTGAGTCGTATGATGATAGGGCTGCCTGCGTCGCCTGGCAGTTGGCCGTCGACAAGGCTGATGTTTTCACGCATCTCCACGACCGCGGCGTTCATGTCGGTGGCGCTGTTAAACTCAATCATGATCACCGACACGTTTTCTTGCGACATCGATGTCAATTCGAGAACGTTGGTGGTGGTTTGCAAAGCCTGTTCTAAAGGCAGCGACACCTCGCTCTCAACTTCTTCAGGGCTCGCGCCCGGGTAGGTCGTAATAACGACCGCGAAGGGAATGTTGACGTTGGGGAAGAGGTCGGTTGTCAGCCGCGTGAACGACACGAAGCCGAACACCGCCACGGCAATGACAACCATAAAGACCGTGATGGCTTTGTTGACGGAAAATTGTATGAGGTTTTTCACAGGAATCATCCTTTCTGGTACCCGACCGAACGGTCGGTCGGGTTTATTTTACCACAGATGTTCCGTTATGTTGATGATGAATGCATAAAAAAAGAGGGCGATTACTCGCCCTCGTCAATGTCGATGATGCGCAAACTGTTGGTTGGCGTTCCGATTGGGAATCCACCGGTGATGATAATGCGATCACCAGGCTTGGATAGCTCGTGCTCTCGCACGTAATCAATTGCCATTCGCATGAGTACTTCGGTGTCTTCAGGAAGATCGAACGGCACGGCGTTAACGCAGCTGTTTAACGCAAGACCACGTGCTTTCTTGGCGTTTGGCACCAAGGCAAGAATCATCGTGTTAGGCCTGAACTTCGACAACAACCTTGCGGTGTTTCCGCTCATCGTCGGTGCGATGACCATGTTGGCTTGCCCTTGAATGACCGAGTGCGCGACCGACATGGCGATGTTGCTGGCGATGTCGTTTTTCACCGACTTGGACGCACGGCGAACGAGTGCCATGCGATCGATTTCTTTTTCCAAGCGCTTGGCGATGTGGTGCATGACGTTAACGCTTTCGACCGGGTATTTGCCGATGGCGCTTTCCCCCGATAACATAATTGCGTCTGTGCCGTCTAAAATCGCGTTGGCCACGTCGCTCACCTCGGCCCGGGTTGGACGCGGGTGCACTTGCATGCTTTCAAGCATCTGCGTGGCGGTGATGCTGATTTTACCTTTGCGGTGGCACATCTTGATGATGTTTTTCTGGATAACAGGAACTTCTTCGGGTGGGACCTCAACACCGAGGTCTCCGCGGGCAATCATGACGCCGTCGGCGAGTTCAGTAATCTCATCGAGGTTGTTGACGCCTTCTTGGTTTTCAATTTTGGCAATAATCTGGATTGATTCGCCGCCGTTTTCATCTAAAATATCGCGGATTTGTTTCACATCTTCGGCACGGCGCACAAACGACGCCGCCACAAAGTCGGTGTCGTTTTCACACGCCCACTTTAAATCGTCAATGTCTTTTTGTGAGAGGTAGTCGAGGTTTAACTCAACGCCAGGGACGTTAATGCCACGACGGTCGCGAATCGTGTGGGTGTTGAACGACTCGGTAAGGATGACGCGATCATCGGTGTCGATGTCAACGACTTTCAAGGTTAAATAGCCGTCATCGACGATGATGCTGCCACCGATTTCGACATCCTTATAAAGCTCTGGGTAGGTCACGCTAAACTTCGTGTTGTCGCCGACGATTTCACGCATGTGAATCGCGACTTTTTGCCCGAAGTTTATCGTCGCTTGCTCACCTTCAAAGGTGTGCGTACGGATTTCTGGACCCCGTGTGTCCACCAGTGAGGCAACGTTGGTGTTGAGTTCGTCGTTGATGGCTTTAAGCGTCTCAAGCCTCGCTTTGTGTTCGTCGTAATTCGAGTGCGAGAAGTTCAAGCGGACAACGTCCATGCCGGCGAGCACGAGCTCGCGCATTTTGGCCTTTGACTCGGAGGCCGGTCCGATGGTGCAAACAATCTTCGTTTGGTTAAAGGGAATCATAGCATTCCTCCTAGTGAATCAGGCGTCCAACGATGCCGTAGCGTTTGGTGGACACCTTCTTTTTCATTTCAAGGGCTTCGTCGATGCCGTAATCGACGTAGTTCATGCCGCGTATTCCAACGACCCGCCCGCCGATGTCACGGCTGAGCAGTTCGACTCCGTACTCGGCCATTTCCGCAGCCAACACACGGTCGAAAGCATTGGGTGCGCCGCCACGTTGCACGTGGCCTAAGACGGTCGTGCGGGTTTCATAGCCGACTTCTTT
>SLFZ01000032.1 GCA_007123975.1 Candidatus Izemoplasma sp. | reverse complement strand
TACGCCCTCGCGGTGCTCAAACGCTACGGCCACCGTATCGGCTTGGCAGCCAACGTGACCATTGGTGAGGCAACGTCCATGTCGAGGCGCGAAGAGGGCATTTTGGAGGCGCTGTTTGAAGCCCGCTACCAAGAAAAAGACGGCAACTTTATGCGCTACGTCACCGCCTTTGAGCATAAAGACGATGCCACCTTGCGGGCACAGATTCGCTATTTTCACGAACAGATAAGTTTGCATTCTGATTTTGACGCGGCGCTTGAAGATGCGTTTCCGCCCTATTCATCGGCGCGTTTTGATGCGGCGTTTTCGGTGTTTTTAACGCTGGTCAAGGAAACGGTCGAGCGGGCGTTCGACATCGCTTCTGACATGCAAAAATCCGCGCCGCATGAGGCGAACGAACAACATGCTGAGATGATCTTTACGTCGTTAAAACCGCTTGAAAAAGCGACGGATTATGACGCGTTACGACGCGCCGTCTCTTCGACTGGGTTGCCGACGCTAAGGGCCCCGAACAACGCGTTACGTGAGGCCGGACTTGACGGTGAAATCCCTAAGCTTGAGGCAATGCAAAAACGACTAAAGAAAACCCTTGATGCCTTAGCCACATTAACGCGCATGTCACGAGAGGCACACCGCGAAGCGTTTGAAAAAGCGCATGCGCATTTTCCTGTGATTCAATCGTTGGTGCGCGCGTACGATGAAGCATGCATCGACGATCAGATGCGCACCGGACGGATGCGCTTTTCGACGGTTGCTCGCCTGGCAATTCACTTGATTCGCAACCACGAAGACATCCGTGCTGAAATGACCGAAGCGACATCCGAAGTGATGATTGACGAGTACCAAGACACCAATCGTCTTCAAGAGGAGTTCGTCGCTTTGATCACAAAAGACAACGTCTATCAAGTTGGCGATATTAAGCAATCAATCTACCGTTTCCGCCATGCCGAACCCACGCTGTTTACCGATAAGCAGATGCGCTATCGTCACGGGTCTGGCGAGGTCATTGATTTCGCGTTGAATTTCCGTTCGCACCCTGACGTGCTTGCGGGCGTCAATGCGCTCTTCTCACGGACGATGGACAACGCCATCGGTGGCGTTGATTACGTCGGCGACCAACGGCTCGTCGCCGGAAACAGAGCGTTTGAACAGTCGGCTAAAGATGGTGAAAACACAGGATTGTGGGTTGCTTCTTACGGTGAGAAGGCGCTCTTGCCATACCGAAAGAAAGGCCTTCGTGACGATGAGATTGAAGCGCAGTTGGTCGCCGAAGACATTGCCGAGCGTGTCGGTACGATGTCAATTGTCGATGGCGACACGATGCGACCGCTGCGACATGAAGATGTGGCTGTGTTAATCAACGTGTCGTCGCCGTTTGACGTGTATCGCAAGGCCTTTGAATCGAAAGGGGTTCCGCTTTCGGTTTGGAAAAACGTCACCTTTAACGACTGTGTTGACATCGATGTATACCGGCAGTTTCTTCGCTTGGTCTATGCGATGCAAGACGATGCATACTATCGTGCGTTTGGAAAGCATGCGTTCCTGGGAGTGGCGCGGAGTTTTGTGGTCGACGAAAGCGACGATGAAGCGGCACGGCAGTTGGCCGAGTGGCCTGATCAAAGGCCGCGCGCTGCGTCGTTTGCGAGGGATGCGTTTAAAGACCTGTTTAATCGCATCTTTGAGGTGTCTCAGGTTGCGCGCACCGCATCCTTAATCGATGTGTTTTCGACCATGGTCGAGCGCTTTGAGATGGAAGCGGCGTTGGTGAGAATACCCGGGACCGAGGCTGCGCGCGTGCGTTTGGCGCAGCTGGAAAACATGATTGAGACATTTTCAGATGAGGGTTTTGACCTTGGGGCGTTGGTTGAGCATTTTGATGCGCTCGCTGAAACGGGTGACGATTTAGAGTTTGACTCCGCCGACCCGTCGGACGATGGCGGCGTACGTCTGATGACCATTCATAAATCCAAAGGGCTTGAGTTTCCAGTGGTCTATGTTCCGTCTCTGTCAAGGGGCTTCGCACGGTCAACGATGAAAAACTACGCCTACAACCAGCGCTTTGGTGCGGTGATGCCGCATGAAGATGATGGCTTGCGTGAATCGTTTTTGTTTGATGTGCACAAAGCAGAGATGAAGGCCGATGACGTCAGCGAACGGCTTCGCGTGCTTTATGTGGCCTTGACGAGAGCGAAGAATCTCTGCGTGATTCCCTACTTGACGCCGGTTGATGTGAAACCGTGGCATACCGATGAGCGCGGTGTCGTCAAAGCGTTTGAAAGACGGGACTACACGTCCTACCATGATGTCATCTCAAGCGCCCTTCCGGCGCTCGAAGGTCGCTTGACAACGTGGAACGTTGAGGGCAGCGTCGATGTCGATTATCGGCGCCGCATGGCCACCACGCGTGTGGTCGATACCGAGCGTGCGATGGTGAAGCGCTACGCGAAGCCGCTTGAAGCTGAACCGATGCCGCGGTTGCGATACAGCGCCGAGGAGAGCGGCCTACCCGAGGCGCACACACGCGAGGTGATGGCGAAGGGCGAACGCATGCACGAGTTGTTTGAACTCATCGATTTCAATAGACCGATAAAACCACAAGTGCATGCGCTGACCGAAAACACCCTAGAACGCGACATGGTGATGGCGTTTTTCGAAAGCGACTGGGTGAAAACCCTCACCATTCAAAACGTCTATAAGGAGTTTCCTATTTTCGATGTGGACGACCAAGGTGAGCGAAGCGGATTTATCGACCTGTTGTTGGAAACCGAGAAAGCGTTTATCATTGTCGATTATAAGTTGTCGACCATTGATAAGGATGTGTATCGCAGCCAGATTGAAGGCTACGCCAGCACGCTTGAGAAAATGACCAATAAACCGATACAAGGATACCTCTATTCGATTAAGGAACGACGCTTCTTGAAAGTGTTATAATAAACATGAGGTGAAGCCATGGGCATACAACTAAAGAGTGTCACCAAGAGTTACGGTGAGGGCGATGTCAAGACGAAAGCGCTTGACGATGTTTCAATGGACATCAAAGACGGCGCCTTTGTGGTGGTGCTTGGACCGTCGGGATCTGGAAAGAGCACGTTGCTTAACGTAATGAGCGGGCTCGACAGCCTCGATCAGGGTGAAATCACCATCGGTGGCGCTCGAATCGACCAGATGAAAGACAAAGAACTGACCGCCTTTCGCCGGAAACACGTCGGGTTTGTGTTCCAGCAGTATAACTTGTTGCACACGTTGACGGTAAAAGAAAACGTGGAGATTGGCGCGAGGCTGGTTGATGAACCGCATGATCCGATGCGGTTGCTTGAGGATGTTGGGCTTAAAAACCACGTGACCAAGTACCCGTTTCAACTGTCGGGTGGCGAACAACAACGCGTGTCAATTGCGAGGGCGTTGGCGAAGAAACCCAAAGTGCTCTTTTGCGACGAACCCACGGGAGCACTCGATGAAAAAATGGGGAAAGTGGTTCTTGGAATATTGCAGCGCTTGAACAAGAAACACAACACCACGGTGGTGCTCATTACCCATAACGCGGGCATCGCTCGGTTGGCGACTCAAGTGGTTCGACTGAACTCCGGCAAAGTCGTGTCTGTCCACGACAACAAACCGGTCGCGGCCGAGGAAATTTCCTGGGGTGAATGATGTTTTTTAAACACGTCTTAAGAACCTTTGGTCGACAAAAACTAAGCGTGGGATTGCTTGGTGTGTTGTTGGTCGTCAGCGGGTTTATTTACACCGTGATGTCGTTGTCGGTGGCTTCCGTGCAAAACGCTTCGGAAGCGTTTTTCGACACATCAAATCAAGAAGACGTCGTTGTACAAGTGTCGCCGTTTGTAGGATTTGACGAAGCCGCGAATGCCCCGTGTGATGTCGCACCGATGACCGCGTTGTCCGCGCTCTACGCAGCTGACCAAGCCTGTTTTGAGGCGTTGCTTGCGGTGCGCCTTGATGTGGTTGCCGACGCGACCGAAGGCATGGACTGGGAATGGCGTTTTCATAAGGATGGGTTTATCGATCCTGAGGGCAAGCGTCACCGGGCGCGAATTTTACTGGACAATAACACCATTAATGTGGCCCTAATCGAATCGGGGACATTTCCCGATATGGGCGAGGTTGCGGTGTCGAGAACCTACGCCAGGTTAAACGATATCGACATCGGCGATTCCGTTCGCGTCGGCGATGCAACGTATACCATCAGCGGATTTGTGCTGTTTCCAGACTATAATTTGCCAATCTTTGAACACCTGTTTGCGTTTGACAGCGCCGTGACCACACCAATGGCGATGCATGAAGACGATTTTCATGCGTTTCCTTCGTCGATTGGGGTTGTGTTAAGCGGTGTCGGTGAGAAGACGCATGACGCCCTCGAACATGCATTACAAGACACCACGTTTGTGACCATGGTGATTATGACTGAAAACAACCCACGCAGCGGCGCGATTTACGCCGAACTTGACGGATCGCAAGCGATGGGGCTATTCTTAAGCATCGCCATCGCGTCAATCGGGATGATTATTGTCGGCATCATGGTGGCGAAAACCATATCGGACGATCGACGCGCGCTCGGGGTGTTTAAATCAATGGGCACAACGACACGCGAAATCATCACGCCTTACGTCGTCGCCATCGGTGTGTTTGCCGTGCTTACGCTCACACTCGGTGCCCTACTTGGTGCCTGGGTGGCCCCGTGGATGCGTGGACTTTACCTACGATTTTATCTTTTGCCAGAAGGCGATATTGTCTATCGCGTGAGCGACGCGATGCTTGGCATCGCGCTACCGACGTTGGTCGTCTTAGGGCTTTCCATATGGCGTCTTGAAGTGACCATCGGCGATAGACCGGTGGCGATGGTGGCGCCGGTGGTCGCGAAACCGCGTCCGGTGAAACGGGCATGGATGCGACGGATTATCAACCGCTTTCATGTGCTGACTCGCCTTCAAGTTGCGCTTTTGATGCGACAATGGATGAAGGTGGCGGTTTACGTGTTTGGCGTATCAATGGCGCTTTATCTCGTGTTTATTAGCCTAAGCATGCGCGGGGTGTTTGACCGCACCATGCACGATTATTATGGCAACCATCGCTACGAAAGCGTCGTGCAATGCGACATTCCTGCCTCGTGCGATGCGAACGGGCACGAACGTGGGTTGACGCTTGAGGCGCATGTCGCCGGTGAACAGGCAACCATCATTGGGCTGGAGCCAACCTCAACGCTGTATCCGTTGGTAGACCGTCGTGGAAACAACCTTCTCGATTCGCTTGAGGATGGCCTAATCATTAGCCGGAGTTTTCAGGACTTAAGCCGTCTGCGTGTCGGTGACACGGTCACCATCTCGTGGTTTGGTGGAGAGGTTGACGTTGATGTGATTGCGATCACCGACGGCTATCCGGGTGCGCATGTGTATGTCAACCGAGTTTGGTTGAGTGAACAAGCCTTTGGCCGTGACGACGTGTTTAACCGCCTATACACAGAAGAAACCGCTTCGGACGATGCCGGTGACTTTGTTTGGCATCGACGCGCGATGATGAGTCAGCTTGAGGAACTAAACACGGGATACCGTGTGATGATTATGTTGATGGTGGGAGCGTCGTTGTCGATTGCGGTGATTGTGGTCTATCTCTTAAGCGTGCTCACCGTCGAGGGACGGTCCTATGAGATGTCGCTTTTCAAGGTGCTCGGGTATGAACCTCGTGAGATATCGCGGGTGATCTTAGGTGGGTACACCAAGGTGAACCTTATTCTGTTTGTCGTGATGGTGCCGATGGTCGTGTTCTCGTTTATGTGGTTACGTCGGTATTTCCTCGAGTGGTTCGGCATGTATTTCCCGCTGTATGTCGTCGTTGTTGATGTGATCGTTGCGGCGGTGTTGTTTGCTCTTATGAGTTTGTTTGGTCAGTTCCACGCAAAGAAAAAGATCGCCAGATACAGTCTCCAAGAGGCGATGAAGCGCTATCAGGTATAAGGAGTCGATGCCATGACACGGGGACGCATAACCAAGTTAATCGGCGGTCAATACACGGTTAAGGACGAACGAGGAAAAGCGGTGGTGTTAAAACCGCTTGGAAAGTTTCGTCACCTTGACCTTTCGCCGAAAGTGGGAGACATCGTCACGTTTGATGCGGAACGCATCGTGTCGATGGAACCTCGAAAGAATGAGTTGTTAAGGCCACCCATCGCCAACGTCGATCAAGCGATTTTAATCCATTCGGCGAAGGAGCCGGACTTCAGTTTTACCTTGCTTGATCGGTTTTTGGTGATGGTTGAACACAGCGGCATTGACCCACTTATCGTGGTGACGAAAACCGACTTGTTGGACACCGAAGAAATGGACCAGCTGAGGGCCGATCTCGCACACTATGAAAAACACTACACCGTCTATTACACCACCGTGCACGACAACGCAACGCTCGAGGTATTAAAACCAACCATCAAAGATTGTGTCAGTGTCTTTGCGGGGCAAACCGGAAGCGGAAAAAGCAGCCTTTTAAACGCCCTTGACATTCAGCTAAAATTACAAACCGATGCCATCTCAAAGGCGCTAGGGCGCGGAAAACATACGACCAGGCATACGGAGTTGCTCGAGGTGCATGGCGGTTTGGTTGCGGACACGCCGGGGTTTTCGAAGTTGGCATTCTTCGACCTCGACGAGGCGGACCTTCCTCAGTATTATCCAGATTTTCTTGCGGTTGCGGACAACTGTAAATTTCGCGGGTGTCGGCACATCAATGAACCGGGTTGTGCTGTGAAAGAGGCGGTCGATAACGGCCGTATTCCAACCCAGCGTTATGCGCGTTATCGTTTCATTTACGAAGAAGTGAACACAACCGAAAAAACCTACCGAAAGAAGGGCTAACATGAAAATCGCACCGTCTATTCTATCCGCTGACTTCAGCTGCTTAAAAGACGACGTCGCCACCGTGTCATCGGCCGAATGGTTACACATTGACGTCATGGATGGCCATTTTGTTCCGAATCTCTCCTTTGGAGCGCCTGTTATTAAAGCGCTACGACCGCACACGAAACAAACATTCGATACCCATCTGATGATTGAAAATCCTGAGCGGTATCTCGATGATTTTATCGACGCCGGAAGCGATCACATCACGTTTCACATCGAAACGGTGGAGAACCCGAAAGCGCTCATCGAACGGCTTCATGATGCTGGCGTGAAAGCGGGTATCTCGATAAAGCCCCGTACTGGTGTTGAAGCCATTGAAGCGTATCTGCCGACGCTTGATGTGGTGCTGGTGATGAGCGTAGAGCCGGGATTTGGTGGTCAAGCGTTTATGCCCGACAGCCTGGAGAAAATAGAGCGTCTTAAAGCGATACGGGATCGCGAAGGATTCCGTTACGCTATTGTTGTTGACGGAGGAATCAACGAAAAAACAGGCAAACAATGCCTTGAGGCAGGCGCCGATGTCTTAGTCGCTGGAAGCTATATTTTTAAGGCGAAAGACCGTGAAGCGCAGATGCGGACGTTGAGACGATGATTGTCAAGGTCTTTGTCGACCCGGCCACGTACGACGTGTCAAAGCTATACAGTCCAGACAATGATGAGGTGCTCATCGGCGTCGAGGGTGGGGCACTGGCGGCCATCGATTATGGGCTTGCACTGGATATAGCGCTTGGTGATTTTGATTCTGTGAGCGAAAAGGAAACACAAAAAATCACCGACCACGCCAAGCGGGTGGAGCGGTTTCCAGAAGCGAAAGACGAAACCGATAGCGCATTGGCTTTAAAGGAAGCGCTAAAGCATGATCCAGATGAAATTGTATTTTATGGCGGCCTCGGTGGGCGGCTAGATCACACGGTTGCGAACTTAGCCTTGCTAAAACAAGGGCCTGTGACGTTTGTGACCGAATCATCGTGTGCGTTTGCTTTAGCGCCAGGAACCTATCACCTTGGTGAGGGATACTCGGTTGTGTCATTCTTTGCGATGGAAGATGTAAAAAACCTTCATTTAAAGGATTTTCGATATGAACTTGAGGGGTACGATTTGACTGTGGATGACCCCTTGTGTGTGTCTAATGCCGGAGCCGGTGAGGTGCGTTTTGACGAAGGCGTGCTCCTGGTGATTCTATCAAAAACATAGCAAACGAAAAAAACACCGCCAAGCGGTGTTTTTTCAAAGAGAAGGAGAGGGGTAAGGTATACGTTATGGGCATGAAAAAAGCCGATTACTATCGGCCCTTCATAGTAATGGGTTTTACGCGCGGGTGAGGTTATTCTTTTTGAGCGCACGCGCAGAAACGTAGACGGTTTTTGTTTCGCCGTTTTCCACGATTTTCACTTTTTGTAGGTTCGCTTTCCACTTGCGTTTGGTTGCGGTAAGCGAGAACGGACGGTTGTTTCCGGTGAGGTTTTTCTTGCCGGTTACGTAACATTCTTTTGCCATGTAAGTAGCCTCCGATCATTCATTGGTCTCTAAACCTAAAATATTATAACACATGAGGTATAAAATGCAAGAAATTTCGCCAAATTTTCATAAAATGCACACACAGTGTAATTTGTTGCAATTAAAAACGACTTATGATAGAATAAGTTAAGCTTAAATAACTATGATTTCTAAAGTAATTTTAACGATAACGTGTGCGCATATTCACGAGCTCAAGAATGTTTACGGAGGCGTATTTTATGAGCCCAAAGACCCTTGATGGAGATTTACTAAAAGTCATTATAAAAAACGGTTCAGTCAAACTGAAAAATAACCACCAAATGATAAATGATCTCAACGTATTTCCCGTTCCAGACGGTGACACCGGAAGCAACATGCAATCCACGATGATGTCGGGGGTTACCTCGATAGAGCATCTCGAAAATGAATCAGTTGAACGAATTGGCAAGGCCCTCTCGCGAGGCTTACTTATGGGCGCCCGAGGCAACTCCGGCGTTATTTTGTCGCAACTGTTCAGTGGATTTGCCAAAGCGTTTAAGGATTTGCAGACGGCGAACTCGATTGAGTTTATCAACGGTCTTAAATTCGGTGTCGAACAAGCGTATGGCGCAGTCATTAATCCGGTCGAAGGAACCATCCTTACGGTTGCGCGCGAAGCGGCCGATAAGGCGAAAGCTTTCGCGAAAGAAGACAGCGATATCCTTGATGTTCTCAAGGTTTATCTAGAGGAAGCGGAAGCGTCGTTAAAACGCACACCGGATCTTCTGCCAGTGCTTAAAGAATCGGGCGTTGTCGACAGCGGCGGGGCCGGATTGATTATCATCATCGAAGGCATGCTTGACGCATTGCAAGGGAAAATCTACGAAGAAACTAAAGCAGCGAAACGTGCTAAAGCAGGACGCTCGTTTGAGACTGAAGAGACCGAGTTTGGCTACTGCACCGAGTTTATCATTGAACTCGATCCGGATAGGAAGTTCAATAAAGAGAAACTGATTAAGCAACTCGGACGTTTAGGTGACTCCATTGTGGTGGTCGCCGACGAAGGCATCTGCAAAGTCCACGTGCACACCGAAAAACCTGGTGATGCGCTCAATATCGGTCAACTCTATGGTGAGTTTGCCAACCTTAAGATTGAGAACATGACAACACAACACACAGAAACCCTCTTGCATTCGGGCCATGGTGAGCACGAACAAGACGAAAACCACGATGAAGAAGCATGCAGCCACGATCACGGCAGCAAATTCCGTGTCGATACGAAGAAAAAATACGGCATCATCACCGTGGTCAACGGCCCCGGCTTGCACGACATGTTTAAAGAGATGGGTGTTGACTACGTCATCGACGGCGGTCAAACCATGAACCCATCAACGCAAGACTTTATCGACGCGGTAGATCATGTTAACGCCGATAATGTGCTCATTATTCCGAACAATAAAAACGTCTTCCTAAGCGCTGAAACCGCTGCGAAGAACATTGAAGATAAAAACGTTATTGTACTGCCTGCCAAGACAATTCCGCAGGGGTATGCATCGCTGACAATGTTCGACGCGAACCAAGCGCTCGAGGACACCGTTGAAGAAATGAACGAGCTCATCGATCATGTTAAATCAGGCGAAGTCACTTATGCCGTTCGCGACACGCAAGTGAATGGACTTGAGATTAAAAAAGGCGACTACCTTGGCATCAAAGATGGAAAGATTGTCGCCAGCATGAACGAACGCCTTGAAACCGTTAAGACACTCATCGATGAACTCATCGACGACGAAAGTGAAATCATCACGATCATGTACGGTGAAGATGTCGATAAGGACGAGGTGGATCAACTCGTCGCATACATCGAATCAAACCACGACGAACTTGAAATCGAAACCGTCGACGGTGAACAAGCCATCTATGCCTATTTATTGGCGGTTGAATAAATCAAACAAAGGGGACCCGAGAAAGGTCCCCTTTTTTCGTGGTTATTTGCAGGATAACGATCGGAAGAGATGTCGTGCGGTGTTGGGGTTACTGGCGAGAGGGATTTGATATACGTCACTCAAACGAAAGAGCGCCGAGACATCGGGTTCATGAGGCTGCGCCGTCAACGGGTCTCGGAAGAAGACGATGATGTCGATCTCACCCCGCGCAACGCGTGCACCAATTTCTTGGTCTCCACCGAGCGGGCCGGATTTAAAGCAATGCACATCAAGGCCGGTCTCTTTTTTCACAAGCGTGCCGGTGGTGCCGGTTGCGAACAGCTCATGTTTTGATAGGATTGGCAACTGCTCTTCGCAAAACGTCACCATGTCAGGTTTTTTTTCATCGTGGGCAATTAGCGCGATACGCATGGTTCAGGCTCCTTTCCTGTTATCTACATTATACCCGTTTCGCGAGCCAGGGTGAAGGTTTTTTCAATCAGAGACAGCACGCATGGCGATGAAACATGCTATAATATGAGGACAAAGGAGGGCGTTGTGGACGAACTACGCGAGTTAAAAGGCGTTGGTGAAAAAACCGCTGCCGCATTAAAAAAAGCTGGCATCATCACCTTGAAACATCTTGTCGAACGCTACCCGACACGTTATGACGTTCGTCGGATTGTGGAGGCAGAATCCTTGGTCGAAGGTGAGTATGCGTATTTTCGTGTGCGCGTGGCTTCACAAGCTCGCATTGCCTACATTCGCAAGAACCTCTCTATTTTGACATTTAAAGCGCAACTTGGAAACCGGCAACACACCGCGAAACTATACAACCAGCCTTACCTCGCAAAAACCATTAACGCCAGGCCAAGGCTTGTCGTTTACGGCCGCTTTAAAGATGGCGCAATTGAGTTATCTAAGGCGGTTTTAGAAAAAAACTTCGATGAGGGTATCGCGCCTATCTATAGCCTAGATGGCGTCACCGATAAGCGCATGGCCGATCTTGTGAGCCAAGCGCTTCCGCTCGTGCCGAAGGCAAAAGAGTATTTGCCTAAGGAGTTCATCTTAAAACACGCCTTAATCGACCCTCAAACGATGCGTCAGACGTTGCATAGACCAAGCGACGAAAAAGCGCTTTTTGAGGCGCAAAGGCGCATGAAACTCGGGGATATGTTTAGCTACTTGGTTCGGGTCGTGTTGCGCCGTCAAGCACGTGCTTTAGAAAAAGGGCAAGCGAAGCCGGTTGACCTTACGCTGCTGGAGTCGTTGGTGGACAACCTTCCATACGCGCTGACGCGCGATCAAGTTCAAGCGGTGAAAGAAATCATCGGCGACATCGAAGCGCCGCGCGTCATGCGTAGGATGTTGCAAGGCGATACCGGCAGCGGAAAGACCGTGGTCGCAATGCTGGCGATGGCCGCCGCGGTTTCATCAAAACACCAAGCCGCGTTCATGGCGCCCACCGACATTCTCGCCACCCAACACCGCACCGCATGTCAAGTGTTTTTCGCCGGAACCTCCATCACAGTCGCCTTATTGACGGCGTCGCTTAAACCCGAAGAGAAAAAGCGTGTCAAAGCAGGCTTAAAAGACGGCACCATCGATGTGGTCATCGGCACGCACGCGCTTTTTTCCCAAAGCATTGATTACCATGCATTGGGCTTGGTCATCACCGATGAACAACACCGTTTCGGCGTCAATCAACGTGAACAACTGAAAACCAAAGGCGATAATCCCGACGTGCTTTACCTAAGCGCCACTCCGATTCCAAGGACGCTTTCGATGACGATTTTTGGTGACATGGATATCTCCACCTTACGCACACGGCCACGCAATCAAAAAACAGCTCGCACGATGGTCATCACCGATCAAGACAAAACGACAATTCCAACGCACATACGAGAAGCGCTGCAGGCTGGAAGGCAAGTTTACGTGGTCGCACCGACAATTCGAACCAACGAAGAAATTGGCATGTTTGGTGTCGACACCATTACATCGGTGATTCGGAAACGCTACCCTAAAGCCAAGGTTGAAACCTTGCACGCGCAGTTGGATACACAGCGTAAACAGCGCGTGCTCGAAGGCTTTCAATCGCATGAAATCGACATTCTTGTGGCGACGACGATGGTAGAAGTCGGCATCCATGTGCCGAATGCGACACTGATGGTCGTCTATCACGCCGAACGCTTCGGCTACGCCCAGCTACATCAACTGCGCGGACGCGTTGGCCGCGATCAACACGCCGGCACGTGTGTGCTAATCAGCGGCGGTGACCGCGACGCGCTTGAACGCTTGAAATTGCTTGAAACGGTTGATGATGGATTCGTGTTAAGCGAGTATGATCTCCGCAACCGCGGCGCCGGCGAAGCGCTCGGCACAGCCCAAAGCGGCACATCGACCTTGGCGGAGCTCCTAGAATCGACATCGATGGCGACGCTCGAGTCGCTCAATGACGATGCAGAAGGTACCGTGAAAGCCTACATGGACGAAGGAAAACACACGCATTTCATTGAACGATTAATGCCAACGACGAAGAATTAATCACAAGCATTCATCTTCGCGCTCACGCGTGCTATAATAAAACCACGTCAAACGCTAAACCCGAGGTGATCTGATGATACGCATAGCTGTGGATGCAATGGGTGGGGACCACGCACCCAAAGAACAAATTCAAGGCGCGATGCGCGCCGTGAAAGAAATTGACGACATCGAAATCGTTCTCTACGGAGACGAAGAAGCTATCAAGCCGTACTTGACAGATGCGACACGCATTCGCATCGTTCAAAGCGATGGAACCATTGACATGGGAGAAAAAGATCCCATCGCCGCGATTCGTCAAAACCGCAAAAGTTCAATGGCGATGGCTTTGTCTAGTGTTCGTAGCGAAGAAACCGACGCCATCGTATCGAGCGGTGCAACGCAAGCATTGATTGCCGGCGCGCACATCTTGGTCGGCCGGATGAAAAAGATGAAGCGAACGGCGATTGCACCGGTGCTTCCAACGGCATCGGGAAAACCGATGATTCTGTTGGACACGGGCGGAAACCTTGAAATCAAACCTGAATACATGGTACAGCAAGCGCATTTCGCGAGCGTCTACGCCCGTGAAATTTTAGGCGTGGACACACCGCGTGTCGGCTTGATTAACATCGGCACCGAAGAAGGCAAGGGGAGGGAACTTGACCGCGTTGTATTCGACTTATTTACGGCGAACCCTCACATTAACTTTGTCGGAAATGTCGAACCGAAGCTCGTCTTAGACCCACCTTGCGACGTGCTCATCAGCGACGGATTCACCGCAAACATCGTCATGAAGACGATTGAAGGCACCGTCAAAGGCATGGGCGCGATGTTGAAACAGGAACTCTCAAAAGGAGTTCTAGGCAAGATTGGGTTGCTGTTTTCGATTCGCAACTTGAAGCGTTTCAAACATCGCATGGCTGCCGAGGCCATTGGCGGGGCGATGATATATGGACTTCGCGGCGTGGTCATCAAAGCCCAAGGATCGTCAAAAGCGTACGGGTTTTACAACGCCATTCGTCAGGCAGCCCACGTGGTTCGCCAAGACGTGATCCGCAAGGTTGGCGAAGTCATTGAAAAGGATGAAGTTAACGATGAAAGCGCTGCTTGAGTTTTTTGCGCTGACGATGCGGGATGAAAGTTTGTTGGAAACGGCGCTCACCCATTCGTCCTACGCCAACGAACACCACACCGAATCGAACGAACGGTTGGAGTTTATCGGCGACGCCGCCCTCGACCTCGTGGTCGGAAAGTACCTCTATAAAACACACCGAGAGTACCGCGAGGGAGAATTGACCAAACGACGTGCTCGGTATGTGTGTGAAGCGGCGTTGTTTGATTACGCCAAGGCGTGTGACTTAGGCACATATTTGCGCCTCGGCCACGGTGAGGAAAAAACCGGGGGCAGGGAGCGAGCGGCGTTGCTTGCGGACGCCTTTGAAGCCATCGTTGGGGCGGTCTTTTTGGATCAAGGGTTGAACGCGGTGGAAATCATCGCCGAGAAGGTTGTCTACCCGCTGATCGAGCAAGACCGCAGTGAAGATTTTACCGATTACAAATCACACCTGCAAGAACTCGTGCAATCGGATAAACGTTCTTTAGAGTACAAAATTGTCGATGAAAGCGGACCTTCCCACAACAAGACCTTTGTGACACGCGTCTACATGGACGACATCCTCATGGGTGAAGGTGTGGGACGAAACAAAAAAGAAGCAGAACAAAACGCGGCGGCGATCGCGCTGAAAAAACTCGCCAAGAAAAGCGTCAAGTTTTAGGGGATGAGCCATGGATAAACTGTTAAGAAAACTTATCAATGATAACGCACTTCGCTATCGAGACCTCGTGCTCGCGTATTACCACAAGTTTGGTTTGAGTGAAATCGAAGCGATGGCATTGATTCGCTTGCATACCCTCTTGGAAGAGAAAAAGGGTGTGATTAAGCCTGAAAAGTTTGCGAAATGGCTATCGTTGAACGTCAGCGACACCAGGCAACTGTTGGAGTCGCTCATGGAGAAAGGCTATCTGCAGATTAAACTGATCGATTGTGGTAACGGGAAACAACAAGAAACCTTTGACGTCGACCATTTTCTGCATAAGGTTATCGACCACTACAAGAAAGCGAACGATTACGAAAAAGCCGGAACACAGCACGAATGGATTGTGTTTTTAGAAGACACGTTACAACGCCCACTTAGCCCGCTCGATGTTGACCTTGTCGGCGAATGGATTGACAAGGATAATTACAGTTTCGACATGGTCAAAGAAGCGACATTCGACGCCCTGAAACGCCAAAACCCGAGCGTTCGTTTGATCGATCGGCTGTTGCTGAAGAAAGTCGACCATGTGAAAACCACACCCAAACGAAAAGAAGATTTGCTTAAGGAGTTTCACGCCATATGGGACGAGTAGAGGAAATCCTTTCAGAACTTGAAAAACTCTTTCCCGATGCCCACTGTGAGCTCAATCACACAAACGCCCTTGAGCTTTTGATTGCGGTGATGCTAAGCGCCCAAACGACAGACGCCTCGGTAAATCGCTTGACGGAAAAGCTGTACACAAAATATCGGTCGCTTGAGGATTACATCAACGTCCCGCTTCACAGGTTGGAAAATGATCTAAGGCAAATCGGATTGTTCAAAAACAAAGCGAAAAACGTCCAAGCCGCCTGCAAAGCTATCCATACGACATTTGGTGGCCGTGTGCCATCGTCTCAAGCGGCCCTTGAGAGTTTGCCGGGTGTTGGCAGAAAGACAGCGAACGTCGTCCTTAGCGTGTGGTTTGGTGAGCCGAGGATTGCCGTCGATACCCATGTATCCCGTGTCGCTAAACGTCTGAAGTTGGCATATTTGAAAGACACGCCCGAAAAAGTTGAAGCGAAACTGATGCGAAAACTTCCGAGAGATCGCTGGTCGAAATCGCACCATCAGTTTATCTTTTTCGGCCGTTACCACTGCACGGCCCGAAACCCCAAATGTGACGGTTGTCCGCTTAAGGAACATTGCCGATACCCAAACCATCTAAACGTTCGCTAAAAAGGCGAACTTTTTTTCGGGAACAGCCTTGCCAAAACACGACAGAATGCATACAATGGTATGGTGCGCTTTTGCTGTGAATTTCTCAATAAGTTACCTCTTTTTAACCTGCAAAATCAACGTACAATAATATTGGGTTTGTGTATGACACCATGAATGTTAGGAGCAGATTATGAACACGAAACGTTTGTACGATATGTTAAGCAGAAGACGCAAAACTGATTTACATGTTGATCAATCGTTGATTGGTGACGTCATTAAACGCAAGCGAAAAGAGCGTCGAGGAACCCAGGAGCTCATATCCAAAGGCGTTTGTAGCGTGAGTTACCTTTCGAAGATCGAAAACAATAAGATGATTCCGAGCGAGTATGTCATCAAAGAGCTGTCGAAACGGCTGGAAATCGACATGGCGCATTATATGGCCGGAACAAGCGGCGTCAAAATGCTTGAAAAGGCACTTGGGTGCTTTTACGCGGGCCATATTGATGGGTTGGAAAACATCGCGACCGAGGTGGCCACATCGAAACACCACATTCTCAGAACGGTGATTGACGTCATGCGGCACGTGGTGGCTGAACGCAATCAGCTTGCCGACAAGCACGCTCGCAGCCTTGAGTTGAGTGTGTTGAACATGGACACGTTGACATGTCAGATTTACTTGTTGTTGGCGGCGACGCTTGCTTACCGCGGCCATCGCCACGTCGAAGCGTACCAGTTGCTTGCCATCATGCGGACAGCTTTTCAGTCCTTGCATGCCGAAGTTGATGTGATGGCGTTTGATTTAAAAGCTGAGGTATCCCTTGTGTTAGGGTACGAACCTGAAGCGTTGCACGCACATAAAGAAGCGATGAGACGATACGAAAATTTGCCGAAAACACCGCGCATGTTCTTGCGGAAACTCAAAGGGTTGCTGCTTCGCGTTGACAATCATCCTGCCGACGTTGAGAAGGCATTGATTCCGTTGTTTGATGATGCGTGTGTGATGAACTGCGAGAACCTGTATCGGTATTTGTATGCTAAGGCCCTTGACAACCAAGGGCGTTCGGTTGAAGCCAGAGAAGCCCTCGAACGCATGCATCGACGACAAAAAAACGTCTGGTACTACCGAGGGATGCTAATCCTTGCGAGGTTGATGGCATCTAAAGATGAGTCGCTTGATTCGCTTGCGTCAATCTTTTCCGATGCCCACGCGAAAAAAGTTGCTCTTGCAGAGGTTGTGGCCTTTGAAACGCTCCGCATCAGTGACAGAGAGAAGCGCATTGATTACGTGAAATCGGTGGCACTGCCGCTGGCGTATGAGCAACTTGATCTCAAACGAATGAACGATTACACGCACGTGCTATCGCAGCATGCGACTGACCAAAAACGCTACAAAGAGGCGGTGGCCGCGACAAAGAAGACCGGAAAGAAAATCCGCGCCATCCAAGAAGATCTTAAAATGAGAACATAAAAAAACGCGTGCCGCTGTTGCTGAGCACGCGTTTTTACTGTTTATAAGGACTTAATCAGTTTGTTTGCCAAGCCGAGATAGTCAACGCCAATCGGCTCTTCCATGCCAAAGAGGCTATGGTGGCCGCTTTCGGGCTGGCCGATGGGAATCTGTGCGATTAAATCGGTCTCGAGCCGTTTGGCGACTTCGGCGCCGCCGCCTTCACCAAAAATCTGAATTGTATCGCCGTTGTGGCGGAAATAACTCATGTTTTCTACAACGCCAAGCAGTCCGTGATTTAGTTCTTTCGCGGCATAGCCGGCTTTGATGGCAACATGAGAAGCGCTTGGATGCGGGGTAGTGATAATCAGCATCTTTGACTGTGGAATGAGCTTCTGGATGTCCATGGCGACATCGCCGGTGCCCGGTGGAAGGTCCACAATCATGTACTCGAGTTCTTGATGCCAGGCGATGTCTTCAAAGAAGTGGTTTAGCATCTTCCCAAGCATTGGTCCACGCCACATCAGCGGTTTGTTGTCTTTGAGGAAAAACTCGGTCGAGATGATCTCTATGCCTTCGTGTGTAAAAGGAATGATTTTTTCATCGGCGTTGGCCTTTGGCAACACAATCTCCATATCGAAAATGGTTGGAATCGAACTGCCGTAAACGTCGGCGTCGATGATGCCGGCGCGCTTGCCAAGGCGTGTTAAGGCGAGGGCGAGGTTTGCGGCCACCGTTGATTTGCCGACGCCGCCTTTTCCGCTGGCAACACCAATGTACTTGATGTCACGCCCTTTATTCAGTAAACTTTCTTCATCGATGACGCGCTGAAAATCGATTTTCATGCCCCGGTATCCGAGGTCGATTTTGATGATTTTCGCCAAGGAACGCGTCAGCTGTTGCTTGGTTTGATCGTCCACTTTTTTCACGCCGATGACGAGGGTCACGGCGTTTTTTTCATCGTCGATGGCGATGTGCTTGATGCCGTCGGTTTCTTTCAGGGATTTTCCAAAACTTGGATCGACAATGTGTTCGATGGATTGCTTGATTTTTGCGATGTTGTCCATGTTATCACCCGACGCCATGATAGCACAAAAGCAGATAGCCGAGCAAACGAAACACTAAACAATCAAAACCGGTTTAAACTCTTTTTCAAAGAGGTTTTCTCGCATCACAAGATCATAAATTTCGGTGATGCGGAGCTCATGAGAAAGCAGGCGATCTTTCTGTCGTTCAATCTTTGTTATTAAAGGAACCGGGATGTCTTTTTTAATCTCGTTAAGGTACTGTTGGCCACGTTGGTTCATGCCAAGCACGCGCACGTAAGGTGGTGTAAAATCCGTGAGATCGTTTTTATTGGTGCCAAGCAAAATATGCATTAGCGTTCGTTTGAGTTTGGCATGGGTATAACGGGGGCTGAGAATACGTGCCATAAAGTCCTCGAAGGTCTCGGCGTCTGCGTGCTTTTTAAACAGGTGTTCGAGGCCTTCTTCCACGCCGAAATGGTCCTTGAGCGCCTCGGCGGGTTCGCTGATTAGTTTGTAGCGAAGGAAGGGATACCAATCGGACAGCGAGATCGGCCGCAACACGTCAAGGTCATCGGCGACAAAGCGCGGTACGTAGTTCTGAACATCGCGGTTTTCATGGCGTGCTTCGCGAATCGCCGTTGCGCTTTGAATGGCGGTTCCTTCTTTTAACGCGTCATGGTAACCGGTCTCGATGCGTTGGATGGCGAGCGGGGTCATTTCGCTTGAAAGCGAACGAATTGCGCGGAGGTACTGAATGCCGAGAATGTTGTTGGGGAGGGCGTGGATGTTTCCGTCTGTCAACGAGGAAAGCGCACTGGCTGAAGCCGAAGGATAACTCATTCCTTTGTCGAGTTGCGCTTTGATGGCCTCATCGTAATCAGGGTGTTCCATCGCTTCGGCGATTTTCCATAACGCCTCGACATCACCGGATTCGCTGCCGAAGACAAGGTGGCTCGCGCCGAGGACATGCAAAAGATGCACGCTTGTTTTCGCAAATAAATCGGCGCTTTGCAAGCTAAAAAGGCCCGGAAGTTCAACCACGAGATCGACCCCGGCCTCCAGTGCCCAGGCTGTTTTACGGAACTTATCCACGCAAGAAAACTCGCCGCGCTGCACAACGGAACCGCTCATGATGGCGATGACAATGCCATCGTTCGCAACGGCTTTGGCTTGCCTGAGATGGTGCATGTGACCATGGTGAAAAGGATTGTATTCGACGACGATACCAACGACGTTCATGGGCATGCCTCCTTACGAAAATCATTATACCGTAGATTTGACTTTCGAACGAATTAAACATATAATTTTAGACAACATAAGGATGTGAAAACGATGAAATGGACCGTTTCTGAACTGCGCAAAAAACAGTACTCGAACAACACCTTTGAGGCCACGCTTGACTACAGCGAAGCGCTCGAGGAAGGCAGCGATCTCATCGGCATTTCGCCCGTCAGTGTCACCGGTGACTTCAGCGTCGAAGACAATCAGTATTTTCACTTCAACCTCCACATCAAAACGACGCTGACGATGGCTTGTGCGATCACCTTGAAACCGGTCGAGGTCCCACTTGACTTCACGGTAACCGAAACATTCAGCGAAGACGCCAACGACGAGTACCGTCAAGTCGAAGGAATTACGGTTGACTTATTGCCGATTGTGTGGTCTAATATATATTTGGAAAAACCTTTGCGTGTCGTAAGTCCCGACGCAAAGTATCAGAACCCGGATACTGATGACAAGAAGCCCTCGGTGCACCCGGCGTTCAAGGACTTGGAGAAATACAAACGTTAGGAGGAACACCGTATGGCCGTTCAACAAAGACGGACCTCGAAAACGCGCAAACGCAAGCGCCGCACGCATTTCAAAATTGGTGTGCCTGGCATGGTCGTTTGTCCGAACTGCGGGGAAATGAAACTTTCTCACCGCGTATGCAAAGCATGCGGACATTACGACGGACGCGCCGTTGTGCAACCCAAGGAAGACGAGGAAACCGACGCCGAGTAGGCGTAAAAGAAGCGCTGACACCAGCGTTTTTCTTTTATCAGGAGGTGTTCAGATGAAACACATAAGCGTGCTTAAGGACGAAGCGCTGTCATACCTAAACATTAAACCCGATGGCATCTATGTGGATTGTACCCTCGGTGGTGGTGGCCATGCCGAGGCGATTTTATCGCGCCTCACCAGCGGGAAGTTGATTGCTTTTGATCAAGATCCTTACGCCGTTGAGCGTGCCAACGCAAGGCTTCAAGAGCACGCCGACAAACTCATCGTCATCGAAGAAAACTTTGTGCATCTAAAAGAAGCTTTAGAGGCTCGATCCATCGGCCCCGTCGACGGGATACTGTACGATCTCGGGGTGTCGAGTTTTCATTTTGACGATCCCGAACGTGGCTTCAGCTACAACCACGATGCACCCCTCGACATGCGCATGGACACCCGCGCGAGCTTGACCGCAAAAGAACTCGTCAACACCCTCGATGCGCACGCGCTAAAAACGATGTTTTACCGCTACGCCGAGGAACGGTTCGCAGGACCGATTGCCAAAGCAATCGTCACACGCCGACAATCACAGCCGATCGAGACGACGTTTGAGCTTGTAGAAGTTATCAAATCCGCTTTACCGATGAAGGTTCTTTCACAGAAAGGCCACCCTGCCAAACGTGTGTTTCAAGCACTTCGTATCGCCGTTAACGACGAACTAAGGGTGTTTGAAGAATCGCTCAAGCAAGCACTCGCATGCGTCGGTTCTGGCGGCCGTATCGTTGTCATTAGTTTTCATTCACTCGAAGACCGCATCGCCAAGCACGTTTTTCGCGATGCGACCACCATTGACCATCCACCAGGGCTTGTGACCATGCCCGAAGGGGAGGCTCCCTTTGAGCTTCTCACCCGCAAAGTCGTGCGTCCGAGCGAGGATGAAGTCGATGCGAATCCACGCGCTTCCAGCGCGAAACTTCGCGCCGTCAAGAAACGCTAAAAACCTTGCGCACGGCTATTGACTTTGCCCGCCTTGATGTGCTATTATATCAACGCTGTCAACGTGCGGGTGTAGTTTAATGGTAGAACCTCAGCCTTCCAAGCTGATGGTGTGGGTTCGATTCCCATCACCCGCTCCATTCGGAGCGGCACGCGGGTGTAGTTTAGTGGTAAAACACAACCTTGCCATGGTTGAGTCGAGG
>SLFZ01000006.1 GCA_007123975.1 Candidatus Izemoplasma sp. | reverse complement strand
TGATGCGGTATAGCGATCGTTTGCTCGCGCCGATGGAACGGAAGATGACGTAGTCTTTGGTTCTCGCTTGCATGATGTTTTTAAGCGTTAAGTACGTCACGAAATAGACGACCACCATGAAGCCGCCCAGTAACACGACGTTGAGTATGCGTTCAAACAAGGTCGCGGCCGCCGCCCACATCGGCACGTAGTCGGCCGGATACATCACGTGGATCTCCTCATCAAACGCGTCCATCAGCCGTTGGGCGTCTAAGGCGCTGTGCACGGTAAGGGTAACCTGCCTCGGCACGGGCACAAAGAGCGAATCAAAGGTGGCTTCGTTGAGCGTCAGGACGTTGTCGGGTTCGTCGATGCTCACGACGGTGACCGATAGGTTCGTCGATTCAGCGAACACATCAAGCATGCCAAGCGACACAGTCTCACCGACAAGATCCTCGGGTTGAATCCCTAGTTCGTTGGCTAAACTTCCAGCGACATCGGCCGGCAAGCGTACACTGTTGTCGGTGAGGGTCTCGTCGAAGGTGACGCGCAGTCCTTGTCGTGTGTACAGCGTATCGTCAAATGAAAACGTGGTTTCAACGGTTTCCATGACAGCGTGGTAGGCATAAAACGGGCGCGTTAGGAAGTCGTCGTTTGCATAAAGCAACGCCGGGTCGGCAAAACTTTGAACGACGCCGACAATCGTGACCTCAATGGTTTCTAAAAACGGATCTTCGTTGCCTTCTGGGTCTCCAAACCAACGCATGGCAGGTGGGCCGACGCCAAGCGTTAGGGTGTCACCAACACGGTACCCGCTGCCCCGACTTTGGGTGATGACGACTTCGCCCGGGTTTTGTGGTAAGCGTCCATCGTCGAGGTCTCGATCGCGTAGCCCAGCAGCATCCGCAGGCGAAAAGCGGTAAGGATAATGAAACGATTCTGTCGTATGCAAGGTGATGTCGAGGACCGGGTCGAAAGCAATGACATTGTCGACACGGCGCATCGCAGAAAAACGCTCAAGCTCGTCGGACGTGAACGGTTCTCCGTCCCACCGTGCCAAGATGAGGCGGTGTACGTTCGGGTTTTCAAACTGGTTGTTGCTGCCGCCGAAGCCGATGGCATCGGCGCTCAGGCTTGAGCCGTAGACAACCGCCATGCCAAACACAATCAACGTTGACACCACCAGCATCAACATCAACCGTTTTGGCATCGAGCGCAGGTTTCTAGCTGCCATTAGCGCAAGTTCTTTAACCCCCATGCGGTAGGTTGGTTCGGGCGTCACATCGATGGCTTTATCCGGTTTTTTAAGCACGACGTTTTCAACCACTTCACCATCAAAAAGACGCACGCGGCGTGTCGCGCAGTGCGCAAATGCGTCGGCGCCATGGCTGACGACGATGACGAGTTTGTCTTTCGACACATCGTGCAACAGGTTGACGATTTGTTCGCCGGTCTTTTTATCGAGGTTCCCTGTGGGTTCATCGGCGACGATAATCGGGCTATCTTTGGCGAGCGCACGGGCAATCGAAACGCGTTGTTTTTGCCCGCCCGAAAGGGTGCTCGCTTTTTGGTTCTTCTGCGGTTCTAAGCCGACGCGGCGGATGAGTTCAATCGCGCGATCTTTACGTCGGCTTTCATCGTACCCTTGAATGATGAGGGCGCTCAAGACGTTTTGGTAGACGGTGTATGAATCGATGATGTTGAAGTTTTGGAAGACAAACCCGATGTATTGGCTGCGGTGATGCTCCCAATCTTCAGACGAGTAATGCGATGTTTCTTCGCCTGCGACCATCATCTCGCCTTCTTCATACGTATCAAGGCCGCTCAGCACGTTGAGCAGGGTGCTCTTTCCGCTGCCCGATTCGCCGGTGACGACGACAAACTCGCCCATCGACAGTTCGAGGTTGATGCGGCGAAGGGCTTGGGTTACGCTGGTTTCGGTTCGGTAAAACTTCGATACGTTCATCAGTTTAAGCATCGCGCCACCTCCGTTGATGTCAGCTTCATTATAGCACGCAACGAGTTTTCATTCGCATAAAAAGGACGCCGGATTTTCGTGGCGTCCTAAAGGTTTTTAATAAAGGCTTTTTGGTTGTCAAGGGTGGTTTCTTCAAAGCGCATCCGAGACAAGTATTTTGCGTGGGCGGCGTCGGCGTTAAAGACGACAAACCGGGTGTACCCTTGCGACTTGAAAAGGTCGGTGATGCGGCTGTATACGTGGGCACCCGTTTTGAAATCCTGGTACGCGGGCGTGGCGTAGTCCAGCGTGATTTCCAACGTCTCTTCATCGTAGGTGTTTACGATGAAAAGCCCGGCTGGGACCATGTTTCTAAGCACGAAAAAACGGAAATCGCTGGCGTCAAGATCGCGTTGGGTGAAGCCCATGGCGCGTTTGATTTCCTTTTGATAAAACGCCAAGAACGCGCGCAGATACTCGTCGGTTTTATCCACCGGTACAACATCGAAATAATCCTCACTTTTTACCATCTGTACGAGGTAGTAGACGTTGATAAGGACGATGCCGGCGTTCATCATCATAACCGGATACGACCCAATGGCGAAGCCGTAGGCGGTAAACAATACCGACCCGCCTAAATTGATGAGGCGCAAGCGTTTAATCGAGCGCATCAAGAGCGACACGAGGATGATAAAACTGGCGATGTAACCGACCCATTCAACGAGTGGTATAGTAAACAATGACATGGCAGTCCTCCTTTCTCACCGAGTTGATATTATACCACAAATCTGCGGAAATGAAAGTCCGGAATTTGGCTTTGTCTTTGTTGGCGTATGCTATAATAAAAACAGATGCGATGAGGAGGTGCCGTGATGAAACGGGTGTTGTCGTCGATACCAACTGAACATGTGATAGGCTCTGTTTTTATCTACCTTACGGTCATCCTCGGACGACTCTATGCCATCCCGGCGGGGGAGGCTAGCGCCATTTGGCCTGCCATCGGCGTCGCCATGGCGCTCGTCTTTTTCTATGGCAAACGCATCGTACCGGCAGTCTGGATTGGGTATGCGCTTGGCTACGCAACCAGTTACGCCATCGCCGGCATGGATGGTGTTTTGACGTATACCTTGCTTCCTGTGCTCATGGGGTTTACCGGCTTGGCGCCGGTTTGTTTGGGTCGTCATCTTGCCCAAGTTACGCGCTTCAAACCGGTCATGCGGCTTAAAAATATCGGACGGTTTTTCCTTTTCGCACCGTCCATCGCTTTGCTCGCAGCCGCGCTTGGTCACGCCGTATACGTTGTCTTTGGCGTCATCGAATTTGATTTTTCCGCAAGCTTCGTCCCGTGGGTTGTCGGTGATTTCTTCAGTTTGATTATTATCGGTGTCCCGCTTCTTTTCGCTTTGCATTATGACC
This sequence comes from Candidatus Izemoplasma sp., assembly GCA_007123975.1. GTDB lineage: Bacteria > Bacillota_I > Bacilli_A > Izemoplasmatales > Izemoplasmataceae > SLQR01. The sequence continues at coordinate 3,651 of SLFZ01000006.1, read as the reverse complement.
CGCATCCATTGCCGACAAAGTTCACCAAGGCCGAAATCGCACTTTATGTGTCGTTTTTCCTTGTCACGATGGTGTTAATCAGTGGCGTGTTGCCGTTTTTTTCATACACGCAGCACAGCTACATCTATAGCATCTTCGCAATCGTCGTGGGCTTGCATTTTCCCTACCGCACCGCATACATGTTTTCGCTCATTCTGATGTCGCTTCTGCTTTTCGTGCAGCCCCTGTTTGTGGTGTTCGATGCGCAAGATGTTGTCTTTGACATCAACGTCTTCTTCTCGTTGATGACAATCATTGTGTTGATTTTGAAGGAGTATTCCCGAGTCATTGAACGCGCTCGGGAAACAAACATTCAAAAGAGTCGACGACTTGATAACCTTATCACAGCGATGCAGCGGCTGCTTAGTTTCTCGGCAGCGTTTCGCAACGTCGATGAACGCAAAATCGACCGGCTGGCCGAAGAAATGTTTGACACCGTCCTCGCGCTTTTTCCAAAAAACGATTACGGAAGCCTCGCGTTGGTTGGAAAGCGCATCAAGTTCATCGCCTGCAAAGGCTATGACCTCGACACGTTGAACGCGCTTCAGTTTCCGAGTGAAAAATGGTCCTATGATCTACACGAGCCTTACCACGAAAAAGATCCGATGGCAAGGGCGATTGGTGATCCGCTTAATCCCTCGCTTGTCTGTTCTCTTCCGCGTTTAAAGGAGAGCATTTTCGTGTCCGTCCGCATGACCGAACACGTCATCTGCACAATGGCGTTTGATCTTGACCAAGCAAGTCCGCTCAGCTATAACGACGACGACCTTGCGTTTTTCACGTCGCTACAAATCCTTTTCAATAGCTTCTATGAGGCTGAGTCGCTTTCAAGCGCTGGCGATCACTTGCGCACGTCGATCCTCCGGGCGCTGCTGCGTACGCTTGAAACGTTTGATGCGGGCATGCGCAATCACCACCTCGCCGTCGCTAAAACTGCCGAAACCATCGCCGTCGCCGCACATGTCGACGCGGCCGTGGCCGAAGAAATCTACTGGGCCGGCATCGTCCATGACATTGGCAAACTCGGCGTTGAGGAGTCGGTCGTCAAAAAGAAAGGTGCCTACACCGTGGATGATTTTGAGAAGATGAAAGCGCACCCTGCCCTTGGCCATCAAGTCCTCATCCAATCAAAGGAACTCCAAGCCATTGCGCAGTACGTGCGCGAACACCACGAACGGCTCGATGGATCTGGGTACCCCGACGGTTTACGGGGAACGGAAATTTCCATCGGTGGGCAAATCGTCGGGCTTGCTGAGGTCATCGTGTCGATGGCACACGGCCAACCTTATCGCGCGCCTTCATCGCGAGAGGCCATCGTCGATGAGTTAAAACGCCTGCGCGATGTGCACTTCGATAAACACCTTATCGACATCGCCATCGACCACGTAGAAAGCAAACCCATGCCTTGGCTACAAAAAAACCGCTGACATCAGCGGTTTTTTTGTGTGCGTTTTTTGAAAAGCGCTTGGGCGGCGAACGACGCGACGTCGTTGGCGTATTTTTTGGGGCCGAAACCGGCGTCGTATCCCAGTTCCTTCGCCAGCGCATGCGAAATGCGGGCGCCCCCGATGATGACGAGGAAATCGTCGCGGCGGTTTTCCGCTTCAAGCAGTTCGATGAATGCCGTCAGGTTGTGGATATGGACATCTTTTTGCGTGACGGTCTGACTGATTAAGATAACATCCGCCTTGTGTTCGATCGCTTTTTCAAGCAAGGTTTCGTTGTCAACTTGGCTGCCGAGGTTGATCGCTTTGACGTGCCGATAGCGCTCCAGGCCGTAGTGACCAGCGAAGCCTTTCATGTTCATGATGGCGTCGATGCCGACGGTGTGGGCGTCGGTGCCGGTCGATGCGCCGATAAAGGTGATCGGTTTATCAAAGTGTTTTTCAATGTAAGTTTCAATCGCTTCTTTGCTCATCGACTCGGTATCGATGTCGGTGACTTCGACTGCCTCGGGGTCGACGGCGTGTGTCACGGTGCCGTAAAGGATGTAAAAACTGAACGATTCACTCAGGGCTTCGCAGTGGACGACAGCCACATCCGCAAGGCCCATCTTTTCACACATTGCTTTGGCCACGGCCTCACCGTGTGGGCCGGCGGCCATCGGCAGGGTGAAGGAAAGCTGCACTTTTCCGTCGTTTAAGGTGTCGCCGTAGGGGCGCATCATCGGTTTCATACAGACCCCTCCTTCAACGCGTTCAGCATCCGCTCGATGACTGGATTGACGTAATCTGGATGTTTTTTAAAGACTCCATCCAGGCCTTTCCCATCGTCTTCACCACGTGAGACGCCGGCGAAAGTGCCTTTTTTCAACGTGGTGAACAACCCTTCATCGCGGATGTCATCAAGCAGTCGCTTGGCATCCTCAAGCACGCGATGCGCACGCTGTTCGATGACGCTTCCGGGTTTGATGTCGACGCTGTCTGAGAAATCCTTGAAGGCTTTGTAAATCATCTCGGCGTTGGCAAGCGCAAGCGCGCGATCGCTCATGAACGGGGTGTGAATCGCTTCGGTCGGCATGCCGAGTAAATGAATCTGTTGGTTGGTGGTAACGCACGCGATGTTAAAAAGGGCGTTTTGCACGGTGCCTTTGAAAATGTCGCCGGTCATGTGCTTGGTCGGCGGCATGTACTTCAAAGGAGCCTCAGGAAACAGCTGGCGCGAGAGTTGCGCCTGAGCGATTTCGTAAAGAAAGCTGTTTTCGATTGCGGGGTCGATTTCGTAAGCATGGCCTAGTCCCATCAACGACGCGGGCATCTTCGCATGTTCGGCGAAACGCTCGTTGATGAACTGACTGGCGATCACCGTGTGGGCGTGTTCGAAGGCGTCTGAGGTGGTGAGGTAGTTGTCTTCGCCGGTGTTGATGGTGATGCCGGCGTAGGCTGAAATCACCCGTGAAAACGCCTGATCGATGAGCGTGCGTTTCATGTTGATGTCGCGGAAGATGATGCCATAAAGGGAATCGTTAAGCATCATGTCTAAGCGCTCAAGCGCACCGAGCGCCGCAATCTCCGGCATGCATAGGCCGCTTGCGTAGTTGACGAGTTTGACGTAGCGGCCGTGGCGTTGATGGTAGCCATCAAGCGCTTCGCGCATAAGCCGAAAGTTTTCCTGGGTCGCATACGTCCCGCCAAAGCCTTCGGTCGTTGCGCCATAGGGCACATAATCGAGGAGCGATTGGCCGGTCGTGCGGATCACGGCAACAATATCAGCGCCGCGAGCCGCGGCGGACAAGGCTTGTTCGATGTCTTCGTGGATGTTTCCGGTGGCGACGATGACGTATTTTTCCGGACTAGGCGCCGGATTTTTTTCGAGCGCTTCCTCGCGCGTTTTTCGCTGCGCGCGGATGCGGGTGAGCGTCTGATCAATGTAGGGATTTAAGACATTGTGATTCGGAATGCCTTCCCCGGCGAGAGCACAGAGCGATAATTTTCCTTCGGCGACCGCCTCGGCAATCGCCTGGGGTGTTTTTCCCGTCTTCTCAATCGCTATAGCCATGTAGTGGGCGACGCCGTGGCGAATATCACAGTCGTTTTTCACGTGGTCGACGAGGACGTTGACGAGTGGCACATCGAACGCGTCGGTGCCGTCAATGCCAAGCAGCCGCAGCAC
>SLFZ01000019.1 GCA_007123975.1 Candidatus Izemoplasma sp. | reverse complement strand
CACGACGGCATCACCGATTTTGCGGAAAAACCCGACAACCCACAAGGCAGTCTCGCCTCGATGGGGGTTTACGTGTTTAACCGCGCCGTCTTACACAGCGTGTTGCAGTCCGACGTTGACGACCTCGATTTCGGCCGCGACATCATCCCCAAAGCCCTCAAAGAAAACTACCACGTCTGCGGGTACCGTTTCAACGGATATTTCCGCGATGTCGGCACCGTCGAAAGCTTATACGAGGCAAACCTCGATTTGCTTGACCATCCCGAATACCTCAAAATTCACGATTACACAACCCACCCAATTTACACCCGCACCGAAGACTTGCCGCCTCACCACAACATGAGCCCCGATCGCGTTCGCGATGCGATGATTTGCGACGGTTCGATGATTATGGGACACGTCGAACACAGCGTCATTTCTAGCAACGTCTTAATCAAAGAAAACGCCTTCGTGAAAAACTCGATCGTCTTCACCGGCGTCAAGATCGGCGAACGCAGCCGCTTGGAAAACGTCATCGTCTTAGAAGACACGGTGATATTGCCGCACACGGAACTGATTTACGATAAGCCCACCGTCATCGACAACGAAACGCTTTGGAAAGTGGGTGAACAGTCATGAGCCGCTTGTTTGCCGTCATCGACGCGAGCGTCCGCGGTCAACTCGGGCTGTTGACGATTCACCGCATGCCCGGGGCGATGCCCGTCGTCGGGAAATACCGTCTGATTGATTTCGCTTTGTCCAACATGAAACACAGCGGCATTAAAAACGTCGCCATCTTCCCTTACGGAAACTACCGCTCCTTACAAGACCACATCGGCTCGGGCAAACGCTGGGACCTCGACCGTCGCGCCGACGGCTTGTTTGTGTTGCCGCCGAAAAACATTGCCGCGCCGACCGAAGACATGCTCACCTTCCAGCGAATGTATGAACACAACGAGTACTTCCAAAGAAGCAGCCAAGAGTACGTCTTGATTACCCAAGCGAACATCTTATGGAACATCGATTTCAACGACGTGCTAGACCACCATATCCGCAAAAACGCAGACATCACCGAAGTCGTCCACGAAAAAGCCCGCCTGAAGACGTTCTTGCTATCAAAAAAACGACTGCTCGAATACATCCTTAACTACGACGCCATTCCTTACAAAACCTTAAACGACGTGGTTGAACAAGCCCCATCGCTCAACGTAAGCACCTACTTACACCGCGCGTATGTCCGCTACGTCCGCGATGTCTTTCACTACATGAAAGCCAACCTCGACATGCTGCGTTTCGACCGTGGCCGCGACATTTTCCTGCCCAACCGTCCGATTATGTCCAAAGAAAAGACCGCCCCACCGGTACGCTACGGCCATTACGCCGACGTCACCAACAGCTTGCTTGCGAGCGGTGCCATCGTCGATGGGACCGTGCGTCATAGCGTCATCGGTCGCGACGTCACCATCAAACGTGGCGCGATCATCGAACACAGCGTCGTCTTAAACAACGCCGTCGTTGAACAAGGCGCCGTGCTTCAACAAGTCGTCTTAGACAAAGGCAGCGTTGTCAAGCAGGGCACGGTGTTAGAAGGCACGATTCGCGACCCTTACATCACGCAAAAAAACCAAGTCGTCACCAACCAAACCGGCATGCGCGTGCTGAAGGTCGCCGCCGAAATGGTTCCCTTTATCAAGACCGGAGGCCTTGGCGATGTGCTCGGTGACTTAAGCGTCCACCTGGCGAAAACCGGCCTTGATGTGTCGGTTGCCTTGCCGTTTTACCCGGCCATCAAGGCGCGTTTTGAAGAAGCCTGCACACCGATTGGTGAATTGATCTTGCAAGATGGCCTCGAAAAACGTAAAGTTAAGGTGCTTGAAACCACCTACAAAGGCGTCGATGTCTATTTCTTCGACAACTTCTATTACTTTGAACGCGACGAAATCTACGGCCACGACGACGACGTCATGCGCTACGCGTTTTTCTGCAGAAGCGTCGTTGAGGCGATGCCGCTGATTGGACCTTTTGATCTCGTCCATGCCCACGATTGGCATGCGGCGCTTTTGCCGGCGCTCCTTGAGGTAAACGGCGAAGCGCCGAAAACGCTTCTGACGGTTCACAACATCGATTATCAAGGCACGGGTCCTTATGATATTTTGGCGCGCGTGGGGTTGAAAAACATCGGAAAAAACCACGATGGAAAGATGAACGCGCTGGAAATCGGCATCGAACACGCCGACAAACTCTCCACCGTCTCAGAAACCTACCGCGATGAACTTCGCTACGATTACTACGGGAAAAACCTCACGCCGGCCATCCTTAAACGTGAACGTGATTTTTACGGCATCTTAAACGGCATTTCAGGGAAACACTCACCGGAAAGCGATCCGATTATTGCCGCACGCTACGGGCAAAGGACGCTTGAGAAAAAGGCCCTGAACAAACACCACCTACAAAAAATCATGAACCTTGACGACGATCCCGACGCGTATCTAATCGGATCGGTTGGCCGCTTGAGCGAACAAAAAGGCTTCGCGATCATGATTCCTGCACTTTGGCGGTTGCTTGAGCGCCACAACGATGTACAGTTTGTCTTGCTCGGCACCGGCGATGAAACGATTAAGAACAGCCTGCGAGAGTTAAAAAAAGCCTTTCCACGCCGCGTCGCCGTCAACCTCGAGTTTGACGCGACCGAACCGAACTACATCTACGCCGGCGCTGATGCCTTCTTGATGCCCTCACGCGTTGAACCTTGCGGCCTTAGCCAGATGATTGCGATGCACTATGGCACGGTCCCAATCGTTCGTGAGACCGGCGGTCTCGCCGACACGGTGAGCGCCTACGACAGCTACACAGGGCGCGGCACTGGATTCACCTTCTTCGATTTCGATGTGGATGCGCTTGTGCAAACGCTTGAAACATCGTACAATGTCTACAAAGAACGCCCCGATGCGTTCCGAAAAATACGGCTTCGAGGCATGCGTCAAGACTTCAGCCTAGCGCGTCAAGCGTCCAAAACGGTCGAACTCTATCGCCTCGTGCTCGAAACCCGATCAAAGGAGAATGAACATGAACAATCCCTTCCAAAACCCTGACACCTTCGTCAAGGCGTTCAAAGAAAGCGTGGAAACCTTGCACGCAAAACCCTTCGACGAAAGCACACCGCGTGAACAGTACCACGCTCTCGGGCGCTTGGTCTTCGCCGAGATAAGCAAACAATGGAAAGCACGGAAAGCCATCACCAAGGCACATTCGCCAAAAACCGTGCATTATTTCTCAATGGAATTTCTTATCGGCCGCCTCATCACCAACAACCTAATGAACCTCGGACTTCGTGACGTGGTTGAAAAAGGCATGGCCAAGCTCGGCCTCGACCTCAATGCCATCGAACACAAAGAAGTCGACCCCGGCCTCGGAAACGGCGGTCTCGGACGCTTAGCGGCTTGTTTTCTCGATTCGCTCGCAAGCCTTGGCCTGCCGGGCCATGGCGTTGGCATTCGCTATCGCTACGGCCTCTTTGAGCAAGAAATTCGCAACGGCTACCAACTGGAAAAACCCGACGACTGGCTCAAAGACCAATACGTCTGGGAAGTTCGCGCTGAAGAAGAAGCGATTGAGATTCCCTACGGCGGCCACGCCACCTTTAACAACGGCGCCGCCACGTATGAGCCAAACGAGAAAATTCTCGCCGTGCCCTATGACATCCCGATCGTCGGTGCCGACAACGGTGTGGTGAATCGCTTGCGGCTTTGGAACGCCGAACCCACCGACCTCTTCCCTGACGATGTCAACAGCATCGAATACAACCGCGAACTACGCCAAATCAGCGGCATGCTGTATCCCGACGACACGACGCGCGAAGGAAAAACCCTCCGCATTAAACAACAATACTTTTTCAGCGCCGCCGGCGTGAGAAGCATTTTAAAAGATCACCACACCACGCACGGCACGTTTGAAAACGTTCCCGACAAACTCGTCTTCCAAATCAACGACACCCACCCGGCCCTCGTGATTCCGGAAATGATGCGCGTCTTTATGGATGACCACGGCATGGAATGGGACGACGCTTGGGCAATCACCACCAAGACATGTGCCTACACAAACCATACCTTGCTTGCCGAAGCGCTTGAAAAATGGCCGATCAGCATCTTCCAACCGGTGCTCCCGCGAATCTATCAAATCATCGAAGAAATCAACCGCCGTTTTTGCGCTTGGCTCTTGCACGATAAAAAGGCCGACCACGACACCGTCCGTCGCCTTGCGATCATCGCCGACCAACAGGTCCGCATGGCCCACCTCGCCATCGTCGGTTCCTTCAGCGTCAACGGCGTCGCCGCCTTGCACACCTCATTGCTTAAATCGATTGAGATGAAAGAGTGGCATGAACTCTATCCGGGCAAGTTCAACAACAAAACCAACGGCGTCACGCACCGCCGCTGGCTTAAGCACATCAACCCAGAACTATCCACCATGCTCGATGAGCTCGCGCCAGGATGGCTTAAAGACATGAGCAAAATCGAACAACTCCTCGACCATGTCGACGACGAAAAAACGCAGAAGCGCTACGCCGAGATGAAGCGTGCCCGCAAGGTTGTCTTGGCCGAACGCATCAACCGTGAGCAAGGCATCTCCCTCGACCCCGACAGCATCTTTGATGTTCAGGTCAAACGGATGCACGAATACAAGCGCCAACTGATGAACGCGCTGCATATTTTGATGGTGTATAACCGGTTAAAAACCGACGTCGCTTTCCGTGAAAGCTACGTCCCGCACAGCTTCATCTTCGGCGCCAAAGCCGCTGGCACCTATTATTTTGCCAAAAAGATCATCAAACTCCTAAACACCATCGCCGACAAGGTCAACCACGACCCCGACACCCGCGATTTACTCAAGGTTGTTTTCGTCGAAAACTACAACGTCACCTACGCCGAACAAATCATTCCCGCCTGCGACTTAAGCGAGCAAATTTCCCTCGCCGGCAAAGAAGCGAGCGGCACAGGAAACATGAAATTCATGATGAACGGCGCGATCACCATCGGCACGCTCGATGGCGCGAACGTTGAAATCGCCGACCTCGTCGGCGAAGACAACATCATCATTTTCGGCATGGAAACCGACACCGTCAACCGCTTGCGTCGTGAAAACACCTACGACCCACTAGAAATTTACCAGCACGACGACGAGATTCGCACCGCCGTCGACCAACTCACCAACGGATTCTTTGCCAACGTTCCGAAAACGGAGTTCAACGACGTTCGCGATAAACTTTTAGGTCGTGACGAGTACTTTGTGCTCAAAGACCTCCGCGCCTACACCGACGCGCACGAAGCAGCGAACGCACGGTACCAAGATCAAAAAACATGGCGAAAAATGGCCCTCACCAACATCGCCAAAAGCGCCTTCTTCACGACCGATCGAACGATTTCTGATTACGCCAATGAGATTTGGCGCATCGCCCCAATTGACGACAAAAAGTGAGTGTTTTGATTGAAAAAAGACATCCGAAAGCCTAAGATGGTATACGGTAAAACAGATGAGGAGGAACTCCGATGAAATACGATAACGACTTTTACGTCACCGCCGCCCGCGTCGGCAAACAAGCACCCCGCTTTGAAATGCCTGCGCTCAGCCCTGAAGGCAAGGACCTCGACCGCATCAGCAAAGTCAAACTTGACGATCTCTTAAACGAAGGACACTGGGTCGTGCTCTATTTTTACCCGCTTGACTTCACCTTCGTATGCCCCACCGAGATTCAACGCTTTAACGAATTAAACAAGCAGTTTGAAGACAAAGGTGCGAAACTCATCGCCGTCTCAACCGACTCGCTATACAGCCACCTCGCCTGGCAACAAGGATCGCTCGGCCACCTAAACCACTTCCACGCCAGCGACTCCAACCACGTCGTCAGCGAAGCCTACGGCGTGCTTGATGAAGACAAAGGCGTCGCCTGGCGCGGCACCTTCATCATCGCTCCCAACGGCGTCTTAAAAGCCGCCCACGTCAACCACGGCGAAGGGGGGCGCAACGTCGACGAAGTGCTGCGAACCCTTGAAGTCTTCCAAAACGAAGTCGCCGGAAAACTCGTCCCATGCGGCTGGCATCCCGGAAAACAGTTCATCGACACCGACGACGAAAACACCGATAAGTAACCTTGAAAGCGTCCAGTTTGGCTGGACGCTTTTTTTTATGTCTGTAGCTGATTAAGGCGATGCTTAAGCCATGATATAGGCTCCTTTGTAATAAAAAAGAGCCTGAAACTCGAACGTGGTCAACTATTTAGAAAAACCGATTGGCGGTTGAAATCACGATATTGATAAGTTATAATACATGTTGTTTATATGATATATATGTTCTTAAATAAATTGGAAAGGAGTGGGCGAGTGAAAAAAACCTACGACGTGTGGAAAAACCATCCGGCGCTGGATTCCGACTTAAAAACCGCCATGGAACACATGGGGGAGGCAGAAATCGAAGACGCCTTCTACAAGCCGCTTGAGTTCGGCACCGGCGGCATGCGGGGAAAAATGGGACCAGGGACCAACCGAATGAACGTGCACACGCTCAAAAAAGCCGCCTATGGCTTCGCGAAGTATGTGATTGAACACGAACCTGACGCCAAACGCCGTGGCATCGTCATCGCCTACGACAACCGCGAGCACAGCGACACCTTCGCCTGGGCAGCCGCCTCGGTGATCGCCGCTTGCGGGATGCGCGCTTTCGTGTTTGAACACATGCGGCCGACGCCGCTTTTATCGTTTGCGGTGCGCCACCAAGGCGCGGCCGGAGGCATTGTCATCACCGCCTCGCACAACCCGCCCGAATACAATGGCTTCAAAATCTACGATGCCGACGGGTGTCAGCTTGTGCCCCGCCTCGCCGATCAGGTCGTCGAAAACGTTGAGGCCATCGAGGACGTTTTCGCCGTGCCGTCGATGGACACCGACGAGGCCAGAGAAAACGGCTTGATTGCGGTGCTTGGACGCGACATCGATGATGCCTACCTCAACGAAGTCGCCACCGTGCCGATGCGGCCGGAGGCGAAAAAAACCATCACCATCGTCTTCACACCGCTTCACGGTGCCTGTCGTGAGATTGGCCTTCGTGCGTTAACGGAAGCCGGCTATGATGTTGTTACCGTCGAGGAACAGATGGTTCCCGACTCCCGATTCAGCACCGTCAAAAGCCCAAACCCCGAAGACGCCTCGGCCTTCGAGTACGCCATCAAGTATGGACGTCAGCACAAAGCCGACGTGCTCATCGCCACCGACCCCGACGGCGATCGCCTCGGCCTCGGTGTGCTTCATCAGGGTGAGTACGTGTTCTTAACCGGCAACCAAACCGGCGCCATCTTCATCGAGTCCATCCTCGACCACCACAAGCGCCTTGGCACGATGCCGGAACACGGCATCGTTTACAACACCATCGTCACCAGCGACTTCGGTGCCGCCATCGCCCACACCTATGGGGTTGAGGTTCAATCGACGCTGACCGGATTTAAGTTCATCGGCGAGCGCATGAAAGCCATCGAATCCACGCAGAAATCGTTTTTGATGGGTTATGAAGAATCCTATGGCTACATCGTCAAAGACTTTGTCCGAGACAAGGACGCCGTGCAAGCCATGGTGTTTGCCTCAGACATTGCCAATCGCCTCAAAACCGAAGGAAAAACCTTGGTTGATTACCTCCATGACCTCTACGAGAAATACGGCACCTACCGCGAGAAAAACATCAACCTGACCTTAGACGGCAAAGCCGGTGAAGCGAAAATCAAGGCAATCATGTCACACTTTAGAGATTTGATGCCGAAAAGCATCGCAAAACGTGCCGTGATTACCATAGAAGACTATTTGAAGAGCTTGCGCTACGAAGGCGGCAACGAGCACATCATCGACCTTCCCAAATCCAATGTCATCAAGTTTTCCTTGGAAGGCGATGCCTGGTTCGTGCTCCGTCCGAGCGGCACCGAGCCAAAGCTAAAAATATACATCGCTGTCAAAGCAGCGAGCATCACCGAAGCCGACACCACGCTCCGGACCCTTGAGGAAGCGATCATGGAAATTGTTCATGACGCCCCGGAAGCAGACCACCACAAGGATGTGAAACAATGATTGCGAAAACCCGCAAAGTAAGCGACTACAAGCAACTCAACACCGAATTGCCGACGGTCCGTTTCGTCGATCCAGAGAAAGTCTACTTAAACCTGACGACGAGCCGTTGCGAAGAATACACCTTGGACGTCAAAAAAGGCGACCACGTCAAACTCGGCCAAATCATCGGCGAGCGCGACGGCTGCTTTTTCCGTCAACCAATCTACGCCACCGTCAGCGGCACCGTCGAAGACAAAGTGACGATGATTGACTCAACCGGCATCGACGTCGAATGCATCACCATCCGCAACGACTTTCAAGACACCTACCACGAAAGCATCACCGACCGTCCCGACAGCGTCATCGAAAAGATGACCCAAGAAGAAATGGTCGAGATCGTCAGAGAAAAGGCCGTTGTCGGCCTCGGTGGGAGCGGTTTCCCCTCGTATGTCAAGCTGTCGACCAAAGAACCGATCCATACCGTCGTCATCAACGCCATCGAATGCGAGCCTTACCTAAGCAGCGACTACCGCCTCATCAAAGACCAACCCGATGAAATATTCCAAGGCCTCGCCTACATCATGCAAGCGGTCAATGCCGAACAAGGCATCATCGCCGTTAAAAAAACCAAGACTGAACTGATTCAGGTGCTCGAACGCGAAGCCAAACGTTTTGAACACTTGAACGTCAAAATCGCCAAGCTCGGCGACTACTACCCGCAAGGCTGGGAAGTTGAAACGTTTAAAAACGCGACCGGCATCAAAGTGCCTTCCGGCGACTTGCCGATGAAGCATGGCTTGCTAGGCTTCAACGTCTCGACCACCGAAAGCATCTACGAAGCAATCAAACACAACCTCCCGATTACCAAACGCTACATCACCGTCAACGGCGATGGCATCAAGTTCCCACAAAGCATCCGCACCCGCGTTGGAACCTCTGTGAAAGAGCTGATCAAACTCTGCGACGGGTTCGTCGATGACGCCGACAAACTCGAACTCGTCATCGGCGGTCCGATGATGGGCGTCGCGGTAAAAAGCGACAACGTCGTTGTCACGCCGACGACCACCTCGGTCCTCGTGTTCCGTCCGATTGAACACCTCGAAGAACCGTGTGTACGCTGTGGATCGTGCGTGTACAGCTGCCCCGTTCACATTCAACCGGTGTCGATTATGCAAGCGGTCAAACGCAACGACATCGACGCCATCGAAGGCTTAGAAGCAAACAAGTGTATCGAGTGCGGACTGTGTTCGTACGTCTGCACCAGTAAAATCCCCGTAACCGACTACGTCAAAGACGGCAAAAAGAAGATAGGGTGATACGATGGAAATCATACAAAACACAGCCCCGCACCTGAGAAAACCAAACGCCTCCGTCGTGCGCATGATGCGCGATGTGGTCATCGCGCTTAGCCCGCTCGTGGTGCTTGCGATTATCAACCACGGCCTCACCGCCGTGTGGATTATGCTCGCCGCCGTGATTTCCATGGCGCTGACCGAGTACGTCTATTACCAAATCCATGACGCGATTCATCGAAATCGCGAGGGCATGGAAAACCTCTTCGACCAGCTTGCGAAACTGAAAAAAGAGCTGAAAGAAGCAGAGCAACAAGACCAAAAAGACACGCTGAAAAAGCAGATTGCCGAGATCAAACAGGCGATCAGCGAGAAAAAGCGCGAGAGCAAACGTGAAGAAAACAAGAAGTTCCACCCAATCAACAAAAACTTCACACTCTATAACTACAGCATCCTTGTCAGCGGTGTCATCTACGGATTAACGATTCCCGACGCGACCCCACTCGCCATCGTTATCATCGGTGGTGTCGTCGCCGTCATTCTCGTGAAGCTGATTTTCGGTGGAATGGGTCAAAACATTTTCAACATCGCCGCCTTCGGCCGCGCCTTCATCGCCCTTAGCTTCGGCGGCGCCGTCGCCGTGGCCAACCATGTCGATGCGACCTCAAACGCCACCGTCCTCGGCGAACTCGTCGCCGCGCCGTTTAGCGAAACCGGCTACTCCTTGACGACGATGTTCACCGGCATCGGCTTGCCGGGAACGATCGGCGAAGTCAGCGCCATGCTGATTTTGGTCGGCGGAATTTACCTGTTCCTGCGAAAATCATTCGACGTCTTTATTCCACTTGTCTACGTCGGCACCGTGTTCGTCCTCGCCGTTGCGACGATGCTCGTGACCGACGCCGGATGGTGGTTCCCATTGACACATCTCTTATCGGGTGGGTTGTTGTTTGGTGCCGTCTACATGGCCACCGACCCCATCACCGCACCCGTCACGCGCCCCGGACGCATCTATTTTGCCTTTGGCCTCGGGTTGATCACCTACGTGATTCGCCTCTTTGGAGCGTATCCTGAGGGCGTCGTGTTCGCAATCTTGATCATGAACATCTTCGTCCCCGCGATCGATTTCCCAAAATGGTCGCACACACAATTTAACTGGAAACGCGCCATCATCTTTACCGCCGTTATCCTCCTTTCGATCACGGCCGTGATGATCGGCGCCGAATCCTTGGCAGGTGGTTTGAATGGATAACTTACTCAGTAAACTGAAAACCGCCGCGGTGCTTCTCATCATCGGTGCCGTGAGTGGACTCGCCATCTTCGGCACGCACACCTTGACCGAAGACCGCCGCGAAGAAAATCGTCGCATGGCGCAACTCGCCATCTACCTCGACATGTTCGATGGCGCCGTCACCCCGAGTGACGATGACATCGTGGCCATTGAAGATAGCAGCGTCAAAGAGATGGTCACCATGCGTGACAGCAGCGGCAACATCCTCGGCTACGCTTTCCGCGGCGAAGGCCGCATTAGCCATGGCGACATTACCGTGATTGTTGGCATTGACTTAGACGGCAACATCATCGACGTGCAAATTGCCGACTCAACGCAAACGCCATCCTATGTGCAAGCCCTGCGCGATCATTACTTACCGAGACTTCGCAGCCAATCGATCGTCGCGATGGACTACGGGTTTACCGACGAACTCGCTGGCACCAGTGCCTCAGCCGGCATGTCGTTTGGTAACGTCCGCCGCATTATCGAGGACGCCCGCTTTATCGCCGCCGACTTCTTGAGCGACCCGGTGATGGAAGCGTACGAGCGTTTAGCACCGGATGTCGCCTCGTTTGACACCTTCGTCGTCTTCGACCGCGCCTTCACCGAAGAACAACTCATCAAAGACGACGACGGCAACATTCTTGCCTATGCTTACCTTATGCCGCTAGAGTTTGACGGCGAAACCGTGACCTACGTCGCCGCCTACACCGAGACTGAGTTTATCGGCATCACAGTCTTTGCGTTCGACGATGTTCCTCAAGACGCGATTGATGCCGTTGAGGCGTTTGAGGGTTACTGGAATAGCGACTTTAACGGCTTAACATTCGACGTGGATGGCGAGATTGAAAACACCATCGCCACCGCACTCACCGAACTGAACACCTTCGTCGAAAACCGCACCTGGATTAACGCCAACGACCTCGACTACGTCGAAACCCGTTACGACGGCGATGACGTGAGCGGTTACTGGTTCATTGGACGTAAAATGGGCTACAACGGCGTCAATGTCCTTGAAGTCCTGCTTGATGAAAACGGCGCGTTTGACCATTTCGCCTACAATCAAAGTCCCGATACACCAGACTTCCGCAACCCATTGATTGATGCGTTCGGCGCGTACTCCGGACAAACGGAAATCACGCAAAACGAGGCTGAGGATGCATGGAGTGGCGCGACTTTCACCGGTGAATCGGTGTATGCGATCATTAGCGCGGCCTTCCAATACTTCGCCGATACGTTAGGAGATGAGTGACGTGGCTAAAACCAAAAACGTGAAAAAAGAGATGTCCCGTTTGGCGAACTTCACCAAGGGCTTCTTCAAAGAAAACCCCGTCTTTGTCTTCTTGTTAGGGCTTTGTCCAGCACTTGCCGTCACCGGCACCGTCGAAGCTTCCCTCGGCATGGGAATCCTCGTCATCTTCGTGTTGACCAGCTCCAACGTGGTCGTTTCGCTGATTCGTAAATGGATTCCTCATCAAATCCGCGTGCCGTCATACATCGTCATCATTTCGACCTTTGTGACGATCGTCGGCTTGCTTACCGAAGCATACGCCTACGCGCTTCACGGCGAACTCGGCATCTTTATCCCGCTGATTGTCGTCAACTGCTTGATTCTCGGCCGCGCTGAAAGCTACGCCTCGAAAAACAAGGTGCACGACGCCGCCATTGACGGCTTCGGCATGGGCCTTGGATTCCTCGGTGCGCTCGTGGTCATCGGCTTCTTCCGAGAGTTCTTATCAACCGGCGCCATCGCCTACGGCGTGTACCTGCCGCTGGCTGAAACCCCCGGCTCCATCATCAACATCGACAGTTACGTCTTCAGCATGGACGCCTTCGGTCAAGCACCGGGCGGATTCCTTGTGATCGGACTCTTGCTGGGAATCTTTAACTTTGTCGCCATCCTCAAACGCAACAAAAAAGAACGCGAGCGTCAACGCATGATTGAAGAGAAAAAACGCCAAGCGCTTGAACGCAAGCGCCAAAAAGCCAAAGAAAAGGCAGGTGCTAACGCATGAGTTGGACAGTCTTCTTCGTCGCCATTTTCTCATCGATGCTGATCAACAACGTCGTGCTGATGAAATTCTTGGGGGTTTGTCCCTTCCTCGGCGTCAGCAAAAAAACCAATTCCGCGCTCGGCATGAGCGCCGCGGTCATGTTCGTCATGGTCATCGCCGCGTTTGTATCTTACTTGCTTTATTACCTCGTGCTCGTGCCGCTTGAAATCGAGTACGTGCAAACCATATCGTTCATCTTGATCATCGCTTCGCTTGTGCAACTCGTCGAGATGATCATCAAGAAAGTCAGTAAAAAACTCTACAAATCCCTCGGTGTCTACATCGCCCTTATTACCACAAACTGCGCCATCTTAGGGATTGCCGTGGAAAACATCACCAGCGATTTCGCCGGGCAATATGGCCTCTTCCCCGGCCTCGCGGTCGCCGTCACCACCGCCTTTGGCGCTGCCTTAGGCTTTGGCCTTGTGATGTTCGCCTTCTCAAGCATTCGTGAGCGGCTTGAAGGCTCAAACGTACCGGAAGCCTGGAAAGGCGTCCCCGTCTCGCTCATTACCGCCGGCATCATGGCCCTTGCCTTTGCCGGTCTTGGAGGCATCGTTGGATGATTCCTGCAGTGGTATTTGTGACCGTCATGGTGGTGCTCTTCCTAGGCACCTTCATGCTCAACAAAAACACCCCCGCGCCCGTCGACATGCGCATCAGCGACGCGCGGTGCAGCGCATGTTCAAATTATGGCTGCGCGCTAAAACAAGAAGAAGCGGAGGAAAGCTAACATGTGGGCAGTACTCGTACTTGCGTTAATGGGTGGTTTGCTTGGCCTCGGCCTCGCCTACGCCGCCGACCTCTTGAAAGTGGAAGCCGACCCGCGCATCGAAGGCGTGAGAGAACGCCTTCCAGGCTACGATTGTGGCGCGTGCAGTTACCCGGGTTGTTCAGCCTTCGCCGAAGCCATCATTGAAGGCGATGTCAAAGATCTAAAACTTTGCAAACCCGGCAACAACACTCATTACGACGCCATCGTCGATTACCTGAACGACAATCGAAATTCAGACGGCAGCAAAATCACCGTCAAAAAGTAACCAACAAACCCATCGACACGTCGGTGGGTTTGTTTTTCTGACATGAAAGCGTTATCACGTCAAACCCCTACAAACGACGCCGTTTCTGTTGAATTTTAGGTGTTCAAGTGGTATAATGTCTTCGTGTCAAACGCAGAGAATACACGAAAAATCTGGAAACGAAAGGTGAATGCAATGAAACGAATTTACATGTTTGGAGAGGGCACCAGAGACCAACGCGAACTGCTTGGTGGCAAGGGTGCTAACCTATCCGAAATGAAACGTCTTGGCATTCCCGTTCCGGCCGGGTTCACGGTCACAACGGAAATGTGCACAGAGTACTACAAAAACGGTGAAAAAAACTCACCCGAACTGCTTGAAGACATCAAGGCATACGTCAAACGCTTAGAAGAAGAAACCGGAAAGGTTTTCGGCGGCGCCGACAACCCGCTGCTTGTCAGCGTTCGTTCCGGTGCGAAGTTCTCGATGCCGGGCATGATGGACACCATCCTCAACCTCGGCATGAACGACGACGTCATCGCCGGCATGATCAAGAAAACCGACAACCCGCGTTTCGTCTATGACCTCTATCGCCGCCTGATTCAAATGTTCGCCGAAGTCGTCTTAGAAGTCGACAAAGAACATTTCGACGGTGTCTTAGAAGGCCTCAAAGAAGACAAAGGCTACGCCAACGACACCGACATGACGGCCGACGACTGGAAACACGTCAGCGACGAGTTTTTAGCCATCTACAAGCGTGAAGTCGGTGAAGCGTTCCCACAAGACCCGATGACGCAACTCTACATGTCAATCGATGCCGTGTTCCGCAGCTGGGATACGCCACGTGCTCGCGTTTACCGCAACCACAACCACATCCCACACGACCTCGGCACCGCCGTCAACGTGCAAGAGATGGTGTATGGCAACACCGGCGACAACTCCGGCACCGGTGTGCTCTTTACCCGCAACCCTTCAACCGGCGAAAAGAAAGTCTACGGCGAGTTCCTCTTTAACGCCCAAGGCGAAGACATCGTCGCCGGCATCCGCACGCCGCTTGACCTTTCTGAACTGGACAACCAACGCCCAGAAATTTACAAAGAACTCACCGACATCTTAGACAAACTCGAAGCCCACTACAAAGAAATGCAAGATGTCGAGTTTACCATCGAAGAGGGCACGCTCCACATCCTGCAAACCCGTACCGGTAAGCGCACCGCGCATGCGGCCGTCCGCATCGCGGTCGAAATGGTTGAAGAAGGCTTGATTACGAAAGAAGATGCGCTTCGCCGCATCGACGTCAATCAAATCGACCAGCTTCTCCACCCGGTCTTTGAAGAAAAATCACTTGGCAATGCCAAACCTGTCGCCAGAGGCCTCGCCGCTTCACCGGGCGCCGCGACCGGCCGCATTGTCTTCACGAGCGAACACGCCGTGCAGAAAAAAGAAGAATACGGAAAAGTGTTGCTTTTCCGTAAAGAAACCAGCCCTGAAGACATCGAAGGCATGATTGCCGCCGAAGGCTTCGTCACCCAACTCGGTGGAATGACCTCACACGCCGCCGTCGTCGCCCGCGGCATGGGTAAATGCTGCGTATCGGGCGCCGGCGCCATCAGCATCAACGAAAAAGAAGGCTACATGACCATCGATGGCACACGCTACAAAGAAGGCGAATACTTCTCAATCGACGGCACCAGCGGCCAAGTCTACGCCGGCAAAATCGAGACCAAGCTCCCCGAGTTCAGCGGACCGTTCGAACAAATCCTCGAGTGGGCACAAGCGCTCAAACGCCTTGGCGTCAAAGCCAACGCCGACAACGAGCGCGACGCCACCCAAGCGATTAAATTCGGCGCCGAAGGCATCGGCCTCGCCCGCACCGAACACATGTTCTTCGAAGACGAGCGCATCACCAACGTTCGCGAAATGATTATCGCCACCACCAAAGAAGAACGCGAAAAAGCGCTTGAAAAACTGCTTCCACACCAACTTAAAGACTTTAAAGACATCTTCAAAGTCATGGATGGAAAAAGCGTCACCATCCGCCTGCTTGACCCACCGCTCCACGAGTTTTTACCGGCACGCGACGAAGTCCCGACCGCCGCGAAGAAACTCGGCGTTACCGAAGAGCGTCTCAACCAAGCGCTTGACCAACTGCATGAGTTCAACCCGATGCTCGGACACCGCGGCTGCCGTTTGGCCGTGACCTATCCGGAAATCACCGTCATGCAAACGAAAGCAATCATCTTGGCGGCCATTGAAATGGCCAAGCAAGACATTGTTGTCAAACCGGAAATCATGATTCCGCTCATCTCGACCGTTGAAGAGTTTACCTACCTGAAAAAATACGTCAAGGAAACCGCCGATCAACTCATCAAAGAAGCTGGCGTTGAGCTCGAGTATCTCGTCGGCACGATGATTGAAACCCCGCGTGCAGCCTTTATCGCCGAAGGCGTTGCCAAAGAAGCCGATTTCTTCAGCTACGGCACCAACGACCTCACGCAAATGACCTACGGCTTCAGCCGCGATGACGCCGGCAAGTTCCTTCACGAGTACCAAGAGAAAGAGATTTTCGTTCACGACCCGTTCCAGTCAATCGACCAAGTCGGCGTCGGTGAACTCGTTGCCATCGGCAGCCAACGCGGCCGCGACGGCAACAAAAACCTCATCCTCGGCATTTGTGGCGAACACGGAGGCGACCCCGACAGCGTGCATTTCTTCCACAAAGTCGGCCTCGACTACGTCTCATGTTCACCCTTCCGTATCCCCCTAGCCATCATCGCCGCCGCCCAAGCAGAGCTTGAAGGCGAAGGCCCAGAAGACCGCTAATACCCCAACGCCGCTTCCCACGAAGCGGCGTTTTTTTCTTATCAAAGGCTGATGGTATTTGGTATAATGAATGCGAGGTGATACGATGGTGACCTGGAAAGAAGCCTTGGCATCCACAAAGCGCGACCCGCGCTTTAAAACCGCGTTAGAACAAGCGAAAGAAAGAGCCAAATACCACACCGTATACCCACCCTCACCGGCGTGGTTCAAAGCACTTGAACTGACGCCGCTTGACGATGTCAAGGTAGTCATCTTAGGCCAAGACCCATACCACCAGCCCAACCAAGCCAACGGCCTCGCCTTTAGCGTGCACAAGGGTGTGCGCGTACCCCCTTCCTTACAAAACATCTACAAAGAACTTCATGACGACCTCGGCATCCCTATCCCGAGTCATGGCGACCTTACCCCTTGGGCCACACAAGGCGTGTTGCTTTTAAACACAACCCTCACCGTCGAAGCCTCCCGTCCCGCTTCGCATGCGAATCTCGGGTGGGAGTGGTTCACCGATCGTGTGATTGAGGCTGTATCCAAGAAAGACACGCCGGTTGTGTTTATGTTGTGGGGAGCGCATGCACGAAAAAAACGTTCGTTGATTAATCCCAAACACCTCGTCCTCACTGCCCCTCACCCAAGCCCTTTATCGGCGCATCGAGGCTTCTTCGGATGCAAGCATTTTTCCCGTGGGAACGCCTTTTTATCGCATCATGGGATGCGTCCGATCGACTACCGACTTTAAGCGTACAAAGTGCTTGCATTTTGGTCGGAACTTGTTACAATGGAAACAGATACAGAGTAGCCGTTTTGCGTTAAGTGTTATACCATGGGACGTCGGGTATAAACGAACACAGTCGTGGCGGTAAAACGGCGCGTCCGCTTGGATACTTCGCAGTACCACTCGAAGTGATTGGGTGGACCTCTTAAAATGTTTAGGAGGTTTTTTCTTATGTTTCAAAACACCATCAAAACCCGGCGCATCACCTACTTGGCGATGCTCGTCGGCCTGAGCTTTGTCTTCAAATCGATCATCAGTTTGGAACTCGCTGAGTTTCGCTTTTCCTTTTACGATTTGCCGCTCTTTGTGACCGGGATGCTCTTTGGTCCACTTTATGGCATGATGGCCGGATTGATTGCCGATTTGCTGCACATCGCAATGCCTAATAACCTTGCCGTTGCGCCGAATTTGATGACCGTTGCTTCCATGTCTTGGGGATTCCTCGGTGGCCTATTCTTTTATGGGAAGAAGCGGCTGTCACCCATCTTGCTTGGCACCGCAGTCATCACCGCATCGCTGTTTTCATTCACCGTCATCAGCATCCAACTGTACGGCCCGCAAGCTTATGGTTTCTTTGGGTTTACACCGATTCCGGGCATCTTCACCCGCTTTGGCGCGCTCCTGATCAAAGTCCCGATTCAGATCATGTTTCTGCGCATCATTTTCGACCGCGTCATCGCTGGAAACGAGATCCATTTGGCCACCCTCGAACGAAAAAACAGCCATTCCTAAAGAAAAAGCCGCGTTGCGGCTTTTTTTAATGGGCAATTTCATTTTTAAAGGCTTCAATTTCACGTTCGTAGGTCTGTGATACATTCTTAATCATATCGGTGTGACCAAGCAAGAGCGTATGCACACGTTCAACGCTGAAGAGTTCTTCTAGCAGGCGTGTGGTCAAACGAACCCCGTCAAACATCGACGGGTCTTCGCTCGCGGCGGTGCTGATGACGATGAGTTTTTTGATCGTTGTAAAAGGTTTTTTATGGGTGAATTTTGCCTCGAAGAGCTGTTGGAATCGGTTGATGATGCGCATCATCATGTCTGTCATCGCGCCAAAATAGACCGGTGTGGCGAGAACTAAGGTGTCGGCTTTTTTAAGCGCGTCAAGCACCGTCTGCATGTCATCGTCGTGTTTGCAGGCGAAGCGGGCGTGGCACAACTTGCAGTCGTCGCACGGGTGAATGTTCAGTGTGTAGGCGTTAAACATCACCTCAGGCAACGCGCCGAGCACCGCGCGCACCGCCGTCATCGTGTGCCCACGCGGGTTCGGTGAACCGTTCACGAGCACGGTATGGTCTTTAGATTTCAACAATCTTAACTTCCCCCTTGCCGAGGTGAATGTCAAGGGTGGTGTCGCTCAAAAACTGCGTGAACGGGCGTGGTGGTTCGTTGGTGGAGAAAAGCAGTTCGCCTCGGGCGCGGTGGTTGTTGGCTTTGCGACGAAGCGCCTCAATATCGATTGTGTGTTGGGCGTCGTAATCAGGGTTTAGGTTCGCAAGCACCAATAAGATATTCTTTTCAATGTCCTTGGTTTTCCGAATAAATCCGAACCCTACGAACAGTGGGTTTTCGTTTTCAAACACCACGTTTTGCGACTTTGTCATGATGGCCGTTACGTACCGAGCACGAATTTGACTGACGTGTTCCAATATGTCAGGGATATGCCAACGACGGGGGTGTGTGTAATGCAGGGCGACCTTATCAAAAAGCGCTAACTTCTTGTAGTAGGGATCGTCTTCGGGCAAGTGGTATAAATCGGCCTCGCTCGCATCGAGTCCGAGGTTCATCGGCTGGCGTTCGTAAACTTCTTGTCCGGCGTTTAAGAAAGGCACGCCGTTTGGTGTAAACATGTTTAAAACCGTCAGCGTCGTTGCGCCGGCTTCACCGCCGTCGCGGCTGGCGATGCGCGGGGTGTCGTGCGTTTCGCTGCAAGCAAACGCCGGAAGCGGAAGGTCTTTAAGACCATGGTAGAAGTTTCTCGCCTGCCCGGTGTAAATGCGCGGGGTCATGATGAAGCCGTTGCCGATGATCATGTTGTAGCCTTTGGCTTTGGCGTCCGAGGCCAGCTTTGGATCAAGCTCTTCGGCAATAAAAGCAAAATCAGGATCGATGGCGCGGGCTTTATCAATAATCATGTCAAGCAACGCTTTTGGCAAGGCATGGCCCATGTCGATTCTTGCGCCGTCGATGCCGAAGCGGCGTTGGAACGAGGGAATCACATCAGCGATGGTTTTCCATAGCGCCATGTTTGGTTTCTCACCGGGATAGAGGTTTGATTTAATCGTGTCGTAAAGCATGTAGGGCGGTTGCGCTTCGGGGTCTTCTAAGTACTGACGCGTCTCTTTGGGATGGTCGAGATACAAGCGGAAGAAGGTCACATCCGACCACGGGGGCTGAATGTCGTTGATAAAGTCGCTAAAGGCCGGTGCGACGGTGAGGTTAAAGGTTTCTTCAATCGCATCAAGCAGGTTTCTACGACGCTTGATGGCGTTCCACTTTTCAGCGTCGGTGGTTTTTGGATCAAATTCGAAACGGGCAAGATGGCGTTTAATGGCATGATCGGCAAACACCGTCGGCATCGTATCTGGGGCCGGGTAGGCGGTTTCATCCAGCGAATCAACACGCGGTGTGGTGTAGGGCGCGTCCGCCTTGACCCAGTAAAACCACTCGGGGTGTTTACGAATTAAATCATTATCAATGGCGTGGGTGCGCGGGATAATGTCGATGACCACGCGGATTCCAAGGAGATGGCAGCTTTCGACCAAGGCGGCGAACTCTTCGTCAATGCTCATCGCATCGCCAGTCATCGGATCTTTTAAGTTCGGGTCGAGTTCGGTGAAGTGTTGGACAGCGTATGGGCTGCCAAAGTCGCCTTTTTTAATCTTTGTGCTATGCTTGGATATCGGCAAGAGATAAAGCGTATCGATGCCCATCTTCACAAGCGTCGGCAGCAGCCCAAGCATTTTCACGAACGTGCCGGTTTCTTTAAGGTTGCTTAAGTTATCAAGCGACAACGCTTCATCGCGATCGTGGTCCCAGGCGCTTGAGGTGCGAATCATCGTCGAATACATAAAACTTTTCTTGACCCAATCGCCGCCGTTACGTCGCTTGGTGTTTTGGCTCAACGCCTTCGATGGGTCAATGCCTTTTTTTGCCCGAGGCAAAATCACGCGATCGATGATGTGCGCGTAAAAATCAAAAGGGTTGACAAGCAATTCATCGCTACGCAGTGTTTTCATCTCGGCGCCATCGTAACCGAAGGCGTTCCATAAATCAGGCACGGCGTAGTTGATCGGGGTGGTTGGTCTTTGTTGTTTTAAGGTGGTAAGCAGCTTTTTAAGGTTCGTCGGACCCATGTCATCACTCCATTTCGTATACGTTCATTATACTAAAGTGCCAGGGCCATGTATAGCATAAAACCCGAAAGTAAACGCTTACGACAAGGCGGTTATACTGTAAAAGCACCACCAAACTTGGTATAATAAAAACGATGGCCCGTGTGGCCAAAAGGAGTGATACTGATGAAACGACCCGTAGCCCTCATCGTGATGGACGGATGGGGCCTCGCCGAGCCTGGCGAAGGCAACGCCGTTGATCTCGCAAAAACCCCGAATGTGGATAAACTTATGCGCCAGTACCCAACCACCAGCATGCGCGCTTCAGGCTTAGCCGTAGGCCTGCCGGATGGTCAAATGGGAAACAGCGAAGTCGGCCACATGAACCTCGGCGCCGGCCGCGTGGTGTATCAATCGCTCACGCGCATTCATAAAGCCATTGAAGACGGTGAGTTTGCCAAAAACGAAGTCTACCAAAACGCTTTTCAACACGCGATAAAACACAAGAGCAAACTCCACATCATGGGCCTTGTCTCCGATGGCGGTGTGCATTCGCACATCACGCATTTTAAGGCCATGGTCGACGCCGCAAAAGCCGCCGGCGTCAGCCAACTTTACATCCATGCCTACTTAGACGGCCGCGACGTCCCACCGCAATCGGCCGTGACCTATTTAGAAGACCTTCAAAACCATTTGGACGCCGAAAAACTCGGCGTCATCGCCAGCGTCCACGGACGCTACTACGCCATGGACCGCGACCGCAACTGGGAGCGCACCCAAAAGGCCTATGACATCTTGTTACGTGGCGAAGGAAAACGCGCCAGCGACCCTGTATCCGGCGTCAAAGCATCCTATGACGACGGCGTGGTCGACGAGTTTGTCGTGCCTTTTATCGTCGACGATAAAGGATTAATCGAAGACGACGATGCGGTGATTTTTATGAACTTCCGCCCGGACCGGGCGATACAGCTCTCCACGGCGCTCACCAACCCTTCCAAAACAAAGATTGAAAACGCCGTCGATTTTAAAAACCTTCACTTTGTATCGACCATGCATTACCACGAGAACATTAAAGGCTCGATTGCCTTTGGCTTGCAAAGCCTTGACAACATGTACGGCGAGGTCATCAGCCGCGCCGGCATGAAGCAGCTCCGCATCGCCGAAACCGAAAAATACGCCCACGTCACGTTCTTCTTTGACGGTGGCGAAGACAAAGAAATCGACGGAAGCACCCGCATCTTGGTCCCGAGCCCGAAAGTCGCCACCTACGACATGAAACCGGAAATGAGTGCCTACGACGTGACCGAACGCGTGCTCGAAGAACTCGACAAAGGAACCCATGACACGATTATCCTCAACTACGCCAACTGCGACATGGTTGGCCACACCGGTGTGATTT
>SLFZ01000049.1 GCA_007123975.1 Candidatus Izemoplasma sp. | reverse complement strand
TAACGAGTTCCATGGTGTCGGGGACAAAAGGAATCTGGCCTGATACATAAAGCGTGTCGCCCACCATGACGCCTTGGCTATACGCGCCGACGGCGGCGGGGGCTTTGTCTGTTTTAATCGGATTCATTAAGGGGCTCCTTTCAGGTTGTCTTGATTCTATGGTATCACAAGGGATGGTCATTGCCCATGGTTTTTCAGAAAAAAAGCCGCGGTCAGCGGCTGGTGTTTATCGTGCGTTTTCGTAGTTGGATTCGACTTTATCCCAGTTGATGACATTCCAGAATGCATCAATGTAGTCGGGACGACGGTTTTGGTACTTGAGGTAGTAGGCGTGTTCCCAGACATCGATGCCGAGGATCGGTGTGCCTTCCTCAAACGGTACATCTTGGTTCGGTGTTGAGGTTACTTGAACTCTACCGTTGCGGTCAACGACAAGCCAAGCCCAGCCTGAGCCAAAGCGTGTGGCCGCGGCGTTGTTAAACATTTCTTGGAAATTTTCGAAGGATCCGAACACTTCGTTGATGGAGTCGGCGAGTTTGCCTTCGGGGCGTTTTTTTCCTTGTGGGCCCATGACTTCCCAAAAAAGCATGTGGTTGTAGTAACCGCCGCCGTTGTTGCGGACAGCCATGCGTACATCTTCGGGAACGCTGTTCAGATTTCTGAGAACTTCTTCAACAGGCTTTTCAAGCCACTCGGGGTATTTTTCAAGCGCGCCCACGTACTTGGTAATGTAGGCTTGATGGTGTTTGGTGTGATGGATTTTCATCGTTTGTTCGTCGATGTAGGGTTCGAGTGCATCGTAGCTGTAAGGTAGTGCGGGAAGTTCGTGTTTCATCGTTAATTCCTCCTCATTTATGGTCACTTTTATTGTCTCATTATATTGTAAAGATTTCAAATAAAACGCATTGTTGACGATAGGGGTTGCGGATTGGTTCAAGGTGTGCTATATTTCTGATAGAACCTTTAAAGTAGTCCAGAGAGACTAGTAAGGGAATAGGCCGCCGAGGCGGTGCATAGTCAAAATTCCTTTTCTATGTCTTCCTGACTAGAAAATTTTTTTATGTCTAGGAGGATGAACATGGAATCAAAACTGTTATTGGATGTCAATGAAAGACCCACGCGCATATGGCGCTGGGTGGTGCTGAGTTTTCAGCATGTGTTTGCGATGTTTGGGGCGACGGTGCTCGTGCCCTTGCTTACCGGATTGCCGGTAGGCGTCGCGCTTGTGGCGAGTGGTGTAGGGACCTTAATCTACATTGTCTGTACCGCCGGAAAAGTACCGGTTTACCTCGGCAGCAGCTTCGCCTACATCATGGCGATTAGCGTTGCCTATGCCGCGAGCGATTCGTTTGCGGGTGCGTATGTTGGTTTGATGGCTGTCGGTATCGTTTACGTCATCGTGGCGACCGTGGTCCGCTACGTTGGTAGCGGATGGATCAAGCGGTTGTTGCCGCCGGTGGTAATTGGACCGGTCATTATCATCATCGGTCTTAGCTTAGCGTACATCGCGGTCGGAAACGCCGGCTTGGATGGCGAAAGCGGCTGGCGCATTCCTTTGGTGGCGCTAATCACCTTTTCAACCGTGGTTGCGGTCGCGCTCATCGGTAAAGGATTCTTCCGCATCGTCCCGTTTCTGATTGCCATCCTGGTGGGTTATGTGGTGGCGATCATCTTCGGTGTGGTGGATGTGAGCGAAGCGTTTGCGGACCAACGGTTTTTCGCAGCCCCTGGATTCACCTTCTTAGGAACC
The DNA here is from genome assembly GCA_007123975.1 of Candidatus Izemoplasma sp. GTDB lineage: Bacteria > Bacillota_I > Bacilli_A > Izemoplasmatales > Izemoplasmataceae > SLQR01. The sequence goes on along the minus strand of SLFZ01000049.1, from coordinate 20,426 downwards.
TATCGCCTTGATTTCACAGCGGTCTTGATGTTCTTGCCGATCGCCTTCGTGACGATTGCCGAACACATCGGTGACCACACCGTGCTCGGTGAGGTCACAGGAAAAGACTTTATCGAAAACCCAGGGCTTCATAAAACGATTCTCGGAGATGGCCTTGCGACGTTCGCCTCGGCCGCCATCGGCGGACCGGCAAACACCACCTACGGTGAGAACACAGGCGTTGTGGCGATGACCCGTGTTGGAAGCGTCTACGTCACCGGGCTTGCGGCGGTGTTCGCAATCCTTATCGGATTCTTCGGATACGTGCAAGCGTTCATCGATAGCATCCCGTGGGCCGTCATCGGTGGGATGACGATTATCCTTTACGGTTTAATCGCATCAAACGGCGTTAAAGTTCTCGTACGCGCTCGTGTGGATTTCTCCAACATGCGCAACCTCATCATCATGTCAACGATGCTGGTCATCGGCCTCGGAGGCGCCATGATTCCCCTCAACGAAGCCATTAGCCTTGAAGGCATGAGTTTGGCCGCCACGGCAGGCATTGTCTTGAACCTCATTCTTCCGCAAAACGGCGAAGAAAAACAAGACGTGAAAGCGTAAATCAACCATTAAAAGAAGAAGCCGACCAGCGTGGTCGGCTTCTTTTAGTCTCTGTATCGGTCAAGAATTTCTTTCAGCAGCGTTGGCCTGTCGGTAAGGATGCCGTCGACGCCGAGTTCGATGAGTTCAATCATCGTTGCTTCGTCGTTGATGGTCCAGTAGTGGACGGCGATGTTGTGACGGTGGGCGATGCGGATGAAGCGGTTGGTTGCGAGGTTGATGTTGCCTTCGCGCATCGGGATGTGAAATGCCGTCACGGGATCGCGGTAAAACGCGTCAACGCTGAAGAGGTGGAAGATGTAAAACCGCTCGAGGCTTCGTGCTTGTGGTGAAAACATCAGGTTGGGATGCGTGGTGCGTTTCGCTTCCACGAAGCGGTCGTACTGATCCTCATGAAACGAGGCGAGCACGATGCGTTCAAACGTGTTGTACTGATCTTCCAGTCGTTCCATGAGGTCGATGACAGCATCGAAGAGCGTGGCGCCTACATCTCCATACTGCTTCAGCTCAATCAGCATATAATTATCCGGAAACGCCGTGATTAAATCTTCGAGCGATGTCACGAGAAACTTTGTCTCATGGCGCGGGTCGACACCTTCTGGGTAGGTCACATCGAGCGGTGTCACGGGTTCGCCTCGGTAGTTGGTGTAAGGCACCAGTTCACCGGTGACGTTGTAGCCGTTGGGTCGGTCGATTGGGTTTTCATAACCAAAGTCGATTTTTTGCTCAACAAGATCGGTGTAATAGGTTTCGTGAACATCGGCGTTTTGCAAGGTCGTCTTGCGATCGAGGGTCCGATCGTGCGAGAGAATGACGACGCCGTCTTTGGTGATGTTTACATCGGCTTCCATGATGACGTTGGGATCGACAGAATAGGCGTTATAAAACGCTTCGAGGGTGTTGTCGGGGAATTCCATGTTGCCGCCTGCATGGGCGATGATGTGCGGTAAACCATCCTGACTACGAAACGGGTTTTGTCCCAAATGTGCGGCGTTTCTAGGCCATACGGCAATCACAATCCAGACGAGCGATAACGTCATCAATGCATACAAGGTGATGCGAAACACTTTTCGCATTGTATCAACCTCCGTTCATGGTTCATTATAAAACATAATGAGTCTTACGCAGCGATTTGTGCACATAAAGTCTCTGCAGTGTTCAAACGAAGCGTTTTTTGGTACAATAGTAACAACTCGAATCCCTAGGAGGACAACACGATGAAAAAATGGATTTTGACAGGGCTTGCCGCGATTGCGCTTTTTGCGCTTGCCGCATGCGACAACGGCGTCGCAAGGGTCACGTCGATATACGTAAACGAAGACAACCAATGGGAAGTGCTTTACAGCGACGATCGCAGAGAAGTGCTCGACATTGACTCATTGAACGTGGTCGGCATTGAGCCCAACGACGACGGCTACTTGGTCTTGCGTTATGCCGATGGAGGCACGCAGACTTTATCGATTCGCAATGAGCATCACCGCGTCATATTTAAAAATGCCCAAGGCGGCATCCACGAGGTTCAGTTTGTCTATGCCGGCACCGATGCCAACATGGACATTGACCCACCCGAACGCCAAGGATACACGTTTGACGGCTGGAACATTAGCCCAACCAACGTGCAAGAAGATGTCGTGGTGGAACCAACATGGGAGATTAACCACTACACGGTAAGTTTTGTGACCAATACCGACGAATCGTTGGATCCCGTTTCACGACGCTATAATCAAACCATCACACCCCCGACCATCGAAAAGGAAGGGTACGCGCTTGAAGGCGTGTACACCGACCCTGATTTTGAAAACCGCCATCATCGCACCGACCGCGTCCAAGGCGACATGACGCTATATTATCGCTGGGTACCGGAAGGCATGCACTACAATGAAGAGATTTTCGAAGAAGTCTTTGATATGTTTTTGCGGTGGCATATTCGTGGGGTCAGCGAAGAAGACCTTTACAAACACGCCATCTATGGCCTGTTTGATGCGCTCAAAGATCCTTACACAAGCTACATGACGCCACAAGACCTCGAATCGTGGCGACAATCCCTTGGCGAAGAGTTTGTCGGCGTCGGCATCACCGTTGAAAACATCAACGAAGACGTCATCGTCCGCAAAGTCTGGACCGATTCACCAGCCGAGCAAGCCGGCATGCGTGCCGGAGACCGCATTACCCATATCGATGGGGAGAACATCGAAGATTTGACGTACTTGCAGACGCTGATGCATCTGATGGGTGAAGAAAACAGCGACGTCGAACTCGGCGTTGATCGCCCAGGGGTTCCTGAGACGTTATTCTTTGCGATGACGCGGGCCCGCATCCCGAATCCGTCTGTGGAGTACGAAATCATGGACGTTGAGGGGAAACCTATCGGGTACTTGAAAATAAACACGTTCGGTAGTCAAACCGCATCTCTAATGAACAGCGCGATAAACGACATGCAATACAACGGCAACATCGAAGGCCTCATCGTCGACCTCCGCTACAACAGCGGCGGCTACTTAAACGCCGTACGCAACATGCTCGATGCGTTCTTACCAGCAGGAGAGTTGCCGATGTTTTCTACCGAAACCTTCATGGATGGCGAGTGGCACACCACCGAGTATAACGCCACCGGCACTGCGATAAAACCTTACGACATTGTGGTTGTCATCAACGAATACAGCGCCAGCGCCAGCGAAGTGTTCGCCGCCGGCATGCAAGAAAAAGGCGGCTACACCATCATCGGCATGCCCTCACTCGGCAAGGGCACGATGCAGGGTTCCTTCACGCTGGATAACGGCAGCACCGTCAACCTAACCTTCGGAAAATGGCTCACCCCTGAGGGCAATTGGGTGCACAAAGGCGAAGGCGACATGGACGGCGTTCAGCCCGACATTCTCGTCGAGCCCGACGAAAACTTCTCGCTTTTCAACATTTTCTTACGCTCCGGCGAGACACTGGTCTATGACACCGTCTCGATGCACACCGCCAACGCCCAAGGCATCCTCAACATCATGGGCTACGATGTACGCACCGACGGCTATTTTGACCTTGGCACCAAAGACGCCATTGAAGCCGTGCAAGAAGCGTATGAGCTCGATGTGACGGGCGAAATCGACGGGTCGACCGCCGCCGTCTTAAGCGGAGTGTTGATCGATTATTTCCGCGACGTGGACAACGACACGCAACTTCAAGCCGCCCTGGATCACTTCCGCGGTGAGTAAGATGAACCTCATCAAAAAGATGATTCAGATCGATACCCTTGATCGTGAAGCGGCATTGTATGTTTCTTTGCCCGCAAGCTACAACGAGACGGACAAGCGTTACCCGACCGTCTACATGCTCGACGGACAGAACGTCTTTTTGGCCAATGACGCTTTTCAAGGTGAGACATGGGGAATCATGGAAGCCTACGAGGACCATGACGATCTGCCGGAAGTCATCTTCGTGGCGTTATCGTCTGCACCGGGAGACAAGCGTCTCGATGAGTATGGACCGTTTCCATTCACCAACTATCGACACGCTGGCGGAAAAGCGGAGACCACACTCGATTACCTTATCGAAGAGCTAAAACCGACGATTGATACGCAATACCGCACCATGCCAGAACCTGAATACACCGCCATCGCTGGCGCATCGATGGGAGGCGTTTTCGCCTTGTACGCTACGTTGCGACGCCCCGATGCCTTTGGCATGGCCGCATCCCTTTCAGGCGCGTTCTTCGTCAGCGAGGCTGATTTTCTCGCGCTTATTGAGGGAAGTGACCTCACCGATGTCAAACGCGTGTACGTGGACACCGGCGATGAAGAGGAGGGCGGTGGAAGTCCGGAGGACTACCTCATGAGCAACCTCCGAATCCATGAAGCGCTCAAAGATAAACTGCCTCAAGAAAGGCTCGCGTTTCGCATCATCGAATCGGGCAGGCACTTTGAGACCGACTGGGCGATGCGCTTCCCCGATGTATTGAGAACCTTATTTCAAACGACATAATCCAAAAGAAAAAACCCGCAAAGGCTTAAGCCTTTGCGGGTTTTGCTTGTTTAGGTGGTGTGGGACGCTTGCGGTTTTGAACTTTCAAGACGGTATAGACGGCAAAAATGATTGTGTAAAGGGCAAACCGTACGAACCCAAGCGCATAACCGGTTGTGCCAATGTCACCGGCTTGAAACCAGCGGATATTGAAGATCAAAGTGATTGATGCGACGTGAAGATAAATCAGTGCGTACGCGACGTAAGCCCATTTGTGTAGCTTCCGCCATGTGGTCGGATGCATTTTTTTGCGAATCTGCGTAAACGACGTAATAAACAGCGGCAACATCACCAAAAATGCCAAGGTGCCGGTGGGGTTGTAGTTGGTGAGGGCGAGCCACACCAAGTAAATGGCGTGGGGAATCAAAAACAAAAACCCGAGAATCGCAAGCTCACGACGAACTTTCATGAGCATGATTTTAGGTTTGGACTTTGCCTTGAGTGCTCCGGCAAACATCACGAGAACGAAGAATGGGAATGTGAGGTGTCCTTGGTATAAAAGCGCGTACCAAATAGGATACTCGGCTTTGAAATCAAGCGATGTCACCTGCAAAATAATGGCGTAAACCCCTGTGATTAAGGCAAAAAAACCAACGGCGATATAATACTTTGATTCGTGTTTGTGTAGGTGTGCGCCGGCGCGCCAAACAAAAAGCGTGACCGGGATAATGAGCACGAGGCCCAAAAAGGATAAGGCGTGTTCCATGGGTGTTCCTCCTTCAAGATGGTGTCGCATCTATTGTACCATAAACGGTGTCGGTGAAAAAGACGAGAATGCAAAGAAAAGTCTATCTCAACGGCCCTTTCCGCTTGCCTTTTCATGCGATGTCTGATATCATGAAACAGGTTCAAGATTGCTGTTGAAATCGACGAACCGATGTGATATAATCTTTTTGCTGTTTGAGACGCGCCCATAGCTCAATTGGATAGAGCGTTTGACTACGGATCAAAAGGTTAGGGGTTCAAGTCCTCTTGGGCGCGCCACTTTTTTTTCGGGAAGTAGCTTAGCTTGGTAGAGCGCTTGGTTTGGGACCAAGAGGTCGCAGGTTCAAATCCTGTCTTCCCGACCAAGTTACACACCCATCCGCGACCTGTCGTGGATGATTTTATACCCGCATTGCCACGCGCGCTAACATCGAGGAATAACACAATCAGTGGCTGTGTTTCCGGGATGTAGCTCAGTTTGGTAGAGCGCTTGGTTCGGGGCTAAGAGGCCGCAGGTTCAAATCCTGTCATCCCGACCATGAAAAAAACAAAACGTCCGTCGTCTGACGGACGTTTTACTATTTCAGAGAACTTCCACAACGTCCGCAATACGCGTTTGCGCCCCTGTTCTTATGACCACAGTGGGTGCACTCGCGGGTTCGCGCGGGTTTGCGGGTGACCGAATGCATAGGCCGTTCTTTTGGCGTCAATCGGGTCATGCCAAGTTCGCGGCTTTTGGCTCGAACACCGAGCGCACCGCCAAGCCCAAAGATGACCATCCCGGTCAAGGCCCGCATGAGTATGGCGTTAAAATTCACCGTGTGCTCAAAGGGGTCGCCGGAAGGAATCATGATAAACATGGTGCTTATGAAGATACCAAGTCCAATCAATGTGATGAGGGTAGCCAGTTTGTTTTGCATGGGTTACCTCGCAGTCGTAAAGTTGTCATCAAGCGTCATTGTACCATGAACCAGGCTGCGAGTGGAAGGGTTTTTGCACTACGGAACAAACTTTATTTCGGTCGCTTCGCGGTCAAGTATGCCGTAGGCGATGACACCATCGTGCAGGAAAGACGTGCGAATGACATCCTTTAGATCGGCATAGATGTCATGATCTTCACGCAAGGCTTCGTACGTAAAGTTCTCGTCGTCGATGAAAAAACTGACGCGGTTAAAAATCGGGCCAGACCCGCTTCTCGCGAATGCGTTGGGGCTGATGATGACGTTTCCTTCTTCGTCATAGCCCGCGTGAAAACTAAGCACTTTTAAAACCGAGTGAAAGTCACCGTGTGCGGTGGGTATTAGCGTCATGGCTACACCGATGACGCAAACCGGCCGGTCTGAGTCGGCGGCGGGAAAGGCGAAGACAGGATCCTCATAACACAGGTAAAAAGACGCAATGAACTCAAACCCGTCTATTCTGCCTTGGTCTTCGTGGTAACGGATGTTTCGGTCCCAATCTGTTGTGGTGATAAGCTCAAAGGCTTCGTCAACCAACGTCGAGGCTTCTTGTGATGTAGTGTCGCATGCTGTAAGGCCAATCATCACCAACGCGGTTACGATAATCAACATAAGCCGTTTCATGTGCATCACCTCGTATATTATCAGTATAACATGCGATGAAAGCCATGTTTGGATTACAGCATAAAAAAAGCGGGTATCCCGCGTATGCATCAATCGATTTCTGGCAGTTCACCGGTGACGAAGCTGTACACTGTTAAGGCAACGCCGAAGAAGATTGCTGCGATGCTAAAAAACACTCCTTCTTTAGCGTAAGGTTGGTCCTTCATGGCGTATCCTCGACGAAGCCCGATGACGCCCAAGGCGATTCCGACAATGGGTAGGATGAATGTCGCCATGGCAATCACACCAAGCAAAAAAACGTGCTTTGCGCGGGCATCGTATGTTTGGTTCGCGTCTAAAGGATATCCGCAGTGAGTGCACTCGTGGTCACCTTCGGAAATGCTCGAGCCGCAGTCGGGGCAGTCGATGGCCATCTTTCACCCTCCTTACATGTGATGTCATTATTGTATCATAGAGCGATATTTTTGTGAATGCAGAATATCTGCGAAGGCCAGCCGTTTAGGCGAGAAACCGTGCTTTTCAAATTGTATATGAACTCGAATTATGATATAATAACCTAAGCTTGGTTTTGCGAGCTTTTTGGAAGGCTGGGGTGAACGCGATGCATGGTTTTCGACTGCTAAATGTTGAAAACAATATTCTCGACATCATCGGCCGTGTGTATGAAGCGTTTCGCACCTTCTGGGAATCCTTCGGTGAATACGGTCTTTTTATATACTCGGTGATTGAAACCATTACGCCGATTGCTGGCGTTGAGGTCTTTTTTGTCACGTTGGTATCGGCCGATAAACCGTGGTGGCGGATTGCGCTTATCGCGACGGTTGCAAACGTGATCGGTTCAGTTATCGTGTATTTTTTCATGGCCAAAGAGGACAACAAGTTTTACAACAAAGTTTTGAAAAAGGACCATCAAATACGAGCCCAAAAACTCTTCACACGATACGGCGTCTGGGCGATTTTCATCTTTTCAATGACACCGCTGCCGTTCTTTATCATTATTTTTACTGCCGCATTAGCACGCATGAAGTTTTTCAACTACGCTGCTGCAGTGTTTTTTTCTAGAGGCACGCGATTCTTTTTAACCACGTACATTCTCCATCGTTTCTCCGAAACGAGCCCGACACGCATCGTGTTGATTTTGTTTGTTGTGGCGCTGCCGATGGCGATCTTGTTTGTGGTCTTGCAAAAAGTGTTGCTGAGGTTTTTTGAAAACCGTGCTGACACACCGACAGGAACATCGTAAGTGTGCTCGTTGTATTGACAAAATGGCGATTTATGATAAGATAATATTCGCGCATATGGCGCGAATATTTATTTGGTCCCGTAGCCAAGTGGCTAAGGCATAGGACTGCAACTCCTTGATCACCGGTTCGAATCCGGTCGGGACCTCCAGTCATCATCACACTTGAACTTCGGTTCAAGTTTTTTTATAAACAAAGAATAGAGAAAGCGTCAATTATGCCCTCCGGTATTTTCGTTCACACGCCAGTGTGATAGAATAATAACGAGGAGGGGTAAACATGCAATATGATGCAATGATGAAGCCGACCAACCCAGTTGTCACCATAGACGTCAAGGACCACGGGACAATCAAGCTACAGTTGTTTCCTGATATAGCGCCGAATACCGTTCGCAATTTTATCCACCTGGTAAACCGTGGATACTACAATGGCTCACCTTTTCACCGTGTGATTGAAGGCTTTATGATTCAAGGCGGATCTGGCCCGGACACCGGTTGTAAGATTCGTGGTGAGTTCGCCTCAAATGGATTCAACAACCACCTCACACACACACGTGGTGTAATCTCGATGGCGAGAACACCCGACAAAAACTCGGCGACCAGTCAGTTTTTCATCATGCACCGTGATGCGTCGCATCTCGATGGTGAGTATGCCGGATTCGGCGGGATCTTTGACGGGTTTGCGGTGATCGACAAGATCGCCACCACAAAAACCGACTCAAGCGACAAACCTTTGACGGCAGTTGTGATGACGAAAGTCACCGTCGACACCAAAGAAGAGGCCTACGAAAAGCCTGATTGCGTCTAATTATCATCAGAGCAATAGGTGATTCTTAGGGCTATGGTATAATGGAGCTACCGCAAGGTAAGGGAGTGTGAACATGAAGACAAAATCGGTATTTTTACGCGGGACCGCCGACGGTTACTTGCGTGTTTTAACGCATGAGCCCGAATCAGGCGATGTTGACCGCGTTGTTCTGGTTCTGCACGGGATGGGAGAACACGCCGAACGCTACACACCATTTGCCTCGTACATGACTGCACAGGGCATGGCCGTGATTGTTCACGACCACCGGAAACACGGCAAAAGCATTCAGCTAGGAGAAGAGGTCGGCATTCTCGGAAAGAACGATCTTCTTGATGCCATGGTCGACGATGTGTCGGTGGTGGTTGACTACATTAAATCACGTCACCCCGAAAAACCCATTGCATTGCTTGGCCACAGCATGGGTTCAGTTATTGCCAGGATGTATCTGACGCAAGCCGATGACGCTATAGACAAAGTGGTTTTATCAGGAACTTTGCCTCGATACGGGAAGCCCTACATCAAGTTGATGCGCGCCCTTGCGCTTATCAGTGGCGTGTGGGTCCCACAACACAAACGCCATCGATTCCTCGCTGTGAAAATGAACGCGGGGTTAATCAAAAAAATACCCGAGCCTGATACGCCGCTTGATTGGTTGACGCGCGACGCTGACATCGTCAAGGGTTACATCGATGACCCGCTATGTGGTTTCGCCTACAACAAGCGCTTTTATCGATCGTTTTTTAAACTCATCGATCGTGTCAACCGCCCTGACACCATCCGCAAGACAAAGCCGGTTCCGATGTTGTTGATTTCCGGATCACACGATCCGCTCAACGACAAGGCCAGCGCCCTAGAATCGGTAGGAGAATCCTACAAACGTTACGCTGACCTCGACGTGATGCTTGAAAGCGTTGAGGGAGCTAGGCACGAAGTTTTAAACGAATTCAAACGGGAAGAAACGTATGCCCTCATCAACGAGTGGTTGACCATATAGGAGGGAGTTCATGACGGACCTGACCTTATCCAAAGGAAACCTAAAAATCCTTGGTCGCCTTTTTCGAATGCATCGAGTCAAGGCGAACTTTTCTCTGCGCGGCATTGCCCGAAGCGAGAACATCGCCCATACCCTTGTCTCGGATATTGAAAATGCGAAAATTTACCCGAATGCCGAGACGCTCAAAGGGCTTTTCCGTCAAGTTGGCGTCAAACTATGGACCGACATGGATGCGCTCGCAGAGATTAAAGCGGATATCGACAAGTTCCACGACGCCATCTATTACCGCGAGCACGACTACGCCCGAAGGATTTTCAACAAGTACGGCATGAAAAACAATCGCCTTTTTTACTCGTTGTTGTTGGTGGATTACGTGCTGATGCGCTTAATTGCCTCGTCGGTGTTGGAAAACGATTACGACGAACAAGAAATCGAGCGTCTGAAGGTTTTCTACGAGCACATGAATGAATCGCAAAAGCAAATTTTTAACGTTGTTCAAGGCCGTCACTTTGTCGACACGGGTGACTTAGGCACGGCGAAAAAAGTGTTGCTTCGCAACCACAATCTGAATGTCAACACCAAAGTGAGCGGGGCCACGTACTCATTACTCGCTGAATGCGCAAAACGTACCTACCACGCATTCGACGCGGTTGATTATGGCCGGCAAGCATCAAACCTTCACGCCGAGCATGCCAATTTGCCACGGAAGATTGAAATCGACGCGTTGGTGGTCAACGTGCTCATCGACATCGGACGCTTTCGCGACGCGCGCAAGATGTTGAACATCATCACGATGACCGTGGACGAAAACGATAAAGAGACTCGCGTCACACGACGCTATCTCCGTTTCTTGTGGTCGTATTACTATTTTCGGTTAAACCGGCCTAAACAAGCGCTTGAAACATTAATGAGTGTGCACCACTCGGAAGACGACAACCAAGAACCATCCTACCATTATTATAAGGCGGAAATCCTGGTTGCACTGGATCAAAAAGCACGAGCAATCAACACCCTTGATGAAGGCCTTGCGAATGAGAAAACACGGATGCACCCAATCTATGGACCGCTCGTCGAGATATTTAAAAAACGCCTAATGGATAAAATGGATTCTACTTTAGAAGCACGTGTCGAAGAACTTATTCCACGGCTCAACCACATTGAAGACTACGCCGTTTTCCGACAGGCATACCGTTTTGTGATCGATTTTTTCGCCGCACGCCAAAACCACGAAAAGGCTTTGGAATTGGCGATTGCTTTCATTGAAACACCCAAACACGGCTATGAGACGAACCAAGAAACCACCTAAAACCCTTTAAGACGCAAACTTCTCAAGTTGTAAACTGACAACACTGGGTTGCGTCTTTTTCATTCCTCGGCGATAATAAAGGTGCAACAGCGGATTAAGGGTCCGGGGAAAAGGAAATTTTAGGGATCGCACACACGCTAAAATACTCCTTTTTGTGACAAAGGGTCGTCGGAGAATTCTGACGGCCCTTTGTTCTGTTTTAAGGATAGAAAAGATGCCGAAAAACTGCTTTTTCTCGGTGGCGCTTATGTTATAATGAGTGTGGTGTAAGCGCTATTACCATAAGGACGCACAAAGATGGAGATGACGTGATGAAACTCGACGATAACGTAAAAACATTAAGCATGATGGCTGTGGTGAAAGATAAGCCAGAAAAAGGGTTTTCTTTCCAGAAAAAAACGATTAGCACGGACTTGAAACCCGGTGAAGTCTTGGTCAAGGTGTTGACCACCTCGTTCTGTGGCACGGACTACCACATTTATACCTACGACGACTGGGCCAAAGGAAGGCTGAAACTTCCATTGACTGTAGGCCATGAGTTTAGCGGTGAAATTATCAAAATCGCCGCCGACGTTGAACGCGTTAAAGTCGGCGATATCGTCAGCGCTGAAACGCATATAATTTGCGATACGTGTGAATTTTGCCTTCGTGGAGAAGGCCACATATGCGAAAACACTGAGATTATCGGTGTCGACACGGATGGCTGTTTTGCCCGGTACATTAAAATGCCGGCGGCGAACTGTTTTGTCAACAGCAAAGATGTCAACCCTTTGCATCTTTCCATCCAAGAACCGCTAGGAAATGCCGTGCACACCATCAAACATTTCGGTGTTGAAAACAAGAGTGTGGCGGTCGTTGGATGCGGCCCGCTTGGGTTGATGGGAGTCGATGTTGCCAAGGCCTATAACGCCAAACAAGTTATTGCCATTGAAGTCAATGAGTACCGTCGCGTGTTGGCGAAGAAACTCGGTGCCGACCTCGTCATCAATCCTTTAGAAGAAGACGTCATCCAAGCGGTGTTGGACGCAACCGACGGCCGCGGCGTTGACGTTGTCGCCGAGTTCAGTGGCAACAAAACGGCCATTGAGCAAGCCTTTAAGTACATTAAGGCTGGTGGAGGCATGAGCTTGCTTGGCCTGCCAGCTGAGAAGATTACCATGGACCTTGCCAATGACATCGTGTTTAAAGGCATTCATATTTACGGCGTCGTCGGACGGTTAATCTACGACACGTGGTATGAAGTGAAACGGCTAATTGAAAGTGGAAAGCTCCATCTAGACGACATTATCACCCACCAGCTACGCTTGCAAGATGTCAATGAAGCAGCCGAAATCATGGGAAGCGGCAACTGTGGGAAAATTGTCATGATGCCGGAGGATGATATTCGTGAGTGATCGTTTACGTTTTATTGATCAACGCATTCAAACCTTGAAAGACGAAGGCGTTTATCGTGTTTTGCCCGTGAACTACGGGCCATGCACCAACGTCATCAACTTGAATGGCAAAGACGTCATCAACATGTCCAGCAACAACTACCTCGGTTTAGCGAACCACCCTCGTGTGAAAAAAGCGTCAGCCGATGCGTTAGAGAAGTACGGCGTTGGCGCCGGTGCCGTGCGCACCATCGTTGGCAACCAGGATTTGCTTGAAGAACTCGAACGCGTCTTGGCCGAGTTCAAGCATGAAGAAGCGGTCATGGCCTTTCAATCCGGCTTAAACTGCAACATCGGCACCATCCAAGCGATTGTTGAAAAAGGCGACCTTATCGTCAGCGATGAACTCAACCACGCCTCAATCATTGATGGGGTTCGCTTATCAAAAGCAGACAAGGCCGTGTATAAGCACAACGACATGGGAGATTTAGAACGAATCCTCAAAGAAAGACGAAAAGACTATCGCAACGTGCTCATCATCACCGATGGCGTTTTCTCGATGGACGGCGACCTTGCGCCGCTACCGGAGATTGTCAAATTGGCACGTGCTTATGATTGTTTGACCTACGTCGATGACGCCCACGGCAGTGGCGTCTTAGGAAAAAGCGGTCGAGGCACCGTCGACCATTTCGGCTTGCACGGCGAGATTGACTTCATCATCGGCACACTATCCAAGGCAATCGGTGTCGTTGGTGGCTACGTGGCGACCAAGAGAAACGTCAAAGAATGGCTCTCGCACCGCGCTCGTCCGTTGCTTTTTTCAACGGCCTTACCACCCGCCGCGACCGCCGCGACGATAGAGTCGGTGAAGATGTTGATGGAAAGCGAAGCGTACACAGACAAACTATGGGAAAACGCGCGCTACTTCAAAGCGGCGCTTAAAAAACTCGGCTTTGACATCGGCATCAGTGAAACGCCGATTACCCCGGTCATGATTGGCAACGAAGCGAAAACCATGGCGTTTTCTAAAGCCCTATTAGACGAAGGCGTGTTCGTTTCCGGCATCGTCTTCCCGACCGTACCAAAAGGAAAAGGAAGATGCCGCGTCATGTTAAGCGCAAGCCACACGAAAGCGAATCTCGATGATGCCATTGGCGCTTTTGAGCGCGTTGGTAAGAAACTGGGTGTCATCTAGGATGAAGGTATCTAAGCACGTTGGTTTTGTGCTGCTGAGCTTGTTTGCGTTGATGCTCTACGTGTCGACCTTGTACAACACCGTGATAAGCGCTTGGGCGTTTCTCATCGCCTTCACGGTGTTTTTTGCGGGCGCGATTGCCAGCGGCGTCAAAGTGTACCGAGACGAGATACGTAAACAACCGCCAACCGATGTGACGAGCCGTACGTCAGTAACCGTCTTTCTTGCGACCGCAGGAGGCTCGGTGGTCACCTATCTTATCCACTATGGCCTTGATTCGTTGTCGGTTCCGGCTCCGGCCGTCATCGCCTCAGGGCTGGTCGGTGTGTTGGCCTACTTCTTTACTAGGAAGCTTGCGGTGCCGGTCTATTGCGGAAGCTTTGTCGGCATGTCGAGCCCGCTCGTCTTCCAAGTCATTCCTTTTGCCCTGGCAACCGTGTTTGCGTCGTTGCTGTTTGTGTTGTCGCAGAAGATGTTCGATGGTTACGGAGGCAAGCTTGGGACGATTGCGATGTCTGGGGCATTGATTCCGACCTTTATCACACGCATGGACTTCAGCCATTTTGTCGAGGTTGCCACACCCTATACCGCGGTGGAACAACTTATCATTGTCATGCTGAGCGCTGCCGCCGCCATCGTTACCTTCAGCATCAGCCATCGCGCGAACACCGGGCCGGTTTTCTCCAGCGGCGCGGTCGGATTGGCTGGCGGGGTGGCGTTGCCGTTATTGGTTTCTGGGCCGATTGGTGTGACCTATGCCGTGGTCATCATCGGCGCGAGTTTTGTCGGGATGAGCGGCATAAACCGTTTTAAAGACGAAGTCGCGATGTTTGTCGCAGGAACGCTTTTCGGACTGATTTTCATCTTCAGTGCACCGTTTTTCAACGGCGCCGGCGGTAAACTCGGAACCATCGCGTTCGTCAGTGCCTTGTCGGTTTACGGCGTGAAGATGGCGCTTGATCGCATTAACGCAAAAACTGAACCCGAATGCTAATGAACCAAAGGCCGATGCGTCGGCCTTTTTTACGCTATTGTGACAAGCCAATGCATTTGGTACAATAACACTAGGGGGTGGACGTATGAAGGTTCAACGCCGTGCACTGCTTGAAGCGTCGCGACAACGCACGCTCGTTCGCGTGCGTTTTCAGACACCGGTCGGCCTCAAGGTGAGTGTGACCGGGGCCGTGCTTAGTATGGCATCGGGTGGAAAGAAAGTGCGACTTCATCGGTTCGATGAGATGCATCGCCGTTTTGCGTTTGATGACACAGGGGCACCGGAAACCATCACCGTGCCGCTGACGAAAACGCTGTCGGTGCGACCACTCTATGGAACCTATGTCCCCGAAGGCGCGCACCAAGAACACGCTTTTTTTGATGTGCCCTCAGACGACCATCGGCGGCACGTGGCCGGGCTTCAAGTGTTGCACGTTGCCAACCGCATCACACCGATTAATCATTTGACCACCGACGATGCTTTCGTCGAAAACCTTCGTTATCGCGAGACGCTTCTCGGTGCCGTTCGACACGGAAGGTTCTTCCCGCTCTTATCGAAACCATTAACGTACAATGTCAGACGAAATACATGGATTGTTGGCGAGCCCACATGGCACCATGAACAACCTTTAAAGACGCTACTTAAGCGCTTGCCAGACACCGTCATGGACGAAGAAACATTGCGCCCCTACGCAAGACGAGATGTCACCCTCACCAGTGAACCACAGCGTTTCTCCCAACGCTGCGCGATCGATATCGCCACCAACAAACGCCTCGCAATCCTCGGTGAGATGCGACCGAATCGTCCGATGCGGGCGTACTTCGGAAACATCACCGCAAAAAACCTCGGGCGTCGCGGCTATGCGCTCGCTCCGGCGGATGCCGACGCACTAATGTGTGCGACCAAAGCGCTTAAGCACCCTCTCACGGTGGCGTTTGAAAACCGCCATGGTGAGACCAAACGGCGTCTATCGGCCATCGTTGATGCGGCGTTGCTCAACGACATGGAAGTCCTCATTGTCGACCCGCATCATCGTGTGAACTTGAAAGCGAAAACGGTGCTCGATCTTCGCGACGAGGCGCGGATTGATGAAGCCCTTGATGCGCTTTTTTCCGGCATCGATTCAGAAGCGTACAACGCGTTAGAAGCCAACGACACCGATGCCGTTGAAACCTTGATGCGTCAGGTTGAGAAAAACACCCTTCATGCAGCGAGACAGCGGCTCGCAAAAGGGTTGTCACACACCCTACGCATGCGTGGTCAAGCGATGGCTGCAATGCGTGTGGAGAGCGTGTTTGAACCGATGTCACGCGGAAAAACCCAAAGCGACGTTCGGCCCGTGTATGCCATCGCCGATAAGCATGCATCCTCTGAGGCGCTCGCCTATGCGCGCTTTGGACGACTTGGTTTATCAGGATACCAAAGCATACGTGACTTGGCACGCATTGACAACGCGGACAAACGTCGAGTCGCGTTTCGTAAGAAACTTCAAAAAATCCCTGCATTTCATTTGATTAAAAAACTTTTCAGTGCGATTGTCATCGACGATGTCACCACCTTACCGCTGGTGCGCAATGGATTTGATTTGATGATTGGCGTGGGGTTGGATGACAACCACTACCCAGCCCTTGCCTACGCAGACAAAGCGTGTGTAATGGACCGAAGCCAGGTTGACAATGACGTGTCAGACACTCGACTCATTGATCGGTTTGCGGCTCGCGACGTCAGTGTCGTCAAACATCACGGGTTGATTGAGGCGATGCTCCAAGAGCCTATAGCGTTCACCGACGTCTTAGGAAAAGCCGATCAAGGCTTAAAGCATGCCGTCGAAGTGGATGCGGTAGAAAAGCTTCTAAAAACCATGCCTGAAGCGTGTGTCAGAACGCCGTTTGTCGCGCAGCGAACGGCCCTCAGAAAACGGCTGCGTAAACATGGCCACCGCGACGTGCACACGACATTTATCACCCCTAAATCACCGCCTGTCATCGTCTCGCTTGCGGTGCATGAAGCCACCGATGAGAAAGCCTACGCGTGGTTGAAGGGGCATTCAGAAACCCTTGACATGCTGCATATGCCAGGGGTCCATGTGGTTGCGGACATGCGTGCAATCATGCAGAAGTCAGAAGGAAATGATCCCATTTTAACGCGCCTTCACGCGCTTGAGAAACAGGCGGAGCACAAAGCAGCCATCGGCAGCATCTGGGAGCTCTTGGCCTTGGTTGCCGAACGACCGGGAGGCATCACACTCAAAGAACACGTCCCTGTCGATGCGCTGCAATCGTCGCAAGTAAAAGGGCTTGAAGGCGTCTTGGATGTGGTGCTTTACAACTTAAATCAACACCCGATCTTTGCCGTCGCATCGACGCAATCAGTGCGAGGCGATCTGTTGAATCACGACGGAATTGTCCGTCTTGTACCCGATGCAGGGATTGAACTCTTGCATGCAGCAATTGCCTGCGTAAAAGCTGCATTATAAAGGAGGCGGAAACGTGCTTAGCGTATCGCGCATTAACGAACAATACCGCCAACAATTTGGCATTATGATGCGAATTCACCGGTTAAAGCAACGTTTGACCTTACGCAACTTAGCCAAACGAACCGGCCTTTCTCATACCTTGCTTAACCGCATCGAGTTGGGCAATGCCACCGTCACCGAAGATAACTACGGAAAAATCACCGATGCCCTTGGCGTCGTTTTTCTACACGACCCTAGTAAAAACCAAGTTTTTGATCGCATGTGTGACCGCATACATGCCGCCATTTTCTATGCGGAAACCGCCAAGGTAGATACGTGGTTTTCGCTGATGGAAGAAACCGAAGATTACTACCTACGTTCGCTTTGTGTTCTTGATTACTTGCTTGCGAAGATCGGGGCATACATCCACATTCATGAACGTCGTGCTGAACGCGTTGATGAAGCCATTGAGTGGCTCTCACAAATCGTCGGGTTAATGGATGAAGATGAAGCATTGCTTTTTTCGTTATACCGGGGTATGCATGGCTATTTGAAAAACGATTTTCAGCAATGCGAAACGGCGATGCAGACAATCATGGAAGCGACACGAGATTTTCGATATGCCTCATTAGCAGATTACTTTCTCGGGCGTGCGCAAAGTGAAACCTACCGCATCAATGAAGCGAACGCATCGTTCACGCAAGCCATGCAAGGATTTGAAGAAACGACAAACACGCGACGCGCAGTGTATACACGGATGTACATCGCCGTCAACCGGATGAAACTTTACGAGTACAAAAAAGCCGATCAGGCGTTTATCGATGTCGCTCGGTTCGCTGAGTCGAACGACATGATGTGGCTCAAAGAAACCGCGCTGATTTATCTGACGATTCACGCCATGTTAACCGGCGATTATCAACGCGCCATTGAGGTCGCGGAGGGTGTTAAGTATCGAACCCTCCAGTGGTATGCCATCACAGGGTATGCCTACCTTCGCCTCGACGATAAGCGTCGACTGGCCAAAACACTGAAAGATATTTCCAAGGCGGCGCCGATGTTTGACCGCAACCGGCTTTACGAGAGCGCAATCAATTACCTGCGCATCCACGACAACAAAACCGTCCATGACCCGGACAAAGAAGAGGCCGCAATCCGTCAATTCTATCAAGCGGCGAAAGCGTCCAACGCATTCTTTGAGTTGGAGTTAGCGTTTGAACTGTACCGCGAGCATCTTGTATCACGGCGTCGTTATAAAGACGCCTACGGCTTGACGCGTGAAATGATTGACATTGTCCAAACGACGATGCAGTAGGAGGGACACCACATGGCATGCGTATTTTGTGAATCACGTGAAAACCTGCTTTATGAAAACAATCATGTCGTGGCCTTTTACGACCGGTACCCCGTGTCAAAAGGCCATGTGCTTATCGTGCCGAAAAGGCATGTCGAGTCGTATTTTGACTTGCGTCCAGAAGAGCGTAAAGCCATCGACGACGCACTCTTTGCGGTGAAGCGTCATTTGGATGACACCCTGCATCCCGACGGCATCAACCTCGGGATGAATCTCGGTTTCGCCGCAGGCCAAACCGTACCTCACGCACACCTGCATGTGATACCGAGGCAACGTGGCGATGTCGATGACCCCACGGGTGGCGTTCGCGGTGTTATTCCAGAACGAAAAACCTACCCATAAAAAAAAAAACACGGCTTAGCCGTGTTTGGGTTCTCGATTGACTTTACAGGTTGTGCGATGGATGCTTCTGAGAATATAGAGGTAAGCAAGTGCCACCAACAGCAGAAGAATCGCTTTCCATATTAGGTTGCCAGGACCGAGGACAAGCGGTGTAAAGGCGATGCCTAGGGCGGCTAAAAACGCCACGACGCATGGCCCACATCCGAAGGTAAAAAGCGCGAACAAAAACGCCAGCGCAGGAACCGAGTTGCTGCCTGCGGGTTCCCGTTTATGAAGCTGCATGTTGATGTGTGTCAACGACATTAGCGAGCTGGTTAAAAGCGCCAGCGACGCATTCACGATAAGGTGCAGCCCAAACAGCCCCGGGCCGACATCGTTGAGCAACGCGCCGAGTGAGCCGTTGGCGATGACATCAAACAAAGTGTATAGCACAAAGAGGAACACGAACAACGCGCCCCACATAAGCAACGCTTTAGGTTTTTTTTGAGCTTGCCAGACAGCCGGTAACATCATTATCACATCCTAAAGACAGTATAGCACAACGCCTAAGACAACAAGGCGTTGGTGCTTCGGACTCGGTTTGTATGACGAACCGGTCATAAAGGAGGACGCCACCATGCAATCGCCTGGCGCCATCAACCACCGAATACGCCTGCTCCGCACCGAAAAAAAACTGACGCTTCGGCAACTCGCCGAGCGTTCAGGCGTATCCCATAGCACCATCAACCGCATTGAACAAGGGCTAGTAACCCCTTCGGAGGGGGCGCTTTTGGCGCTTGAAAAAGCGCTCGATTTTCACCATGTCACACACATCGACGACGTTGAGCGGTATCATCAATATCGCCAACGCTTGTATCGCCACATCATCTATGTCAATTATGAAGCGGCGGAGGCAGCCTTCGACCATCTCATGGCGCATCAAAAGACCTATGAGTCGAGCGATGTGTTTGTCGACTTTTATTTAATGGCATTCATGGCAACCATGCACCTTCGTGTTCGGCTTGATTGGTACGAAGCGCTTTTCCAGAAACTCATGGTGCTTAAGCCCGCATTTAGCCGAACGCAAAAATCGCTTTTCCTCCTTGAAAGTGGAATCTATTGGACGTTTTTTAAAAACAATAAAGACAAGGGACGGGAAGCCATAGAGGAACATCTAACCTTAACAAGTAGCGAGAACGAACGAGCCATTGCCGAGTACATCTTGGGCTCAATGGATTTGAGCGACTATCGATACTTTAAACGTAGCGTAACCTACTTTGATGCTGCGCAACGGCGCTTTCAAAACCAAAACAACTTTGTCAGGGTCATGACGACCAAAGCCATGAAGCAGATTCTTTACATCTACATGAACCGTTTCCCGGCGTTTTTGGAAATGAACAAGCAAACACGCTACTTTTCTGAAATCAAAGGGGACATGCGGATTTATCGGTCGTCAATGAAAAGCTTGGCCCGCTATCATATCGTTCGCGGTG
>SLFZ01000083.1 GCA_007123975.1 Candidatus Izemoplasma sp. | reverse complement strand
GGCAGCCAAAAAAGGCTGCCTTTTAAAAACTACGACATATCCGCCATGTTCATTTTCGGTGGATATTTTTATTATGATGATACAAGGGGTTATCGCTCTGCGAGACAGCGATCAGGTTATAAACAAGAAGGTGAAGGCGATGATTCGTAAAACGATGGCGATCGTTCCAGTGTTGGTGGCGGTTTTTTTAGCAGCATTCACCATCACGCAAACACATTATGCCTTGTGGGCTAGCATGGGGTTATCCGCGACATTGACCGGATTGGTCATGACGCTTTTTTACTTGCGTACACGCCGCATCGCCGATGAGACAGAATCATGCCAGTCGGAAACCTATTTCACGTTGCGAGGTCAAAAACGCGTACAGGTTTGTTTACAGGATGTGACGATTCATGGCTTGAAACGCTTACGATACCCTAAGTTGGCCTTTGGCTATGGAATCAACATGATTGATGCCAACGTTCATCACGACGGTGTTGGTTCCGTATCGTCGTCATCGGTTCCTCCAAAAAACGATAAGTTTGACCGTGCTTTGTTGGTGAATCTTGACCCTGATGGCACCGTCACGTTTGCGTCCGATACGACGCTTGCGCTGTTTGATACATCTATCAAGGACCTAGATCAAGGTCAGGATAGGTGGTTTAAGCGTGTGTTTGGAACGACGCGCACATCACTGTTGGATGAAATTACTGAAGATTACAGTGCGCATCGCGTTGTGCGCATCGGCAAAAGCGCAAATGCTCATATTGTGTTCTGGGCATTTGAAGCGGTGTTTGATGCGTCAATGGAGATTGAGCTAATCATTGCCAGTGGCCATGAAATAACCCGCTTTGTCGATGACACATCAATGCCTGCTCGAGCAGAATACATCGATTATTTAACCGGGCTTCTCAACCAACAAGGTCTCTTTCATCATTTAGAGACGAGCGATGCCACCATGGGCGTCACTGTGTTTTTGGATATCGACGGGTTCACACGTGTGAACGATTATTTTGGCCATGCCTTTGGCGACGATGTTTTGCGTTCCATTGGTGAACGCTTGTGTAGGCTCGGTGACGGCGATGTCATCGCCAGCCGTTTTTCAGCTGACAAGTTTTTGGTCGTCTTCCTTGGCGACGCGGCGAACGGCGATGTGCATGTTTTAGTTGACCACGTGTTACAGTCCATGCCAAAGCATATCGGATTAAACGGTACGACGATGGAGTTAGACGCTCACATTGGATACGCCGTCTATCCGGATGATGCGAGTACGCTTGAAGCCACGGTATCTCTTGCCAATCTGGCGATGCAAGGTTGTCGAAAAGAGGGACAACGCATATGTCGGTATCACGCCGATATGAGTCGCCAAGTCTCGCTAAGGATGGAACGAGAAAACGCGCTTCGAAACGCGTTGGATGAGGGAAGCATTGCTGTTCACTTTCAAGAGATTGTTCATGCGGCAAACAACGACGTTGCTTTTGTTGAACAGCTTGCACGGTTTTCATCTCCTGCATTATCGGACCTACATGTGGAAGATGTCTTCGCCTTAGCAAAATCCGCGAACTTGCTTGCACGGCTCGATCGATACATGATTGAAAAGTCGTTAGAGCAGTTTGCGCTTCTGCGGAAGAAAGCACGATACAAGCGTGCGGTTCTCGGGCTAAACATCACACCGGAGACGTTTATGGATTCTCGAGGACTTTCACATCTGAATCGAGCTGTCAAAAAACATCACCTTAAACGGTCTTGGATCAGCATTGAAGTATCCGAGAGCACTTTTGTGGGTGCGCTTGAACGCTGCGTGGAAAGCATCAACCGATACAAAGCCGCGGGATACCTGATTGCGCTAGATGATTTCGGAAGAGAGTACTCGTCACTCGCCGTGCTTGATTCTGTGTCGTTTGACATCGTGAAAATCGACGGCGTCTTTACCGCGAGTTTGGATAACATGCGAAGTCGCGAAATCGTCAAAATGGTGCATAAAATTGTTACCCATGCCGGGAAGGTGGTTGTTGCGGAAGGCGTTGAAACCGAAGCGCAAAAAACAGCGTTGCTTGGGTTGGGTTGCACGATACAACAAGGATACTTGTGGCATCGTCCCGAATCAATTGATACAAAATAGTGGTGGGAAGCGAAGCTGCGGCTTCGCTTTTTTTGCATGATGCGTAACATACCGCAAGGGTATCAACACGCAGATTTTTTAGGCAGGTTGAGACAAGAACTGCGAAACGTTGCTTTAATGATTAAAGTGGGAGCCGCGGAAAGTTATAGGCGGTTGGTTGTCATCGAAAGCTTTTTGCGCTTGCACGGTTCGATCGGGGAATAAACGATAAAAGATGTTGCGAGCGATAAAGCATCATCGTTTTTGAAGTGTTTTGCACAGTGAACACACGGTAGAAGCGTACAAGGTATGATTTACTTTATTTCCCAAATAACGCCATCACCGTGCTTGGTTATGCTTGTATCTAAGCGAAATGTGTGTCGGCAATCATAACAATATGCACATTGGCGTTCCTAAGATAAATACC
Source organism: Candidatus Izemoplasma sp. (assembly GCA_007123975.1). Taxonomy (GTDB): domain Bacteria; phylum Bacillota_I; class Bacilli_A; order Izemoplasmatales; family Izemoplasmataceae; genus SLQR01. The sequence goes on along the minus strand of SLFZ01000083.1, from coordinate 19,986 downwards.
GTTACATATCAAATCATAAATACGCGCGCACACGCGCGCATTATTTATCACAAGACATTCCTCCACGAAATGCATCTGACCTAGATATATGCGTATCATGTCATATGTTCGGTGATTTCCGCTTGAAACGAAAAAGGGTATATATTATAATGTGATTAGCGGTTAAGAAGGCCACCTTAGCATGGTGCCGTGTTTGTGCAACTGAACGCTTTAACACTTTACTTAGCCGCTCGTAAGTGATATAATTACTCAAAAGTGCCGCGTCTAATACGACGCACACTTGTTTCGCCAGTTTCGGTATAGAGTTTCATGCATCGCTAAACCCTTGGGTTTGGAGTGTGTGAGATTTTATATAAATTTGGATCACGTTACCAAAAAAAAGAGAGGAGATATAATTTTGAAGAAATTTTTACTAGTTTTAGCACTTGGTCTTGTTGCCTTTACGGCTGCAGCATGTAATGGCGAAATTGACCCGGATCCGACTACTCCTGATGAAACACCAGTAGACACCCCGGATCCAACTGAGACTGAAGATGTCGTTGACGTTTCATGGCAAGGTGTCGACACCGCGATCGTTAGACCTTTCGGTTTTGGCGCCAACCCGTTCCCGGAAGACGAGGATGACCTACCGTTCTCACTCGGTGTTGAGAAGTTTGATCGTCTTCGTGGCGTTAGAGCCCACGTTGATGGAACAGACGTCACTCACCTAATCCAATACCTCGACAACATCGACCAATACCGCGAAGGTGAATACGTAGTAGTTTACCACTTCACATTCGAAGGTCAAACGCATTTCCGTGCACGCACCATCGATGTTGACGGTGGCGAAGATTGGACACCAATTCTGGGCCGCTTCCCAACCGGCGAAATTTCGTACCAATTCGCTGGCATGGACACTCGTCACAACCTGTTTGCTGCTCTTGAGGCTTCTCTGCTTGAGACCATGTACGGTGGCGTACCGGTATTCGCAAATGCTGGTTTCGCAATGTACAGTGATCGCCTTGACCTCCCGGTTGACGAGTACCTACCGGTTATGGGCTTCTCTGCCCTCCGTGGTACTTTGACGGAAGACGACTCAACCGTTACCATGCCTGATGGCAACCCAGGTAACGCTGGTGAGTTCACATTCCGCCTCCGCCTCGGACAAAACCCAGACACATTGCACCAATGGATTTACTCAGATGCTACAAGCTCTGACGTCATCAGCATGTTCCTCGACAACCTCTTCTATTTCGAATTCAATGAAGAGCGCGACGGATGGCAAGTTCTGCCTTCAATGGCAGCCGACATGCCTCTGCCGATGGACGTTGAAGTCCTGCCGACCGGCGCTGAAGTAGCGACCACATGGCAAATTAGCCTGCGTGAAGACCTCGTGTGGACTTTCCACGAAGACACTGACACAGATGGACTAACAACTGACATTGATGCACACGACTTCATCGATACTTACAAGTTAGCTATTGACGAAGGTTGGTTCCGTGCCATTTCTGGTGGAGGCGACTTCATGACACCGCCGCAAGAGATTCGCAACGCCCAAGCTTACCGTGATGGCGACGTTGACTGGGAAGACGTTGGTCTCCGTGCAGTTGACGACTACACACTTGAGTTCCGCTTTGCTGAAACAATTGATGAGTGGGGCGTAATCTACTGGCTGTCATCGTTCGTTATGACTCCGATTCACCTCGGACTCTATGAAGAAGTTGGCGAAGCATACGGAACCACTGCAGACACCACTGCATACCATGGTCCGTTCGTGCTCGACTACTACGAACCTGACCAAGTTCTCGAACTTAGCGAAAACCCGAACTTCCACTCACCTGACCGTTACAGCATCACCGGCATCAACTTCATCATCATCGCTGACGCTGAAGTTGCGTTCCAAGAGTTCCTTGCTGGTGGACTTGACAGCGTAGGTGTACCGGGCGCTGAGTACGAAGACAATGCAGATGACCCACGCATGCGCCGTATTCCTGGTGCGACCACGTTCCGCCTCATGATCAACATGCTTGAAAACCAATACCGTCAAGATCGTATGTTCCCGGACAGCAACTTCACGCCGGAACCGATTCTTGCCAGCCAGTGGTTCAGACTTGCGATGTACTACGCGATTGACCGCGAAACCCTCGCATTCGACGTACTGGTCACCTCTGCACCACAGCAATTCCTCTACACTGAAGCGTACATGGTTGAGCCCGCCAGTGGTCTTTCATTCCGCGTCACCGACCAGCACTACTTAGTTGCTGAAGGTCGCTCGCCTGAAACCTATGGATTTGCGCCTGACCGTGCACTGTTCAACTTTGAAATTGCTGTCGAAGAAATGGTTGAAGCTGGCTACTACAGCGCTGGCGACACCATTGAACTCGAACTCTTGATCTTCAGCGGAAGCGACGCACAAGTTGCCTTCGGTGAGTTCATCAAAGACTCTTTCGAATCGATTTTCTACCATGAAGATCTTGACATTGGCGTCGAAGTCATTGTTGAGCCTAAAGACTTCCCAGGCATTTACTTCGACTGGATGATGGAAGGTCGCTTTGACCTCTCAATCGGTGGTATCGCAGGCGGAACCCTTAACGCATCGAGCTTCATGGATGTCTTCGCCGACGACAACCGTGGTGGATTTACCCTTAACTGGGGCATTGACACCTCTAGTCCGAACATTGCCGTTAACGTATTCGATCCTGAAGTGGATGACTTTGTAACACAAATCTGGTCATTCAACGCCATTCAACGTGCCCTTGTTGGAACCGTATTCGTCAACAAAGGTATGGAACTTCAAGACTAACGCTAACGCATTATAACCGTTAGCCGAAACGATTTTGCGAAGGAATAACCCTCGCGGTTATTCCTTCCTAATCGCTTTCAAAAGAAAAGATTTTTAAAACGGCTATGCAAACCATCTTTGCATTGTGCATAGGTGGTTTGCATAATGTTTATAAAAGGGGCTTTCCCCTTTTTGTACCACCCGTTTTGCGACCAACACCGTTTTGCGTAGCGCGGTGACGCAAAAGATGCGTTTTCATGCGTTCCGCACCGGCCCGTGTAGAAGGGATACGATGTTTTATCGTTTGTGCGTTCCTTTGATTTATGCGAATTCATGAATGAAAGACACGGTGATTCTTTATTCATCAATTGGTTTAACTCAAGACAAGGGCATCGATGTGAACGCTTATGCATCGCACGCGACCCACACGACGTTCGCAAAACTTGATACAATATTCACCTTACCACCCTGGACAACTCGAAACTTTTAGAAAGTAGGCGAATCCTTATGTTAAGGTACACATTAATCCGGATTGTGTGGATTTTCATCATGATGGCGAGCATTCTCTCAATGAACTTCATCATTTTGAAAAGCGCGCCTGTGTATCCGCCGACGGAGACAGATGAGCGTTCTCAATGGTATGCTCGTCAGGTCTCGGATGGATTTTTTACCGAGCGCGTTGAACGTGATCCCGCCGTTATTCGTCAGTTGGATGAAGGCACTTATCCCCGGATGAGAAACGGAGAGTATCTACGCGAAACATTCCGCGATCCTATCACCAATGAACGGAGAACGCAGTACCGTATTTTTGAACCCGTTCCCATTGGGCAACAGTATTTCGCATGGGTTACCAACATTGCCACTGAATGGAACTGGGGCACCTCGTCCCGTGTTCAACCCAACCGCCCTGTGTTCGATATTTTGGCTGAACGTATTCCTGTCACCGTTCGATTGAACATCACGGCGCTCTTTTTCTATATTCCGATTGGGTTTGCCCTTGGAATATGGGCAGCACTAAGAAAGGATAAACTCACCGATAACGTGATATCCATCGGTGTTATGATCTTTATCTCCATCCCGAGTTTCGTGGTGATGCTGCTGTTGGTGCTCACCTTCGGCTATCAACTTGGATGGTTGCCTCGGCGATTTCCGCCCGCCCATGCCACGGGGGCCGTCCGCTTCACCTCGATGGTGCTTCCTGTGCTCGGGCTTTCGTTTAACTCTATTGCCGGCCTAACGCGTCTGACACGCGCCGAGCTGACAGAAGTGCTAACGTCCGAGTTCTTGTTATTGGCACGCACCAAAGGCTTAAATTACCGTCAATCGGTTATACGCCACGCCATGCGCAACTCAATGGTTCCGCTGATTCCATCAATCATTGCATCGTTTGTTGGGCTCCTCAGTGGCTCGGTCATCATCGAACGAATCTACAGCATTCCGGGTACTGGACGCGTCTTCATCGACGCCATGGAACGAAACAACTACGACTACGATCTGATTTTGGGTATTACTGCATTCTACACCGTTATCGGCCTCTTTGCGGTTCTGCTCGTTGACTTATCGTACGGCGTTGTTGACCCGCGAATCAGAATGGGGGCAAGAAAATAATGGCTGCGAACTACAACAAAGACGAACTAAAGAACTTTACGTCAGAAGATTTCGCCCTTGTGGATAAAGACGAAAAGATTTTTGACAAAAAGTTCGAAACCAAACCCGTTGGATATTTCCGCGATGCGATGTCACGCTTCGCGCGCAATAAAACAAATGTGATTGCCTCAATCATCCTTTTCACCATGATTTTCCTAGCCGTCATCGTACCGATCACGACCACCAAAGCGTACACGGGCGTGCACGAAGATATACGAAACCTATCACCGCGCTGGCCCATTTTTGAACGCTGGGGAATCATGGATGGACGCGCAAGAGTCAGCGAGGTTCGTGTAGACCGAACCACCATCGACCCAGAAACCGGACTCGGTTTGCCGTACCAAACCGTGCCGGATTACCTACCCGCTGAACTGCGCACCACGTTCGTGACCTACCGTCACTTGCACATTGACATGGACACGCTCACTAACGAAGTTGTTCCGTGTACCGGATTTGGTACGCGTGATTCGGCGTGTTACGGTGGCGAAGTCATCTTCGGCTTCCAAGGAGAGCATCGACTGATTACGGTGATGTCGGATGACGTGTTTACTTTTGATCCCGATGAAAACCCGTTTATCAATGTTGTTATTCCTGCAAACTCAAACGTTCGTAACATGAGCGTCCTCGTAAGCCTTGATGGTGGCGACAACTACACAAAGATTGATACATTCTTTGACGCAGCAGGCGCCGACGCACTACCAGGAACCTATCAAGTTGAAGTGTTTGACGTCATGAACGACGTGACCGAAGCGTTTGATTCGCGTATCAAAGTTGAGTTTTCAAACCGTACTGCGACGATACATGAAGACGTGGATCTACAGTTTGGCGACGCTAATACGCCAGTGAGTTCGGTCGACTTTGACACAACAAGCAGCAACTTTAACACGACCATCGCTAGCCAAAACGTTGCTGAGTTTGATTCAAGTGAAAATAGCTACATTGAGTTCGTTATTGACGAAATCACTGAAGGTGCAACGGTTGCTGTGCTTGTGCTCAACCAATATGATGTATACCAAAGAGTCGGTGAAATCACCGAAGCGGGCACGCATCAGATTTTTGTGTTTGACTCCTTAACGATTACTGATGAATTCAATTCGATAATCCGCTTCGCGTTGTTATCAGAGTCAGATGATCTTGAAATCACGCTTGAATCCGTCAGCGTATATCATGACGGAGAAGAAGAGCCACACTTCCATGAATATGGATGGGCGCTCGCACGTTGGACCCGCGCTAGCGGTGAAGGAACTGGCTACAAGAGCCGTATAAACGCTGAAATTCTTAGTGCAAACTTCATTTACGATACATACGGCGCCGCATTTGGCGAACGCCGTCGAACGTACGGTGGACGTGAATATGACCGCTTACTTGAAGAGTACGCTGACCGTTGTGAAATCGTTGAGCACCCATACGGCAACCCCGATGGATGGGGCTTCGATTCACCTGACCCAGAACGTCCATGCGTCTTCACACGCGTTGAAGAGCGCATCGATGCCGGAAGTCAGATTGACCCGCGCACGGGTGAACGCGTTTTCTTCTACAACTACCGTGTATTCATCAACTTTGGCGTCCTAATGGGTTATGACACACCACCATACTACATCTTCGGAACCAACAACATGGGTCAAGACATGTTTGCTTTGACCTGGTTCGGACTCCGCACCTCGTTGATGCTTGGTTTCATCGCTTCATTTATTAACATCACCGTCGGCATCATCTACGGTTCGATTTCCGGTTACTACGGCGGTAAAGTTGACTTGGTCATGGAACGTTTCAGTGAGCTTATTGGACGGATTCCTTGGCTTGTTACCTTATCGATTTTCATGGCCCTTATCGGTCCGGGAGCGCTGTCGCTCATCCTCATTTTGATTGTTTCCGGTTGGATTGGCGTGGCCGGTGTCACGCGGACCCAGTTCTATCGATACAAAGGCCGTGAATATGTCCTCGCATCCCGCACCTTGGGCGCGAAAGACTCACGCTTGATCTTCCGACACATCCTGCCTAACGGCATCGGCACCATCATCACCGCGAGCATCCTGATGATTCCCGCTGTTATCTTTACCGAAGCCGCGCTTTCGTACCTCGGATTCGGTATCGGACACGGACAGTCGTTTAAGCTCTTTGGTATCCTTGAACTTTCAGGGGTTTCCATCGGCGTGTTGCTGTCTGACGGGCAAGCGGCGATGCTTAACCGTCCATACCTGACCATCTTCCCGGCAATCGTCATTTCGATTCTGATGATTACCTTCAACCTGTTTGGTAACGCCTTGCGCGATGCCTTCAATCCGTCACTAAGGGGGTCAGAATAAGATGGCTGATAAGAACATTAAACTTAAAGTAGAAGACCTGACCATCTCTTTCCGTACAACCCAAGGCTTGGTTCGCGCCGTTCGCGGCGTCAGCTTCGACCTTGAAGAAGGCGAAACGCTCGCCATCGTTGGTGAGTCCGGAAGCGGAAAATCGGTCACCAGCCGTGCCATCATGGGAATCCTTGCCGGAAACGGCATCATCGATGGTGGCAGCATCATCTACGAAGGTCAAGATTTGACGAAGATTCACGAAGAAGACTTCCACCGCATTCGCGGCGACAAAATCGGCATGATTTTCCAAGATCCGATGTCGAGTTTGAACCCGATTATGAAAATCGGTAAACAAATCACCGAAGGCATGCTGATTAACGGTAAGCGTCTCAAGAACCGTTATAAGCGCCTCGTGCATCGCATGCGCATGGAGGTCATTAACACCAAAGTTGAGATTAAGAAAACCAAGAAACAGTTCCGCAAAGACATCAGCACCTTGAAAAAAGGCATCGACCCCGAAACCCTCGAGATCGAGCGCCTGGAGTTTGACAAAGAGATGAACCGTCTTTCGACCGCGCGTGTGAACGCCAAAAGTGTTTTCATGGAAAAAATGCGCCAGATGAAAGAAGAACTAAACCGTAAAGATCCCAAGCAAAAGGCTGAATTTGAAAAACGCGAAGCGAAGCACAAACAAGATTATGAAGCCGAGTCTGCGGCCATCATCGAAGAACGTGAAAAAGCGAAAGCAACGTTCAAAGAGATTTCAACTCCGAAAAAAGATGTTGATCACACCGACGAAATCCGCGAAACCAAAGCCAAATTCCACAAAGACATGAAAGCCCTCCAGAAAAAACTTCACGATGCGCGCATCGCGCTTAAAGAAGGAAAAAAAGAAGCGAAGGCTGAAGTCGACGAAGTGTGGGATGAGGCGAAGGAAAAAGCGAACAAGAAAATTGCGGAGATTAAGAAAAAGCTTGAGTTTGAACGCCCTCCTCAAAACCAAATCGACGTCAATAAAGCGAAGATTGAAAAAGAAAAAGAAGCACTGAAGAAAACCTTAGCAGGCTTGAAAGACAAACTCAAGAAAGCGAAAATGCCGGCTGAACAGCGCAGCCTCAAAGAAGACATTAAGAAGGCTAAAGCAGACAGTCACGAAAGCATCGCTGAGATTAAGACCCAACTCAAAACCGGCATGACACTCAAAGAACGCGCTGCCATTCGTAGAGAAATCATGCACGAACGCGAGATGTTGCGCCGCGTGAAAAAAGTGACGCGCAAAGAAGCCACCGAGCGTGCCGTCGAAGTCATGAACGAAGTCGGCATCCCCGAACCGAAAAAACGTCTCAAGCAGTATCCGTTCCAGTTCTCGGGCGGCATGCGTCAACGCATCGTTATCGCCATCGCCCTAACGGCTAACCCAGACCTCTTAATCTGTGATGAGCCGACGACCGCGCTCGACGTGACAATCCAATCACAAATTCTCGAATTGATTAAGAAACTTAAACAAGAGCGTAGCCTCTCGGTTATCTTTATCACCCATGACCTCGGTGTTGTCGCCAACATGGCTGACCGTGTTGCCGTCATGTACGCCGGTAAAATCGTTGAAATTGGCTTGGCTAAAGACATTTTCTACAACCCGAAGCACCCCTACACATGGGCCTTGCTTTCTTCAATGCCGGACCTTGATTCGACCGAGCGTCTATTCGCGATTCCAGGTACCCCGCCGAACATGCTTTACCCACCGAAAGGGGATGCGTTCGCCGACCGGAACCCTTACGCGATGAAAATCGATTTCGAAAAAGAACCTCCATTCTTTAAAGTCAACGACTATCATTACGCCGCCACGTGGTTGTTGCACGAAAAAGCGCCGAAAGTGGACATGCCGGATGTTGTAAAACATCGGATTGAGCGCATGACCTCCAAAGGCTCAGAAGAGGTGAGTAACTGATGGTGAAGGAAACCCAACCGCTCCTTAGCGTTAGAAACCTCAAACAGTACTTCAAAAGCGGCGTCGGACGCACTAAATTGATCGTGAAAGCGATTGACGACGTCAGCTTCGACATCTATCCTGGTGAGGTTTTCAGCCTCGTCGGCGAGTCAGGCTGTGGAAAAACCACAACCGGACGAACCATCATCAAGTTGTATGACCCGACCGATGGCGAAGTTTTCTTCATGGGAAAACGCATTTCTGCCGGTGTCCTAAGCTTGAAAGAGGCCATTCGCAGCACACGCAAGCGTACGGCCGCTGAAGTCAAGCAAATCAAAACAAAAATCCAGGACGAAATTAGTGAAATTACCGGTGAAGCTCGTGGGAAACAAGCCATTACTGCGGCGAAACTAAAAATCAAACAACTTAAACGTCAGTACAAGAAAATGCGTAAAGAGTACATGATTACCGGACGTGGCGCACTGGTCCCAAAACTTGAAAAAGACTACTCTGACAACCTCCTGAAAGCCCAAGGCGTGCTTGAAAAAGCCATGGCTTCGTATGAAAAAGAGGTAGCCCGCGTCAAAGCTGCTGACGTCACAAAATCGCCTGAACAAAAAGCCAAAGAGAAGAAAATGATCGATGAGGTTAAGGCGAAGCATCAAAAAGACATCGACGCCATCAACGATGAGCGCGATGAGGAAATCAAGAAATACAAAAAAGAAATCCGCATGCGCAAAAAAATAACCGCTGACGTCGACACCGAACTGATGAAAAACATGCAGATGATTTTCCAAGACCCGATTGCGAGTTTGAACCCTCGCATGACCGTTAAAGAAATCATTGCCGAAGGCTTGCGTATCGCCGGTGAACGGTCGAATAAAGTCATTCTCAAGAAGGTCAACAAAGTACTTGAAACCGTGGGAATGCTTCCCGAACACGCCAGCCGTTACCCGCATGAGTTCAGTGGCGGCCAACGTCAACGCATCGGCATCGCCCGCGCGTTAATCGTCAGCCCCGAGTTCATCATCGCCGATGAGCCCATCAGTGCCCTTGACGTGTCGATTCAAGCACAGGTTATCAACCTGCTTAACGACTTAAGAGATGAACTTGGCATCACCATTATGTTCATCGCTCATGACCTTTCAGTCGTTAAATACTTCAGCGATCGCATCGGCGTCATGTACTACGGCAAGCTCGTTGAGCTCGCAGACAAGAACGAACTATTCAAGAACCCATTACACCCATACACACGCTCGCTCTTGTCAGCCGTGCCGATGCCCGACCCGAACTATGAAAAACAACGTCAGCGCATCAAGTACGATCCAAGCATGCACGATTACGCTGAAGACAAACCGACACTTTATGAAATTAAGAAGGGTCACTTCGTTTACGCAAACGATGCCGAGATTAAGGCGTACAAAAAAGAGCTGAAAGACTAGTGAAGCGGTTTTTCATTACGCTGGTGGTCAGCTTTGGCATCGTGCTGATCATCCTGCGATTTGTCGGACAGCAAAGCATTCTCGATTTTCGGCTTCTCATCAACCCTGATTTGGCCGAAACCGAGCGCGACATTGAGATGTTCCGGCACGCGTTGTCCAGCGCCCTTGCCTACGTCGGCATACCGCTTTTCTTCCTAAGCCTCATCATGATGACAGATGCTAATCGCGCCCTCATCAGCATGGGATTTGCGGTTCGCTCGATTATCCCGCGTTATCGCGAGAAGTATAGCGATTACCACGAGTACCAAGAGAAGAAGCGTCGTGAAGGCGGCGTCGGTATGTTCGGCATCAGCTCATTCATCATTAGCATTGGATACATTGTATGGTTGCTTATCGTGTGGCAATACCCCTCGTAACGCAACACCCCATACGCAAACAGGCGGAAGGCTTTGGTCTTCCGCCTTTCTCATGAAAAAAGCGCGCCATCAGGCGCGCTTTGGTGTCATTGTTTACCGAATGCTTTCTCCCAATCGGCGAGAAACGCTTTAATGCCGTTGTCGGTCAACGGGTGCTTGAGCGACTTTTTAAAGATATCATACGGAACGGTTGCGATGTGGGCTCCGGCGAGTGCCGAATCACGAAGGTGTTGAGGGGTACGAATGGAAGCGCTGATGATTTCGGTGTCTAGTCCATAGATGTCAAACACGTCGCGAATTTGCTCGATGAGCGTGATGCCATCGGCGAGTGTGTCGTCTAGGCGGCCGATGAACGGGCTGACGAACGTCGCGCCGGCAAGCGCCGCAAAAAGCGCTTGGTTGACACTGAAAACGAGCGTGACGTTGGTTTTGATGCCTTCGGACGATAATGCTTTAACGGCTTTTAGGCCTTCGTCGGTCATGGGGATTTTCACGACCATGTTCGGATGCATTTTGGCAATTTCACGGCCTTCTTTGACCATTTTTTCGGCCTCGAGACTAATGACTTCGCCGCTAATTGGACCATCGACAATCTCGGTGATTTCTTTTAACACGTCTTGAAAGTTTCGACCTTCTTTGGCAATCAAGGTCGGGTTGGTGGTGACGCCACTTAAGATGCCAAGCGCCGCAATTTCACGGATGTGGTCGACGTTGGCGGTGTCGATAAACAATTTCATGATTGATCCTCCTTGGGTTTTTGGTTGGTTTGATCGTCGTCTTCATTCGGGTTAATAAAGCGAACCGGCGTCGCATCAGGAAGTGACGCCGTCACCTTGTCATAGAATAAGATGCCATCGAGGTGATCAATTTCGTGTTGAATAACAATGCTTAAAAATCCGCGAAGTTTCAATGTCTTTGCCTCAACATCGCCGTTTTCAGGATTGAACACATCGGCTTCGATGGTGACGTGCTGATGGCGTTCAACGAGCCCTTCAACGTCGCGGTCCACGCTCAGGCAACCTTCGCCACCGGGCATGTACGTTTTTGCGACGCTGTGGCGCACGATGCGCGGGTTGATGAGGCAGTAATCGTGTAGGGTCTCAAACCGTTCGTCTTCGGTGCGGATCGCGACCATGCGCTTTGGAATGTTAATTTGTGGTGCGGCCAAACCGACCCCGGGGCGAAGTTCATAGGTTTCAGCCTTCTCGGGATCTTGAGAATCAATGAGAAACTGTCGCATGGCCCGAAGGGTTTTCGCGTCTTCTTCGGACAGTGGAAGTTTGACCGGAACCGCTTTTTTTCGCAAGGTCGGGTGCCCTTCGCGAATGATGTCTTTCATCGTTAACATGCGTTTCACCTCGACCATATTATACCAAAGAACGTGTCGTTTCCCTAGCAACTTACATGGGATTTCAAAGGGAAAAAGCGTTTTCAGTCAAGGCATGAGTATTGTTTGCGGGGCGTTTTCAGAGTATAATGGGTGTACGATAAGGAGTTGTTCGCATGAAACCTATAAAAAAAATCGGCATTATTACAGGCGGTGGCGATTGCAGCGGATTAAACGCCGTCATCAACGGCATCACCAAAACCGCCATCAACACCTATGGCCTTGATGTCATCGGCTATCGTCGAGGCTATTTTGGTCTGTACCACAACGACTTTCAAGTGCTTGACTTAGAAGCCGTCTCCGGCATCATGCACGAGGGCGGAACCATATTGAAAGCCTCAAACAAGGACAACCTATTTAACTATCCCGTGAAGCAAGCTGATGGCAAAACCATCTACAAAGACATGAGCGACGTGGCCATTGAGAACATGAAGAAAGAAAACGTCGATGCGCTTATTGTTGTTGGTGGTGACGGAACATTAACCAGTGCTCGCGACTTTCACCGAAAAGGCGTTCCCGTCATCGGCGTGCCTAAGACAATCGATAACGACCTTCCGGCAACCGATGTCACATTCGGCTACAACACGAGTTTAGAGACCATTACCGACGCGCTTGACAAAATCCACACGACAGCCTACTCACACGACCGCATCATGGTCGTCGAAGTGATGGGTCGTAACACCGGGTGGCTCGCCCTTGAAGGCGGCATCGCCGGAAGCGCCGATGTCATCTTAATTCCAGAAATCCCCTATGACATTAACAAAATCGTCGACAAAATCAAAGAACGCGACCGCATGGGCAAATCGTTTGCGATCATCGTGGTGAGCGAAGGCGCTAAGCCGGTTGATGGCGAGGTTCACGTGCGTGAAATCGTCGAAGATTCGGCCGACACGGTGCGCCTTGGAGGCATCGGCGACATCATCACACGTCAGCTTGCCAAGTTGATCGATAACCACGAAGTTCGCTACTCAAACCTCGCCTACATTCAACGCGGCGGCATCGCCAGCCAGTTTGACCGAATGATCGGTTTGCGCTTCGGCGTCGAAGCGGTGCATCTTTTAATGAGTGGTGGGACAGGCCAAATGGTGCGCTGTCGTGGTCGCGAAGTCGACCATGTTCCGCTCACCGAGGTTGTTGGCGACGGCATGTCCGGTGAAACGAGCCACGGCGGCAAGAAATACGTCGATCCTAAGGGGCAGTTGGTGCAGTCGGCCAAGTCGATTGGCATCAGCTTTGGTGACTAAGATGGATTACCCAATCGATTACGAAGCCTACAGCACCGAGGAAATCATGGATATCGTCGAATTTCTAAACTTGCTTGAACGTCGTGCGATGGGCGATGCGGTGCGCGATGAAGACTTGCTTAGGCGGTATGCGAATTACCGCGCCATCCTCAACAACCAAGCAGAGGAGAAACGCATTGATAAGGCCTTTGAAGCCCAAACCGGCATTCCAATTTATAAAACCATGAAAGCCATTGAGAAGTCCTCACGTTGAGGATTTCTTTTTTTCTGGTTAACTATGGTAAAATATAGTAGATAGGTGTGATGACATGAGGCTCGATAAATGGCTAGCACACGCTGGACTCGGAACCCGAAACGACGTGAAAGCGTTGATACGACAAGGTCGTGTGCGCGTGAATGATACCGTCATTCGTCAACCCGATGTGCACGTGAACGTAGACCATGACCGTGTTATTTGTGATGATGAGGCAGTGCGTGCACCCACGCGCCTTGTCCTCATGATGCATAAACCGGTCGGGGTCGTATCGGCGCGCAAAGACACGTGGAATCGAACGGTTATAGACTGTTTGCCCAAACCAATGCAGCGACGAGATTTGCACATTGCGGGGCGTTTGGATAAAGACGCAAGCGGTCTTTTGATTTTAACCACCGACACGGCGTTGGTTCACGACATCATCGCACCGAAAAAACATGTGTATAAAACATACGACGTGGTGGTTGATGGCCGGCTGCCATCGCGAGAGGTTTTTAGCAAACCACGGGAACTCAAAGACGGGAAAAACCGTCCGTACACCCCACACCCACCGCGCATTGTTCGCTGGGAAGAAAGCGCGGCCCGGGTTGCTGTGCGTGAGGGAAAGTTTCATCAAGTTAAACGAATGTTTAAAGCCGCTGGGGCTGAGGTTATCGCATTAAAACGTGTCGCCATCGGGAATCTTGAACTCGGTGATTTGCCTGAAGGTGCGGTGCGAGAACTTGTGAGTCAGGACATCGAAGCGCTCTTGATGTCAGATAAGGAGGACTGATCGTATGGATTTTATCGCCTGGGTGACCATGTCTTTTTTGATTGGCGCGCTGATTCTTGCAGGCGTGATGTATGCGCTTAGATCGTTATACACAGCTCGCAATTACATCATCCTATGGGTGCATTACTGGGCTGTCCTTGCCCTTGCGTATGCCTTTTTGTATATCAGCATCCTCACCGAACAAGCGTGGCTAGGCTTTCCTTACATGTGGGCGCTTGCGTTTAGCGGCTATGTGTTTTACCGAGCCAGTTGTGCGTTGCTTGGCATTGCGACCAACCGTTCTATGAATCGTGTCGGCCTTGGCGTTGTGGCAGTTTTCTTGGTGGGGTTGTCAATGATCATCACGGAGCCAATTATGCTTTTGGTCGTGCATGCTTCGGTGCCGGTTGTGGCGTTTGTTGTCGGTGGCGTGTTGTTTATTCGGCGCGGCGACAACCACGCTCGATTGGTGGGGGTATTCTCCTTGCTTCTTGGCGTAGGATTTGCTTTTTACATACCGCTTTTTGCAATTGAGAGCATGCAAGGATTGTTGCTTTCGATGATGGGTGTGTTAGGCTTTTTGTTTTCGGTGTCCCTTGTGGTGCTTATCGTCCACGACGTGCATGAAGAACAGGTAGTGTTGCGAAATACGCTGGCCTACAAGAGTTACCACGATACCCTAACTGGCCTTAAGAACCGTGCGTTTTATGAAGAACATATCGCACGGCTGGACACGGCCGATCGCTGGCCGATGAGTTTGCTGCTGATGGATGTCAATCGGCTCAAGCAAGTGAATGACCGTTTCGGACATCGATTGGGCGATAAAATGCTGATTACGGTCTCGAATGTCATTGCCCAGGCGAATAAACCACATGGATTGTTGGTTCGCTACGGTGGCGATGAGTTTATCATGTTGCTGCCTAAGACAGACGGCGAAGAAGCGAGTCGTATTAAAGCCCGTATCCAAGAAGAAACGGTGAAGCATATGTTCAAAGGAATACCGTGTTCAGTAGCGGTTGGTGTTGCATGTAAAACGGACGCATCGATGTCGTATGAAGCCTTGTTCGATGAAGCCGAACGGGCGATGTATGACGACAAAGTGAACGCGTAAAAAAAGCGAACGGATTGTTCGCTTTTTATGTGGCAAGGTTGCCTAGTGCATCCGCCAAGGCATCGATGTCCTCGCTTGAGAGGTTCTTTCCTAAAGAGATTCGAATCGAACCCTCTAAGTAAGGACTCGGAACGTTCATCGCCTGTAGCACGTGGCTCGGTTCGATGTTTCCTGCGTCGCAGGCGCTGCCGAGTGAGACATAAAAGCCGAGTCGGTTGAGTTCGAAAGCCAACACATCGGCGTCGACGCCAGCAAACCCGATGTTGAGTATCGCGTCGATGCGATTCGCATTGAGGGGTTGGCCGTTAAGACGGTAATCAATGCCACGACGGTACAGACGCTCTAACAAGCGTTTGGCAAGGCGCGTGGTTTCTTTCGCATGTGCTTCGGCGTTGGCTTGGGCCTCTTTTAGCGCAAGCGCAAACCCGCAGATGGCTGGAAGGTTCTCGGTGCCGGCGCGTTTCTTAAACTCGTGGGTTCCACCGTGTATCAATGAATCAATTCGCTCGGCGTCACGAACATACAGCAACCCGACCCCACGGGGGCCATGAAACTTATGACCGCTTAAGCTCACCATGTCCGCACCGAGGGTATCTAGGTCGATGACTTCATATAAGGGGGCCTGTATCATGTCGAGGTGCACCGTTACTTGGTAAGGTGCGAGGATAGCCTTGATGGGTTCCCAGTTGAGCAAAGAGCCGGTCTCGTTGTTGGCGTAGATGAGGGTTAGAAAGTGGTTTTTATCCTTTTCTAAAACGTTTTTCAAGGCATCTAGGTCAAGGTTCCCTTCGCTGCTGACCGGCAAGACAACGACATCGGCGCCCTTGTCTTTGAGGTATAAGCAGGTGCTCAGGGTCGCTTTGTGTTCAACGGCGGTGGTGATGATGCGCGCGTCTGGATGCCGGTGATAAAACCCCTTGATGGCAAGGTTGTTCGCTTCGCTGCCATTGCCTGTAAAGATGAGGTTTTTACGGGTGGTGTTCAGCTGCTCGGCGACGGCGTTTTTAGCTTGGTTGTAACGTTTTCTTGCGGCAATCCCCGGGTCGTGTAGCGAGGAAGGATTGCCGGGGTAAGCCTTGGCAACCTCGTGCATCAACGTGAGCACATCATGGTCGGTTGGTGTGGTGGCGGCATAATCGAAATAACGCATGGCAATCCTCCTATTTCAGTTTGGTGATGCGTGCTTGCCCATCGACATCCATAAACGCCTGAAGATCGGGATGGTTGGACAGTTCAACGGTGCCATTGTTTTCATGCAGCACGTTGCCCAACTCCTCGGCGAAGTGTTTCACCACATAGGATGTATGGATAATGCAAGGGTCATCGTCGTCGAAAAGTTCGATACTTTTGTCGACGACGGCCTGTTTCTTGACGGGCATGTTCATGACGTTTCCTTTGAACAAGGTTTTACCATCATGTTCGATCTGTATTTTCTTAATCATGTCATGAGCCTCCTGTGAGCAAGGTACGAATGCTTTGGTACAGCATAACAATCAGATCTGTGCCAAAGAATAAGAAGCCGAAATAGACGACCATGAGCGCGAAGAAGATGGCGGTGAACAGTTTAATGCCGGCGAGGTGTTCACGCACGAAGTTAGAAACGGCCATGACGTTCTTCGACCGGATGGAAAGGATGGCGATGATGACCAATGGAAGGATAAAAAACACGTTAAAGATAAACAGGAAGAAGAGTCGGGTTCCTTCCACGCCAACGCCGATGAAACTGATTTCAAGCTGCGCGACAAAGGCAAGCATAATCTGACCCGTGCAGGCAGCTTCGGTAACCCCTACAATGACGCCGGTCACAAACGGTAAGACAACGATAAGCAGGGCTTGTTTGGTGCTGCCTTCTTCGTTGTTGATGGCGTCGGACAACTTTGTCATCACGCGTTTATTAAAGGATTGGATAAACTTGGGAAGTTGATTTTTAATCTTCTCGTACTTTTGATTTTTCGTGACCAAGTAGTCGTAAAATGTGATGGCTGCCAAAAACAAAAACAACAAACCAAACAACACATAAAGCACGCGACTCAGATGGATAAACAACAACATTAAACTGCCTAACGCCGCCATGACGCCGATGGAGATGGCGAAATAGGTGATGAAAACAGCGCCGATATAAGAAAATGCGATGATGGCGAGTGTGCGCCGTTTTTCAGCGACTTTGACCATGGAAATAAACATGAGAAGCATGGCGATCGCACAAGGGTTAATGCCGTCGATGATGCCGTAGAACACGCTGGTGAAAAATGCCGCCCAAAAACTGATGGGCTCCGGAGCATACGCTGATACGTCCAACAACGGTTGGCTCGCCAGGCTGGCGATTTCGTCGATGTTGTTTCGGATGTTTGCGACGCCGCTATAGTATGTGTCGCTCACAAAGATAATCGGGATGGTATCGGCGTAACGCACGTCATAGACGGCGCGATACGCCTGAAACATGCGCGCGCCGTGTGACGTCATGGTGTCGTAACGTTCCACGATGACACCCAAGGATTCGAGGTCATCCAGCGCGCCCGAACGATCTAAATCCCGACAACTGGAGCAAATGTCGTTGTAGAAATACACGACGCGTGGCTCAACGCTGTCCGCACGCAAAAGATGCAGCGGATTAGGCAACAAGAAGTTTGCGAGAAGAAAAAGAAGCGCAATGAAGAGGGTCGCACGTCGTCGCATAAGGGCTCCTACTTTCTGACGGATGTCGCCTATATTATAGGGTTAATGGCGGCCGTTGTCAAACACCGTGTGTTGCGACATATCGTTTGTTTGTCCGGCGTTTTGTGCTATAATGACACCAGGTGATTAGATGGACCAAACATTGCTCGAACTCACATCGGACGTCGTCGAAGAAATGAAGCGCGGCGAAGACTATCGTGCCTATCAAAAAGCACGGGATGCAATGGAAGAAAGCGACGTCATCAGGCCGCTTTTGGCGGCGTTTTCTAAGGCGAAAGAAGCGTTTGAGTCGGTGCGGCGATACGGCCAACACCACCCGAACTTCAAAGCACGTGCTACAACGCTTCAAAAAGCCCGCATTGCCTTGTACAGTCGTCCCGAAGTCATTGACTTCATCAACGCCGAAAAAACGCTGCAGACGCAGCTCGAAACCCTAACGAACCGACTTGCGGAGGCTGTGTCCTCACGCATTCCCGTGAAAAACGCCATCGGTTCGCTCCAAGGAGGATTATCATGCACGAACGGATGAGTATAATCGTGTACTTTAACCGACCCAAGGTGCTGAAGCAGATAAAAAACCACGGAAACTTGGCATATTATCATAAAAAACGTCGCTATGCGGTGCTCTACATCGATGCCGATGACCAGCAAAACGTAGTGAACCGTCTAAAAAAGATACGCCATGTGCGCAAGGTTGAGGTGTCATTGCTTGACCGCGACATGTACCATATCGACGAGTGTCAAGAAAAAAACCTTGACACCAATACGGAGGCATGATATGCTAATCAAGAACTGTGATTCATCTTTAAGGAGGAATACTTCATGGCAGTAAAACTTCGCCTGCAACGGCATGGAACCGTTAAACGTCCGTTCTATCGTGTGGTTGTCGCAGACAGCAAGCACAAGCGTGATGGACGCTATCTGGAAATCATTGGCACCTACGACCCGAAAGCTGAACCAAGCGCCGTCAAAATCGACGAGGAACGCGCGCTTGCATGGCTGGAAAAAGGTGCGCAACCGACCGATACGGTACGCAACATGTTGTCAAAAGCGGGCATCATCGCCAAACACAAACAAGGCAAGAAATAGGGTGATCGTCGGTGGCTGTGAACTATGAGCAAATGATTCACGACCTCGTCAAGCCTCTTGTCGTCCACCCTGACGATCTCGTTGTCAAAAAGATGTCCGACGACGGCAGCGTCATTGCCATGCAGATTTTCGTGCATCCCGACGACCTCGGACGGGTTATCGGCAAGAACGGACGCATCGCTAACGCCGTGCGCACCATCGCATACGCAAGCGCATCGCGTGAACACAAAAAGATTACCATCAACATCGAATCGTTCTAAGCCGCTTAGTTAAGTGGCTTTTTCTTCATTAAAACACGGAGGCAATCAATGAAATCACTCACCGTCAACAACATCAAAAAAACGTTCAAACTCTCCCGGAAACAACGGAAGATCGAACAGACCGATGAAACCCGTAAAATCGCGGTGAACGGCATTAGCTTTGAAGCACGCCCTGGCGAGATTTTCGGGTTGCTTGGTCCAAATGGCGCTGGAAAGACCACCACCCTTCGGTGTGTGGCGACCTTGATTAAGCCCGATGAAGGGGACATCACGGTGGACGGCTATAGCGTCCTTAAAGACCCTTCGGACGTCCGCAAGCGCATCGCTTTTTTGACCAATGAACTCAAGCTTGAAGATCACTTTACACCGAACTACCTGTATCAGTACTTCTCACGCTTACACGGCGTGGCCGACGATGTCGCGGCGAAGCGTCGTGATGACATCTTTAAGCGTTTTGGCATCGATAAATTCGCCGAGGTGAAGGTTGCCGATTTATCTTCGGGGATGAAGCAAAAGACCTCGCTCGCGGTGTCGCTCGTGCACGATCCCGACTACATCGTCTTTGACGAGCCGACCAACGGCCTTGACGTGTTGACCGCACGAACCGTCACCGATTTCCTTCAAGAACTCCGCGACCAAGGCAAAACCGTCATCCTCTCAACCCATATCTTAAGCGTGGTTGAGAAACTCTGTGATCGCGTCGGCATCATCATCGATGGCGAACT
>SLFZ01000010.1 GCA_007123975.1 Candidatus Izemoplasma sp. | reverse complement strand
TTGAGAAAATGCGGCAAGCCATCGATGCGCTCGAGCAACGCTTTGAGCGCCTTGAACACGACGGCGCGCCAACCCCGAGCCGCTTCTCCCGTGACGACGCCCAAGAAGAAGCCAGGCGGATGTTTGACGATTCAGACGATGAGCCCGTTGAGGAAGACGATCACAGCTCCGATGAGGAAGAAACGCCCGTTAAAAAGGAAGAACCCGCACCGGAACGACCCAAAGAAGAAACGCAGGAAGATAAATTCAAGGCAATGCATGCCAAATACACGAAGCGGAATTACCGCACCTTCGACATCCGTTACATCGAGGATGTGCTCAATTCTGCCGACCGTGAAAAACGCATCGACATGGTGAAAAAATGGTACGACATCGAACGCTTCGCCGAAGGCGACGACCTCGAAATCGCCAAGTTCATCACCGAAGGCAACTTGGCCGCAACCAACGGCGTGATGTTGATTGTGACGTACGATAGCTATCCGCTTTGTAATAGGTTGATGTCGCCGGATTTGAAAAAGCGCATCGTCGATTTGCTTGAGCGCTACTTCAAACACCCGATCATGTTCATGGCTTTCCCGGCAGAGCTCTGGGAAGGTGTGAGCCGTGAGTACGTCAAGAAGTTCCGACAACGCAAAGACGACGACGAGTTCATTAAACTCGAGCCCGTCGACCATCCCAAACTCATTGAAATTCGTGACAACGGCGATGACTATGCCGACGTCGAATCGGAAAGCCTCAAGGAAGCGAAAGACCTTTTCGGCGACATCGTCAAAACCAGACAAGAAGGAGAATGAGACATGAACCCATCGATGATTAAGAAACTCCAACAAATGCAAAAAGACATGATGAAAGCCCAAAAAGAACTCGAAGCGTCAACGTTTTACGGCTCCGCCGGTGGCGGCGCGGTCAAGGTCGAGTTTAACGGCTCCAAAGAAATGCAACGGATTGACATCAACTATGACGCATTCGACCTTCCCGAAGACGCCGAGATGCTTCAAGACACGATCATCGCCGCAATCAACGACTGCATGAAAAAAATCGACGACGAAACACAGGCGACCATGGGTCAATTTTCTCAAGGCCTCGGCGGCATGCCAGGGATGTTTTAACGCGTGGAATACCCCGACGCAATCCGTGCGCTGATCGACCATTTCATGCGCTTTCCCGGAATCGGGAAGAAGACCGCGGAACGCTACGCGTTTTATTTGATCAACCACTTCGAAAAAGACGACGTGATTGGGTTTATGGAATCCTTGCACCGCGTGAGCGAAGAAATCAAACCGTGCACCACGTGCGGGAACTTGACCGATAAACCCGTCTGTCACGTATGCAGCGACACCACCCGCGACCGCCGGAAAATCCTCGTGGTCGAAGAGACGAAAGACCTTCTCGTGGTGGAAAAAACCGGAACGTACGACGGGCTTTACCACGTGCTTGGTGGCGCCATCGCCCCAAGCGACGGCGTCGGGCCTGAAGATTTACGCATCCGCGAACTGCTCGAACGGCTAAAAGACGACGCCCATCAAGAAGTCATCCTCGCCCTCAACTTAAGCGAAGAAGGAGAGACCACGGCGCTCTACATCAACCGCCTGCTTCAAAAGACCGATTTATTGGTCACGCGCATCGCTTATGGCTTGCCGGCCGGCGGAAATTTAAGTTACGCCGACGACATGACGCTTCTCAAAGCCTTAGAAGGAAGAAAAAAATACTGATAAAGGGAATTTCCTTTGTATATATTTTTGATTTTATGTCATAATAGCAGTATGAGATAAGTGAGGTGGTTCAATGTTAAACGTATTTTCTTTATTTACCCCCATCTTCGCGATGTTTGAAAACATCCCTGTCATCGGGCCGCTCTTTGACTGGTTAGAGCGCATCACTCCCATTATGGATTACGTTGAGACCTTTACCAATTTCGTTGAAGGGCTCTCATTCGCTGAGATTTTCCTCGGGGGAATCTTGTTTGCTATCATCATTATCCTCGGTATTATTGCCTTGGTAAAAGCGATGGCGAAGCTCATCATCGTGCTGGCCATCCTGGTCGGCCTCTGGTTGCTTTGGACCAGTGGGGTGTTCACATCAGGATAAAAAGGTGAGAAGTTCTCGCCTTTTTTTCACGTGATTTTCCCTCGGTTGGGGCATCCTCAGGGACGTGCTTTTTCCCTGTAGCCAACACGGGGTTTTTATTGTATAATGAAATGTTGCCAAGAAAACTTTTACGGAGTAAGGAGAGTTAGATACCATGGAGACTATCGAAATAAGGTTACAAAAACTCACCAAAGTCTTCCAAGCAAAAAACAAAGAGGAAACCGTCGCCGTTAAGGATTTTGACATCACCATTCCCGCCGGTAAACTCGTCGGTTTGCTCGGACCCTCCGGTTGCGGGAAATCAACCACCCTTTACATGATTTCCGGGCTGCTTAAGCCCACCGAAGGACGGATCTTCTTCGGAGACACCGACGTCACCGACGTCGCACCGGAAAAACGCGGCATCGGCCTCGTGTTCCAAAACTACGCGCTTTACCCCCACATGACCGTCAGGCAAAACATCATGTTCCCGCTTGAAAACATCAAGATGGAAAAAGAAAAAGCGCTTGAGCGCGCGTACTTCTACGCACGCCTGGTCGGCATCGACCATTTGATGAACCGGAAACCCGTCCAGCTTTCAGGCGGCCAGCAACAACGCGTCGCCATCGCCCGTGCGCTCGTGAAAGAACCGCGCGTGCTCCTGCTTGATGAACCGCTTTCGAACCTCGATGCGCGTTTGCGCCTACAAACCCGCGAAGAGATCAAACGGATTCAAAAAGAGACGGGCATCACGACCATCTTCGTCACCCATGACCAAGAAGAAGCGATGAGCATCAGCGACGAGATCGTCTTGATGCGCGACGGCGTCATGCAACAAAAAGGTGGACCACAACAAGTCTACGATGAGCCCACCAATCTCTTTGTAGCAAAATTCCTCGGAAGCCCACCGATTAACTTGTTCGAAGGCGAAATCAAAGACGAGAAAGTCATCGTCGGCGACGCCCAATTCGGCCGTGCCGAAGGCAGAAAAGACCAAGAAGTCATCATCGGCGTACGCCCCGAAGGGTTTAAGATTGTCGAACGTTCAAGCCTCAAGGTCAAGGTCGATTACGTCGAAACCATCGGACGCGACACAACCTTGATTATCGATAAACCATCCGACCCCAAATACAGCAAATTTGACCCTGAAATCGCAGGGCCAGACCAGCACGAAAACAATAACCACGTTGACGAAGACGTAGACGTGGATGAGGACATGAAACGCCTCCAGGAAGAGGGAAGCATCGAAGAATCAGCTCCCGAGAAAAAAGAGACATTCCGCGCCATTGTGGATGCCGACCACCGCATCCAACCGGGAGACGAAATCAAACTGTCGGTTAAGCCGCACAAAATGTTCCTGTTTGATAAGGAAACGGGAGAACTCGTCTAATCATGTTAGAAGAAAGACATGATTTTAAAGCCTGGATATACCTCCTTCCCGCCCTCATCCTATTGATTGTCTTTACCTTTTACCCCATCGTCAACACCTTCATGATTGTCTTCATGGTCGATTACGACTTCCTCTATGGTGATTATGCCGGGTGGACCTTAACCGGCAACATCGAAGCCGTCATCGGTCACCGTCAGTTTTGGCCGGCGATTCGCAACACGATCATCATCGCCTTCGTGTCCGTGCCGATGTCGGTCATCATCTCACTCTTTATCGCCGTGTGGTTGAATTCGATTAAGAAACTTCAAGGCACCTTCCAAACGATTTTCTTCCTACCTTACGTGACCAACGCCATCGCCGTCGGTCTTGCCTTTGCGGTTATCTTCAACCGTGACTACGGGCTTTTCAACTACCTGCTTAGCCTGTTTGGCATCGATCCGATCAACTGGGTCGCCCCAGGAGCGGAATGGCGCTTCTCGATGATCGCCTTGCTTGTGTTCATAACCTGGAACGGCTTGGCCTTCAAAATCATGGTGTTCCTCAGTGGACTCCAAAGCATCGATAAGCAATATTATGACGCCGCGCGGATTGATTCCGCAAGCCGCTCGCGCGTCTTCCGTAAAATCACCGTGCCCTTGCTTTCACCGATGATCGCCTTCATCACAATCACCTCGTTCATCGGTGCGTTCAAAGAGTATACCGCCATCGTCGGTATGTTCGGCGAACAGATGGGGCATCGAGGACAGCTAATGACCATCGTCGGGTTGGTCTATGAAGCACTGGGTGAGCCCTACACAGCCGGAAGCGTCAGCTTGGCTGCGTCCGCTGCGATCGTGCTGTTCTTCATGACACTCCTGCTGACTGTCTTCAACATGTGGGTCAGTAAGAAACGGGTCCATTACTAGGAGGGTATGAAAATGAGTGCACAAAACAACGAAACCACCTACGATACACGTAGGCAAATCATTGTAAAGCGCGTCGTTCGCTACACGTTCGTCTATACCATTCTGACGTTCTTCGCGCTGCTCGTCATCATTCCTTTCTATTGGATGATTCTCACGAGCTTAATGACACCCGACAAGATCGCCTCCCCTGTGCCAGTCATGTTCTTACGATTTAGGGA
Source organism: Candidatus Izemoplasma sp. (assembly GCA_007123975.1). Lineage (GTDB taxonomy): Bacteria > Bacillota_I > Bacilli_A > Izemoplasmatales > Izemoplasmataceae > SLQR01. The sequence goes on along the minus strand of SLFZ01000010.1, from coordinate 2,819 downwards.
CATGCAGTTTGGCAACTACTACGAAGCGATGTTTGCGCCTGAAGCACCCGACTTCATACGCTACATGGCCAACACCGTGCTCGTCGCCGCGATTTCCACCGTCGGTACGATCATCACCACGATCCTTTCAGCTTTTGCCTTCGCGCGGTTGAACTTCAAGTTTAAGGAACTCTTCTTCCTGCTCTTGATCGCCACGATGATGATCCCCGGCGAAATGTTCGTCATCACCAACTTCATCACCGTCAGCCGACTCGGCTGGGTTGAGATGGTCGGACAGCAGTACCACCACGCCATACTCGCGATGACGCTGCCGTTCATGACGAGCATCTTCTACATCTTCTTCCTGCGCCAAACCTTTAAACAAGTTCCTGATGAGCTATACTACGCGGCCAAGGTTGACGGAACCAAAGACTTCCAGTACCTGTGGAAAATCATGGTCCCAATCGCCCGCCCGACCATCATCACCATCCTTATCCTCAACGCCATGGGAACCTGGAACGCCTTCATTTGGCCGAACCTTGTCGCAACCCGACCCGCTTTCAACCTCGTCTCAAACGGTCTGCGTGAGTTCGCCACCGCGATTGAGTTCTTGCCGCAAGAAGAGTACATCGGTCAGCAAATGGCCGCGGCCTTCGTCATCACCTTCCCGATTCTCGTCGTCTTCTTCTTACTGAAAAAACACATCATGCGTGGCGTGTCGAGAAGCGGAATCAAAGGCTAATTTTGCATCAAGGCATATGAGTGTCAATATATGCAACTGGCTTCATATCGCTTTCGATGAAAGCGGTTGTACGATATAATAGTACCGTACGAAAACACAACTTTAGGAGGAGTATGAAACATGAGAAAAGCATTGCTTTTGGTCATGGTGACGGTCACCGCGATCGCCCTCGCCGCTTGCGGCGGCGCGCGTGAACGCCGCGTCATCGACATCAACATTCCCGATGAACTGCCCGTCGACATGCCTATCACTCTGAACCTGTACACAGGTTTCGGTGAGGGCGCAAACGCCCAAGCCACTCAGGACATCATCGACAGCTTCAACGAAATGTATCCGATGGTGAACATCATTCTGAACAACGAAGGGAACTACGATAACCTTCGTGACATCGTGACGAACTTCATCCGCCGCGGCACCGCACCGGCGTTGATTATGGGGTACCCCGACCACTACGCCGAGTACGCATCGGCCGATGCGATCATCCCACTCGATGAGTACATCGCGCACCCGGTACACGGCATGCATGACGACTACGATATCGACGACTTTGTTTCTGCGTTCTTAGCAGAAAACCAACAGTTCGAGTACACCTACTCGCTGCCAATCATGAAGTCGACCCAGCTCGTTGCTTACAACAAGACCCTCTTTGATGCCCACGGGATCACCTTCGAATACGACGAAGTCGTCACATGGGACCGCCTGCATAACGAGATCGCACCGATCGTCGTTGGCAACGGCGCCAACCAATGTGCGAACCTGCTTCTGATCGGTTCTAGTGCCAACGCCTTTATCAACTTCACGCATCAGTGGGGCATCGGCTACACGAACCAACAAGGCCGCATCCACTTCATCGAAGACCGCGCAGCGACCACCGCGATGTTTGCGGACCTCATCGAGATGTTTGAAGCGCGCACCATCGTCTCAACCCGCGCCGAATGGAACGACCAATACGGCTCAACCCGTTTCCGTAACGGCGACGCCTGCATGATCGATTCCTCAAGCGCCGGGGTTCAGTATAACATTCCTTCAGGCGCCAATGCCTTTGAAGTTGGCTTCATCCCGGCCATTCAAAAACATGCGACCCCTGAAGAGGGACCGATGAGCGTTGTCCAACAAGGACCAAACATTGCCATCGGCGCCGACACCAACGACTACGAACGCCTTGCAGCTTGGCTCTTTATCCGCCACGCGACCAACGCTGAAAACTCAGCCCACATCGCCGTTGCGGCCCAATACCTGCCAGTTCGTTACTCATCGTACGATACCGACATTTGGCAAGACTTCATCACCAGCACCGACCCCGATGAGCAATACTTCATCCAAGGCACCAAGACCGCCATGGCCCAAGAAGCATGGTACAACTACGACGATGCCTTCATCGCCCATCCGCGCGATCCAGACCTCGGAAACCACTCATCGAGCCGCGTCCGCCGCATCAGCGGTCTCGGATTTGAAGACCTCTGGCTGACCCGCGACCCCGACGACACCTTCGACTGGCTAGAGTCTGAACTTGACTAATGCTTAAAAAAGTCCTTTTCACCACCTTATTGGCAAGCATCGCCTTCGCCCTCGCCGCGTGCGGGGGCAACGGTGAACTCTCCACCCGCTTGACCGACCGGCTCTCCATGGATTTCGAGTACGAAGGCAAAACCTTCTTCGAAGACGGGGTCGAAGCCGTTGACATGGTCAGTTGTGAAGACGGCGACACCGCCGTGTTCATCATTGATGGTGTGGAAGAGCGTGTCCGCTTTTTAGGCATTGATACACCCGAAGCGAGCGCCGAGTGGGAACCCTGGGGATACCAGGCCACCGAGTTCGCCTGTGAACGCTTAAACAACGCCCAAACCATTGTTGTGGAAGCGGATTCTGTCACAGGATTTCGCGACACCTATGGTCGGCTGCTCGCATGGATTTGGTACGACGGTCGCCTCCTCAACCTCGAGTTGATGGAACTGGCCTACGCCACCCGCGGCACCTTGATCAACCACCGCGGGGAGTACGTCAAATACCACGAAGAGATTATGGATGCGTACTTCAACGTACGGGATTCGGGCATTCGCGTCTTTGAGACCGAAGAGACCGATCCGCTTTGGGATTA
>SLFZ01000071.1 GCA_007123975.1 Candidatus Izemoplasma sp. | reverse complement strand
CGGCACCGAATCCAAGACGCTGATGCCAAAGACGCGGAAGAGAATTTTAACCATGATGAGAATGTAGACTTTGACAACGATGGCCGAAAGGATGGCGCTTGAACTTGAAGGCGCTGTGGAGTGCGCATCCGGCAACCACATGTGGAAAGGAAAGATTGCGGCCTTGATGCCAACGCCAACAACCATGAACCCGATCGCAGTCATGGCATTGGCTGGATACGCCGTCCAGTTGTCGGCAAGGGTTTGGGCAACAAGCCCCATGTTGGTATACCCCGTGACCATGTAAAGGAGCGCAACCCCAAATAGGTATGATAGCGATCCGATTTCGTTTAACATCACGTAGCGGAACGACGCCGACAATCAGCTGCGCCAGCGTGAAACGGCTTGCGAGCACCAGCCAAAATGCATAGAGCGCCAAAAAAAGCGTGACGACGCCGGCTCGCTTCTCTTTGTTCATCGCGTCCACCTCCATGTCAATGTACCATGTTCATGATACTACTCTTGAACTTATATGACAACCTCCCTTCCATATTTATATATAAGCGCACAAAAAAAGACGCCGACTCGCCAAGGCGTCGGCATCAATCTGTTTAATTCTAAACTACCCTCTCATAATGGCGGTGATCTCTAGGCCTTCAAACGAGCCGGCTTTGTAATAATGATGGACGGTTTCCTCGTCTTCATAACGGGCTGCATCGGTTTCGATGCGTTCGAGTGTGAGATCGTAATCCTCGCGCATGTCTTCGTCACTCTCAAACATGTAAATGCGCGTGCTGGAGTGAGCATTTATTTTGCTGATGACGACTTTTGCGTAATGTTCGACCGCTTCATGTTCGACAACGAAATAGTAAATGTATTCTGTCCTTTCTTCATCGGCGTCGGAACGCTCTTCATAAATCCAGTCGATGCTGTTGACATCAAGCCCAAAACTAACGCGCATGCGCACTTGGCGCAACGCGGTAGGCCCCATTTCCTCCATGATTTTCTCGGTGGTTGAGCGTGCGCACGCGGACATGAAAAACAGTCCGATGAACACCAGCAATAGCGTTGCCGTTTTTTTCATCTCGGTGACCTCCTATTCTGTAGTATTCTCTTCTTCGCAAGCGGCCTCTACCCGGTCTCCGCCTCGATGTTTGGCGTCGTACATCGCCTGATCACCACGCTTCCACCACGCGTCAAACCCTTCGTTCGGATGGCGCTGAGCAACACCGAAACTGCACGTGAGTGTGCCATAAGGATCCTTTCTTTGTGAAACCAATGCACGGCGGATGCGTTCGGCGAGTTTCATGGCTGCGTTATGGGGGGTTTTTGGTAAAACCAATAAGAACTCTTCGCCGCCGGTGCGAAAGAGCAAATCCGATTTGCGTATCATGTTTTTTATTGCCGTCGTTAAATCCTTAAGCGCTTGATCGCCGATGGCGTGCCCGTGCGCGTCGTTGATGCGTTTGAATCCATCAACGTCCATGGTGATGAGCGAAAGCGCGTCTTTATAGCGGTCAGCAAGGCTCATCTCACGTTCAATTGATTCATACAAATAGTACCGGTTGTACGCGCCCGTCAACTGATCGCGATAGCTGAGGTGTTCGATGTGGCGTTGGTGACGAATTTGATCGGTCACTTCGCGGGCAATGCCAACAGCGCCGACGACGCGGCCTTTGACGTTTGTGATCGGCGACAACGACGAGCTAAAGTGCAGCGTGTCTCCATCCCGGGTATGCGCCCAATCGTAGTTGACTGTTTCGCCTTTAAGCGCTTTTGTGTAGGCTTGGTGACGCTTTGAACCCGCTTCCGAACCAAACATTTCAAGAACCGTCTTGTCGACGAAATCCGCGCTTCGCATGCCGATTTTTTCGAGGCCTTTTCCATACACCGACACGAAGCGCTTTTTATCATCGATTTCAAAGATGATGTCGGCGGTTGAATCAACGACACGGCTCAATCGCTGTCTCTCTAAAAGCAACGCTTGATTTAAGTGGACCCGATTGGTAATATCGAGCACGATCCCATCGAGGTAGACAGTGCCATCGCTGCCTTCAACCGGAACACACTGTTCCCAAACCCATTTAATGTGGTTGTTGGCATCGATAATTCGATATTCAAAACTCAAATGGCTTTCACGATGCAAGACTTCATTGACATGGAGCTTCACGCGGTCACGATCTTCTGGATGGATAATGTCATTATACGATCGCACCGCGTTGTCGATAAAATCGTTTGCGCCATAGCCGGTGAGTTTGCGCACCCCTTCGCTCATAAAAACCATGGTCCATTGTCCATCGGCATGACAACGATACGACATCCCCGGCAAGTTGTGCAAAAGATTGGCGCAAAAATCGCCGTTTTCGGGTTTATTGTAATCCCCTGTCTGTTTTCCCTTCATGAAACCCCTCCCCAAGGGCCAAAGCATCTATTTACCGATAGTATACCACGCATCCACCATCAAATCCATACTTGCTATGGTCGGTAAAAACGTTTATTAAGATTTCGTTGCACACAAAAAAGCGGTGCAAATGCGCCGCTTTCTCTCTTATTGTGTTCGTACTTGTTTCATGGCTTTCGCCCAGCGTACGGTCTGGTCAATCAAAGCCTTTACATTTTTCGCATGCATCTCACGAGGCGTGAACGCACCGTCTTTGAAATCCTCAAAGAGCGACAAAAGCACCTGATTTCGAACCGTCGCCACCTGCAACTCCGCAAGCACTAGGCGGGCTTGTTCGGCGGCGCGTGCGCCATACGATGAGCCATAACTTATCAATCCTGCCGCTTTGTCGTTCCATTCATCGTACGCCATGTCCAACGCGTTTTTAAGGGCAGCGGTCATGCTGTGATTGTATTCCGGTACAACAAACAGGAAGGCATCTAGTGACGCGACTTTCTTCTTCCATGCCTCGATGCAGTCGCTTGGCCCTTCCTCACCCAAAAATGGCAAGCGGTAATCCTTGATGTCGATCAACTCAAAGTCAGCGTCGACGTGGTCTGCTTGTTTTAACACCCACTCTCCAACGCTAGGGCTTTTTCTCGCTTTGCGAGTGCTTCCGAGCACAATGCCAATTTTTAACGTATCCATTGGTTTCCTCCTCAAATTTATCTCGGCTTAGGGTTCAAGCCAAAAGCTGGTGATTGTGTTGGAGATATTATAACGAAGTCCACCTCGAGCCTCAATCAATACGCAAGGAGAATAATCAAGACGTTTGATGGAGGGGTTCGGGCGGGCGTTGAGGGATGATTCGTAGCATCACGTAGATGAGGTTAAACACCAGGAATATTCCAAAAGAAAACACAAATGGCCACGCGGCCCCAAACATCGCAAACATCGGTGCGACCTCCCCGGGCAGTTCGCGCAAGAAAAGGTGGTTGGCATTCAGCACAGCGTTCATTGGATACATGATGGCCGCCCAGATGGTGAGAATGGCACTTGAATGCAAGACGTCGCGGTAAGTTAAGCGAAACCGGTAAACCCACATCATGTACAGCACGCCCAACAAAAACAATCCGTGGTTCCCAAAATAGTGGATGTAACGAAAATGTGGGAACCGGTAGGGCATGTCCGCAACCACATAGGACATCAACGCCCCCGTAATTGCCCACGGAAAAACAATGGTGAACACGCGGCGGCTTTTCGTAATCAAGAGAATGCATGTTAAATAAAGGCTCATCGCGCACAACCCAAAGGGCAAAAGCGTCGCATCAAAGCCGACCGTTCGAATTGACCATGCATAAAACGTCCACTCCAAGCCAAGCATGAGCACAACCGCCGTGATGCGGATGCGTCGGTCGAGGGTGGCATTGATGTTGCGTCGCTGCACGTACAGCACCACTGCGACGCCAATCAGAACCAAAACTGCGATAAGATGTTGCAAGGAAAACGGTGTGAAACCCGTCAGGTTTGGGTTGAACAACGATTCACCTCCTATCCACGATCATAGTATACGTTGAAAACGACCGCACTCCAAGCACGGCTTTCAGCATGCCATCGATTCTTTGATGCTTATGCTTCAAGCGCCTTGAGCACGCGCGGCTTAACTTCAGTCGCAAAGAGACGGATGGTGCGCATCACATCGCCATGCGGCATCGGTCCGACCGGCACATGCAAGGCAAGCCGGTCAATCTCAAGACCCTTAACAAGCCGCAAGGCTTTCTCAGCGACACGGTCGGGTGAACCGACAAAAAGCGACCCATCAGGCGCAATGGCTTGATGGTACGTGGTTTCGGTGTAAGGCCCCCAGCCACGTTCTTTTCCAATGGCGGTCATCGCCGGTTCGATGGAAGGAAAATAGTCCTCGACAGCTTTCTTGTGGTCGAGGTCGACATAGCCGTGCACGTGAACGCTAATCTGCATAGAGGCTTTGGGATGTCCCGCGGCGATGTAGCGTTTTTTGTATAGGTCGACAAGCGGTTTAAAACGCAAAGGATCGCCACCGATGATTGCCAAGAAAAGCGGCAATCCTCTCGTGGCCGCGCGCTCGACCGAGGCCGGCGTTCCGCCGACGGCGACGCTGATTGGCAAGGCGTATTTTGTGCGCGGGTAAACCCCGCGAGCATTGATGCTCGGTCGATGGGTTCCTCGATGCGTGACAACAGCGTGATCTCTGGCGTTGATAAGCAAATCCAGTTTTTCTTCGAAGAGGTCGTCGTAATGTTTTAAATCGTAGCCAAAAAGAGGAAACGATTCGATAAACGACCCTCTTCCGACCATGATTTCAGCACGGCCTTTCGACAAGGCGTTGATGGTCGCGAACTGTTGGTAGACGCGGATAGGGTCGTCGCTTGAGAGGACGCTGACGGCGCTCGACAACGTGATAGATTTGGTTTGCGTTGATGCTGCCGCGAGCACGATTGCTGGTGCCGACACCGCGAAATCTTCACGGTGGTGTTCGCCAACGCCGAAAAACTCGAGGCCGAGTGCGTCGGCGAGAACAATCTCGTCGACAACCTGGCGAATGCGGTTGTCTTGGTCCACGCGGTGACCGGTTTTTGGATTGGTCATCGTTTCGGCAAACGTGGTGATGCCGAACTGCATGCGTTTGTTCATGTTATCACTCCTGATTTCATTATACGTCAACGTGACAATACGCGCATGAAAAAAGCCCCGAAGGGCTTATTCTATGAGTCTTTTGAGGCTTTTTCGTATGCCGTGCGGATGCCTATCATGCGGGCAGGAATGTCGATTGATTGAGGGCATTTGGGCACGCACACGCCACATTCAATGCAAGCGTTGGCGTTTTTATCGCCCAGTTCATCGAACTGACCGGTAAACATCCGGGTGAAGTTCGAGAGCAGGTACTCGTTATACACCGTGAAATTTCCAGGAATATCGACGCCTTCGGGGCAGGGCATGCAATAGTCGCACTTGGTGCAGGGAACGGTGTTTTTCTTCAAAAACGTCTCGAGCGCTTTTTGTAGCACGCGGTGTTCATCGGTGGTGAGCGGTGTGAAATCGCTCAAGGTGTCGCAGTTGTCCTCGACATGTTCCATCGTAGACATGCCACTGAGCACGAGCATCGTGTTGTCGAGGCCGGCGACGTATCGGATTGCCCATGAGGCAATCGAGCGATCTGGCGCGTATTCTTTTAACATGGCACGTGAGTCCTCGCAAAGCGTCGCGAGGGTCCCACCGCGTACCGGTTCCATGACCATGCATGGAATGCCCTTCGCTTGGACGAACTCGTATTGCTTGCGGGCGTCTTGGAAATCCCAATCGAGGTAATTGATTTGTAAGAGCGTAAAATCCCACGGGTAGGCATCGAGGATGGTCTTGAGCACCTCCGGGGTATCGTGAAAGGAAAACCCGAGGTGGCGAATCTTTCCTTCTTCTTTCATCCGCGTGAGAAAATCCATCACACCTGGCAACTGGTATTTTTTAAACCCGCTTTCGTTTAGGGCATGGCATAAGTAGTAATCGAAGTAATCAACCTGGCATTTAGCGAGTTGTTCGTGGAAGATGCGCTCGGCATCCTCGACCGATTCGATTTCCCATCCCGGCATTTTTGACGCGAGAAAAAAGGAGTCGCGTGGGTATTTCTTTAGTGCCTTGCCGACGAACGTTTCCGACTGCCCGGCGTGGTAAGGGTATGCCGTGTCGTAGTAGGTGACGCCACGTGCGTAGGCGGCATCGATGAGTTTTTCAGCGGCAGTTTCATCGATATCGGGTTTATCGGGGTCGAAGCGCGGAAAGCGCATGCATCCAAATCCTAAAAGCGACGGGTTTTGTTTGATGCCTTTAAACGGTGTTTTTTTCACGTCAACAGGTTTGCTCATGGGCGTCCTCCTCGGCGTCTTCTTTGAACAATAATTCGGCTTCTTGCACATTGAGTACGCGATAATGCGGGTGGTATTGGCGGCGGTATGCCTCGCTGTGGCGAATCGGAGCGAGCGGTCCGTTTACGTAGGTTTCCACCATCTGGTGGGGGTCTTCGTCTTGCAGCGTGATGTCGCCGGCATCGTGCATCGCAAGCAACGTTTTTATCTGACAGAGAAAGCGTGACTTTGTTTTCTCTGTGACGCCAGCCGATGCATCCATCGTTCGCTTGAATGCTGCGGCAAGGGCTTTTGGTGTGGTTCTTCCTTTGACAATGACAGACAGTGAAACACGCACGAAACCATGACCAATCGCCTCCACATCGACGCTCTGCACATTCGGTTTAAACGCGTCGAGCTCATTTACGATATACGCATGCAAAACCTCTTCATCGGGGACGCTACTCATGTGTTTAGGGCCAAAGCTGTTTTGATAGAACAGTTTAATGAAGTCATCCACACGCATGTCCGGATAGCGGTTCAGATGGGTTTCAATCAGCGTTTTCGTCGTGATCATCGCTTGCCTCACCATCCCTTCGCCTTTATGATACCATAGTGGTTGGTTGAAAGACAGACTCGATCAAGGAAAAAGCCGACCATATTGGTCGGCTTTTTTGCGTGTTAAGGATATAAAAGACAGCGTTCTTGGCAACGTTTCTTATAGATGGTTGAGGCGTTTCAGCGCGTCGGTGAACGTGTCGATGTGTTCAAGATCGCCAATCAAGGTCACACGAACCGAATCGCGTGTCGGCATGATGCGTGCGTCGATGCTTTCATGGGTGTTCACAACATGGTCGACGGCATCTTTGACAAGGTTAAGCGATTGATTGCTTGCGTCGTTGATATCGACAATGATGCAGGCCTGGATGGTGGTGTTAAGATCTTTGTGTTCACCCCGAACGAACCGGCGAACGGTGTCCCCGGTCTTCGCGGCGATGTCTTGGTCGGTTTCTTGACGAACAAACATCGTTTCAATGTCTTCTTTGGTAAAGCGCCATACTCCGCCCAGCTTCATGCCTGAAAGTTTTCCCTCTCTCAAGTAGCGCCGAATGCTCCGCTCTGAGAGACCGGTCATTTCAACCACGTCACGGACGGTATAACGGTTCTCTTTCATTGTTTCCCCTTCTCCCTTTTTAGAGTATCACGCATGTTATTTTATGT
>SLFZ01000007.1 GCA_007123975.1 Candidatus Izemoplasma sp. | reverse complement strand
GTCGTCTACCACGGCAACACCCCAATCATGTCCATCGCCCTCGCCGACGGCAGCTTCACCGTGTATGATGAATCGTTCATCGTCACCCCAGAAGACTACCCCGAGATGCCCGAAGCCGCCGATTGTTTCGTCGCAGATACCATCTATTGCGTCCGCGGCGACAATGGTCCTGTGGTTATCGAATACGCCGCCGGCCGCGTCAGCGTCATCTACGAAATCAGCCCACTCAACATCTGCCGGACGCACGGACCAACCAACACCCCCGCGCGCCCCATCACTTGCCTTCCCAACCGCATCATGATTCGTGTCGAAACCCCCGATGACGCACTCGATGGCTACCTGCAAAGGAGGGAACCATGGATCCTTTCTTCCAAGCGTTAATGGAACTGATCTTGTTCTTTATCATCTTCCCGGTGACCTTTAAAGCGATGATGTCGTTCGACCTCGCCAAGCATTTTCAAAAGGGTGCCATCTGGCAAATACAAATCATCACCATCTTCCTAAGCCTCGCGCTCAGCTACCTTGTGACCCGGACCTTCGCTTGGCTTATCGAACTATCAACCGGCCTTATCAACTAAAAAAGGATGCAGCAGAAGCGGGCATCCTTTTGATTATTTATAGATGGTGTGATTGGAAGCTGTCTCAACAAGTGCTTTCCCGCGCGTCAGGTCGCGGAGTATTTGACGCAACATCTCTACCGCATCGTCCGTCACGTCGACGACGAATTGCACGTGGTCGGTGTAGACCGAATCGATGAGGGTGCCGTGTTCCCGCAGTGCGCGTTCGACGCCGCCTGAATCGGCAAAGTCGACGTGGACATGCAGCCGCGAGATGGCGACTGGCGTCGTCCTTCCAGCTTTCTTAAGCGCTTCGCTTGTCGCTTTGGTGTAGGCGCGCACCAAGCCGCCGGCACCGAGTTTAACGCCACCGAAATACCGCACGACCACACAGAGGACGTTGGTGAGATGTTGTTTGCGCAACACCTCAAGCATCGGTTTACCCGCGGTGTGCGCGGGCTCACCGTCGTCGTCAAATTTTTGTGTTTCCCCGTCATGACCGAGCACGTAAGCGATGCAGTGGTGCGCCGCATCAGGATGGGCGGCGCGGATCTCGCGCAAGGCGTGTTCGATGTCTTTGATAAAGGCCGCTGGCCTTACGTATGCGATGAACGTTGATTTCTTGATTTCCAGCGTTTCCTTGACGGCGCGTTTAATGCTATCCACGGGCATCCCTCCGTTGATTTAATTATACAACAAGCACCAATCTTTTCAGCACGCAAACATGGAAAAATGTCCATGAATGGTGTATAATTCAACTGGTGATAGCATGCATTCCACGCTCGACAAAGGCAAGACAATTATCCGCACCTTAACCCGCCACGGCCACCAGGCCTATTTCGTCGGCGGGTTTGTTCGCGACCGCCTGCTTGGCATCGCCACCGACGACGTCGACATCACCACCGACGCCACGCCTCTGCGGGTCGGTGAACTCTTCGAAAAGGTTGTCTTAACGGGCGAGAAATACGGCACCGTCACGGTCATCGTCGAGGGAACACCGTTTGAAGTGACCACGTTTCGAACCGAAGCCGGCTACGCCGACATGCGCAGGCCTGACAACGTCCGCTTTGACGCGACGCTAGAAGAGGACCTGGCGCGGCGTGATTTCACCGTCAACCAACTCATCATGGACGCCGACGAAAACATCCTCGACCACCACGATGGGCTTGACGACTTAAACGCGAAAAAGCTACGCACGATCGGCAAACCGACCGACCGTTTCACCGAAGACGCGCTGAGAATGCTCAGGGCGTTTCGTTTCGTCGCCAAGCTCGGTTTTGACATCGACGCCGACACCTTCGAGGCGATCCGCACGATCGGTGAGAACATTGAGCACGTCGCCATTGAACGCATTCGAGATGAACTTGTTAAACTGTTTGAAGGCAACCACAAACGCAAGGCGCTTTTGCGCATGCGAGAATCAGGGTTTTCAGCGCATTTGCCGCACGCCGAGGCTGGCGTCGCTCGCTTGGCAAAAACCCCGCTCGACTACGACCCCGACGCCGCGTTTGCGACATTCGTGCTTGAAACGCCTGAGGCACTCGATGCCTATAAGTTTTCAAACCGCCAACAGAAACTTTACCGCACGGCCTTCAACCTCCACCACCAAACCCGCGAAGACGGGTTCAAGCCCGAACACCTGTTTCAGTTCGGAAAAGACATCTGCCTCTTTGTGAACACCGTCAATCGCATTCAAGGCATGAAAGACGCAGAAGCAGACATCATCGCGATGGATGCGTCGTTGCCGATTCGCGCCGTCTGCGACTTGGCCTTTAAAGGCGAAGACATTCTCAAAGAAACCCCCTACAAACGCCGTTCTGACATCGGTTTCATCATCGATCACCTCGTGCTTGAAGTGATCAACCGACGCCTGCCCAACGACCGTGACGCGCTTCGCAAGGAAGCCGAACGGTTCGCTCACACGCTGCCAAAGGAGAATCCCCATGAATGAAGCATACTTAGATGATTTCCGCCGCCTCACCGTCATCGTTGAAACCAAGGGTAAAACCCCGAAAGCGTTTCATCTCCGCGGCAACGACGAAGTGGCCCCACTCACCATCGACACGCACGAGCGTGTCGGCGACCGCTGCAAATATACCCTCAGCTACGCCGGCTTCGTCTTTTTGAACAAGCGCTACGTCGTCGAAGCCGACACCGGCCAGACGATGCCCTTGCACAGCGGAAAAATCGTCCGCACCGAAGCCTTTGATGACCTTTACGCCTACGACGGCGGCGACCTCGGCCACACCTACAGTCCCGAGGAGACTCGGTTTAAAGTCTGGACGCCGATCGCCAAGGCGATCAAACTAGAACGCGTCGATGCGAACGGAACCACGTACCACGATTTCCGCTACGACAACCAAGGCGTCTGGTCGCTTACCTTAGAGGGCGACCACGAAGGCGCTCGATACCGCTTGCACGCCGATGTGAACGGACGCATGGTCATCGCCAACGATCCCTACGCCATCGCCTCGACCGCCAACGGCGAATACAACGTCGTCGTCGACCAAGCGAAAGCCTTCGGCGAAAACATCACCCCCGCACCGGAATTTTCAGGCGACCCGACCGACGCCGTCATTTACGAAGCGAGCGTCCGCGATCTCACAAGCGATTCGTCGCTCAACCTCGACACCCCATCGACCTACCTCGCCGCCTCACGGCACGGGTTGAAAACACCCTGCGGACGCCCGGCGGGCCTCGATTACCTCGTTGACCTCGGCGTCACGCACGTGCAATACCTGCCGTTTTACGATTTTGAAGGCATCGACGAAACGAACCCACAATCAGAATACAACTGGGGTTATAACCCGATGCAATACTTCGTTCCGGAAGGCTCGTATGCGTCCGACCCAAACGACCCCTACGCCCGCATCAAAGAGCTGCGCCAGATGATCGACGCACACCACCAAGCGGGCTTGCGCGTCGTCATGGACGTGGTCTACAACCACGTCTACGACGCCGAGCGATTTTCCCTTGAAAAACTCGTTCCCGGCTACGCCTTCCGCTACGATAAGCGCGGGATGTTGACGGAGGCGAGTGGCTGCGGGAACGATCTTGCGACCGAGCGTCGGATGATTCGCAAACTCATCGTCGACAGCGTCATGCATTTCGCCACGCGCTATCACGTCGACGGGTTCCGCTTCGACCTCATGGGGCTCATTGACATCACGACGATGCACCGTTTGCGACAGCGCCTTGAAAACCATCGCAAAGACATCATCGTGTACGGAGAAGGATGGAACATACACTCCACCTTGCCCGACGCCAAACGCACCCACCAACGCAACGACGATGTGGTGCTCACCATCGGCTTCTTTAACGACAGTTTTCGAGAAGCGATGAAGGGGTCGACCTTTAAACTCGACGTCAGAGGTTTTGCGCTCGGCGGCGTCTCCGACACGAACGTCCTTGAGCGACTGCTTAAAGGCTCGGTTTACCGCTTCGCCTGGCCTGCCCAATCGATCAACTACGTGGCCTGCCACGACAACCATACTTTATACGATAAAATCCAGGCAGCGATGCCTGAGGTTGACGAAGAAACGCGCCACCGCCATCAAGAACTCGCCACCGCCATGACCGTGCTCGCGCAAGGGGTGCCCTTTATCCACATGGGCCAAGAGTTCATGCGCACCAAAGGGATGGACGAAAACAGTTACCAAAGCGGCGACCACGTCAACCGCATTGACTGGGCGCTTGTCGATACCCATCAAGACGCCATTACCCGTCTTAAACAGCTGATCGACATGCGCAAACGTGAGCCGCTCTTCCGGCTCAAATCCAAACCGACCATCAACCGCGCTGTGCAGGTTGAAAAAACCAAACAGGGCAGTTTACTCTATCAAATACACGGTGAAAACGAGACCCTCGTCGTCATCTTTAAACCGCGCCTCGGGACCGAGCGCTTAAGCGTCGACCGCGAGGCCGAAGTGCGCTTCACCGCCGATGCGAACGCGACATTGCTCGATGGCATGCTGACGCTTGAAGGCATCGCCACCACCGTGCTGAAAGGACGATAACATGAGTGAATTTTACGCAAAAGTAATCTCCACCAACCCGACATCTTACGACACCAACACGCTGAGTGTGCTCACCGAAGAAGAGGCTGTCAAAGATCCGGTGAAGCAACGCCCGACGACGCTACGCATCGATGAAAACATTCGCCTAAACGACGGTGACGTGTACTATTTTGAGACTGAACCGACCGTGCATAACGAAAAGGATCAGCTCCTTGTGGTTTCGTATGTGCCGATGGAGAAAAAGGCCGACACGCTCGGCGAAAAAGAACGCCTTATGCGTATCTTTTACACTTTCGCCCCGGCCGACATCGAAAAGGTCAAGGCGTCGATTGAGTCGTACATGGCGAAAATCGAAAACCCGACGGTGAAAACCATCACGACGACCATCTACGACAAATACAAAGACCGTTTCTATCTTTACCCGGCGGCGACGCGCTTTCACCACGCCTACATCGGCGGGCTCGCCCACCACACGGAAACGATGTTTCGCGTTGCCGAGGGGCTTTTAAGCGTCTACGACTTCCTAAACGCCGATCTGCTTTACGCGGGCATCATCCTTCATGACGTCTGCAAAACCGTCGAACTCTCCAACTACAAAGAGCCCGAGTACACCACCGAAGGACGCTTGATCGGCCACATCACGATGGGCGTCAAAGAAATCACCATAACGGCCCAAGACCATGGCCTTTATGAGACCGAAGAGCGGATGTTGCTTGAGCACATTATCTTAAGCCATCATTACTACGGCAACTTCGGCTCACCGAAAAAGCCCAACGTCCCTGAAGCCCTTGCGCTCCACTTTATCGACAACATCGATTCTAAGTTCGCCGTCCTTGGCGAAGCGCTTGAAAACACCGACGAAGGCAGCTTCACCCAGTCGCTTCCGGTGCTTGAGCGTGAGCGCTATTACAAGGCGAAAATGAAAAAATAGACAAAGCATAGCGGCTGTGGTAAACTATTAACAATCGTGCGAACGCACGGCAAGCATATCAATGAGAGGAGTCAACATTATGAAACTATCACTACGACAAGACCCGCTGCGAAAAGTCCGTGAAGACGGCCTCGTACCGGGCGTCATCTACGGGAAAAAAATCGATTCGACCCCGGTGCAAGCCGACGCGGTGGAATTTGGAAAATTGTACCGTAAAAACGGAACCAGCATGACCTTTAAGATCAGACTCGATGGCAAACAACACCAAGTCTACATCAAAGAGGTCCAAAAAGACCCGCTCAACCACAACCGGGTCTTGCACTTCGACCTAATCAAGGTTACCGCCACCGACCGCATCACCGCCGACATTCCGGTGCACCTCATCAACAAAGCCGAAGTCGAAGCCCGCGGATTGGTTGTCCAGCTCATCAACGACACCATCGAAACCGAGTTCTCACCTGGTCAAGGTGTGTCGAGCTTCGAACTCGATGTTGAAGGGCTCGAGGACGGCGACGCGCTCCGCGTCAAAGACCTCACCGTCGCCGAGGGCTTGAAAGTCCTTGAAGACGACGACGTGATGATTGTCAACGTCACCGAACCGACCTATGAAGACGAACCGACTGAAGACGAAGAAGCGGTTGACGAAGACGAAGATGTCGAAGTTGAAGCCATTAAGCAAAAAGGCGACGCTGACGACGAAGAAAAAGAAGAAGAGTAAACACATAAGGGAAGGCCTCGCCTTCCCTTTTTCTTTGGCAAAAAAAAGCCCGCCAAGCGGCGGGCAAAGGTGTTATTCGTAGCCGGTGCGTACGCGGTAATGCGCGCGCCACGCATCCAGCATCTTGTGCAAGCGGTCGTTGTACATTGGGAACGTCACGTCCGCGGCGATTATCTCTTCGATGACCAAGAGGGTACCGAAGGGGTCGGAAATTCCCAGTTGCGGGAAGCCGAACCAAGATTGTTGCACTTGCAGGTTTGGTAAGGTGTTGCGCAAGTATCCATCGAGGTGAATGCCAAGGGCGTGATCGACGTCGGCCGGAACGGCAATGTCTGTGTCGCCGAAGAAGGTGGACTCAATGAAGGCTTGCATCCAGAGTTCAATCTGGTCGCGAGTCGGCAGGTCATCGGCGTTTAAAAAGCGCGGGTCGTACTCGCCCTCAGGGTCGTCGAAGGCGGCACTCGGGATGATGAAACGGTCATCAGCGTCGCCTTTTGAGGTGCCAATTAAGTGGAGTCCAAAACGCGTTTCAAGCAACCCGAAAGGATCGAGCACAAAGTCGTCGTCAAGGCGTTCAGGCATGATGTAGTAATCGTAGATGGCATACAAGCGTTCGCTGAACTCAGGCACGAAACGGTCGACGTTGAAGAAGTTGATGTATTGGTTGTCTTCAGGTGTCAAATTTTCATACATCAGCTTGAAGCCGGCGTTGATGTACTCAGCCCACGGCGATTCATCGTCAATGCGGATGGCGCTGTTAAAGGAATCGACAATGTCTTCAAGCGATTCGCCGTCTTCATACATGTCGAGGATTAAATCTTCAAGCGCGTCGCGCATCGTTTCGAAAGCAGCGATGTCGTCGTGGTTGTCAAGGAAGTCGGCGAAGTTGTCGGGGCTTAAGTCGCCGTCCATGTCAACGTAGATAAGAATGTTTTCAACTTTTAAGTGGATGTAGATTTCACGCATTTCCACGGCTTTATCAATCGCGCGATCGATGTCGATGTTGTCGCGGTAAAGCAGCGGGATTAAATCCATGTGGACGCGTTTTCTGACGTAGTCAAAATCGTCGTAAAAGCCTTCGAGGAACAAGAAATCATCCCAACGGAATTCGCCGCCAAAGAATTGTGAGAACGTGCGGTAGGCAGTGTTGATGTCACGTCGATACTCGGTAATGGTCGGGTCGTCGGTGCTGCGTAGGTTCCGGTTGGTACCAAACCTTTCTTCAAAGAGCGGGCCTTCAAACAGCATCGCGCGTTTGTAGAGTTCGCTAATCGCGATCGCGCCGACACGGCGAACCATGTATTCGAAGAAGTCATCGACGCTAATGGTGACACCGTCAATCGTGGCGATGGCAT
>SLFZ01000053.1 GCA_007123975.1 Candidatus Izemoplasma sp. | reverse complement strand
TTGGTAGTAAGGCAAGAAACGCATGGAAACAAAAAACATCACCGACAGTCCTACAACACCCAAAATTGCAAACCCAAACACGGTGTTGCGCACCCATCGAGGGACGCTTTTATCGTTAAATCGTTGAACATAATACGCGATGCCAAAATAGCCAATCAAAAACGGTGGAACGTAAACCATTTCCGACAGCGCGCGGAACGCACCGTTTTTACCACCAAAAAGAGCCTCTGATATAGCCAAATCAAACGGCGTTGCAATGAGTAGCACGGCGGTGCCAACCACGTATATGCACAAGAAGAAACGCCTCATGTTACCATCCTTTCAAAGCCGTTCGGATACTCTATTTTATCATGTTCAGACTATTCTGCACGTGTTAGATTTTTATAGGATGTTCTCTCTTTCATATTAACAACATTATAGCATAATAAAGCCCTAGGCCACAAAAACAATCCTGACTTTTACGATTCTGAGAAGCGAAAAAAAAGCACTCGCCCGCTGGCGAGTGCTTTGAGTTGGTTAGTCCTTGTCAAACTCGATGTGATCGATTTCACTGAAGTCGTCATTGATGTCGTGGCGTGTGATGGCGCCGTTTGAAATGACATAAAGTTGGTTGTTGATCGTGACGGCGCGGTTGACATTGAAGGTGTAAGGCCATGGCCACTCGCCTTCCTCACCAAAGCGTTCCATGTGAGAGATTGAGGCAGCGATTTGAATCGGTTGGTCGCGCTCGAGGTCGATGTCGAATACCAAGTAATCGCTATGGTACTCGTAGGTTTCACCCCAGGTGGCACGGCTGATCGCAAAGGCGATGAAATCGAAGGCCTCTGAGACGAGGATGGCTTTGTGGTTGTGTAATGCTTCGCCGTACTGCCAGCCTTGCGTTTCGTTTAACAAGACCAGCGGTTCACCGATTTCCACGGGGTTTTCATAATCGCTAATGTCGATGAGCGAGAGTTTCAATCCGATAACCCACCCGTTTTCGTTGGTTTCATACCCGACACCAATGACCGTGTCGTTTTTCCATGGGTGCTGGTAGGTGCTGAAACCTGGCATCTCGAGTTCACCGAGAATCGTTGGGTTGAGCGGGTCGCTCAAATCAATGACGTAAAACGGATCGATTTCTTCAAACGTCACGACCGTGACGATGTCGCCGTCAAACCGTACCGAGCGCACGGTTTCTTCGGGCTTTCCAATCCCTTCATCTAACAAGGCACGTTGCTCGAGGCGTGGTTCGCCATCTTCATACACGCGCTCAAACACATAGAGGCGGTTGATGGCGCTTTCTCCCCAGCCATCGCGAGTAACAAGGCGGAAATACCCATCGTGTTCATCCATCGCAAACTGGTTAATCACAAAGCCTTTGAAATCGCCAGCGCCACCATACTCAACCGAGCCGTTTTCATCAAACACGTACGACACAATGGTGCCACGCATTTCAAAACTATCTGAAACGGCCGTGTCGTTGATGCGACGAGTGGACACGACTTCGTAACGGGTACTGGCTAGATAAATGCCTTCTTCGCTGACATACAGTTGTCCCCAGGCGGTCGCGCCCAAGAAGATGTCGTATTCCAGTTCGTTATCGTCGGCCAAGCGAATGGTCGAGATGACGGTGAAAGAGCGTGTGGGCACGTGGGGTAAGTACGTAATGTCTGAATAGTCGGGCATGATGCGCGAATCATTGACATAAAAGTATGGGCGTGGGTCGTCTTGGTCGCGGTAGGCGTCGTGCGATCCGATTAAGTAAAGGTTATCCCCAATCAGTCGCGACCCCATCAGATGGCCACTCATTTGGAAGGCGTCTTCGAGTTCCATGGTGTGTTTATCGTAGACGTCAACGGTGGTCATCGTGTGGTACACCGGGAAGTAATAGACGTCCGCATCATCTTCAGAGCGCCCACCGTAAGGCATGTGGGTGACGTCGTAGAAAACCCCGACGACCACGAGCTTGGTGTCGGTGATGTAAAGTTCACGGTAGTGGCCCCACACGTCGTCGTCGCGCGCTTCATCAAAGACGATGGTCATGCTGCCGTCTTGGTCGATGTCAATGACGGTGAGGGCGTTGAAGCGCAAGGCATAAATGCGGTTTCCATCGGTTTTGACGATGTCGCCTTCATCGACCCCGTCAACTTGGACGTTGGTGTCGGAGTGTTCGCGCGTGTCGCGTGAGGCATCATCATCTTCATGCACTTCAGCCAACCCGTCGCGAACGGCGAAGAAGCCGTCGGTGCTCCACCCTTCGCTTTCATTTAACAAGGCGCGAAGGTGGCTGGCGTCGCGCACGCGGGAAAGCGTCGTGACGTCCTCGGTGCCGCGTCCGCAAGCGGATAGCGTCAGTGCGAGTATAATCGATGCGATAATCACAAAAAGACGTTTCATTGGGATTCCCCCTTTTCACCATCAGTGTAACGCCATTTGCGCAATGACGCAAGCCTCGCATTCTAAGATGCTTTTTGAGGTTATTGAGATGCTTTTGAATGTTTTTAATCGTTCGGGTTTTCGACTTCATTTTCGCCGGTTTTCGTTGTATAATCGAGGGTACTGACAAAACCACGTGGTGTTAGGAGGTGTTGATGTGAAGAAAGGTTTGGCATTCATGGCGCTGCTTGCGTTCGCTTTTGGCGTGCTTGGTTGTGCCGATGACACACCGCTTGACACCCCCGATGACACACCGCAACGTTCGCCGGATGAGACGGTCGATGAGACCCTTCACATTGATCCTGAGACGCAGCTGTCGGGGTTTGGCGAAACCATCGGATCGTTTTTGCCGACTTATTTTAACGCCGATGTGGCCTTGCCAAAGATCGATGGGTTTGATCTGGTTTGGTGGCTTAATGGGAACCCTTACACCGAAGTGTTACCACATGAGGCTCCGTTCATTGACCGTTGGGTTCAAGTGACGGTTGAAGCGACGTATGACGGTGTCACCGAAACGTTCACCCACGACATGCTCTCGCTATCTAGACAGTCACCACGCAACCAAAACGTCATGCACATACAGGTGGACGTTCCACTCCACGAAGTCACTCGCAGTGAGTATCGAAACGCGGCCGTGCGAGTGTATTCACATGTCAACGATCAGGGTTCAAACGTCTTCTCCAACAACACCGTGGAAATTCGTGGCCGTGGGAACTCGACCTGGTCGATGCCGAAGAAGCCGTATCGATTGCGTTTTGCCGATGACGTGTCGATCCTCGGGATGCCCGAGGCAAGAAACTACGTGCTGCTCGCCGAGTACGCCGATAAATCGCTGCTTCGCAACACCGCCGCCTACACGTTTTCAAGCATGCTCAGATACATCGAACACGCACCGGCAACACGCTTCATTGAACTGTATGTGAACGGTGAGTATCAAGGCGTCTATACGCTGACCGAACACATCGAAATCCACGAAAACAAACTCTGGATTGACCCTGATCCAGAGGAACTGGATACAGGGTTCTTCTTCGAGCTCGACCGACGCTTTTACGAACACGGACATATAGAAGGCGTACACGGTTTCAACGTCGCCGGGGTACCCTATGAGATTAAAGAACCCTCACCCGGGGATGATTTAACAAGCGCGCAGATTAACTACCTGCGCCAATACATCATCGACATGGAAAACGCCCTAATCGCACAAGATGGGTATGAGAATTACCTCGACATCGATAACTTCATTGATTACTTCATCGTGCACGAGTTGTTTAAGAACGTCGATGTCGGCTGGGGCAGCGTCTTCGCGTACAAGCGTCCCGGTGAGGTATTAAGGCTTGGGCCAATTTGGGATTTTGACCTCGCCATCGGCAACGCCAACTACATCGATTACGGTCCTTACAATTGGTATGGGATGGCACACGATAAAAACCGTTGGTTCCATTTGATGATGGATATCCCTGCGGTTCGTGCGCGATTTAGAACGCGGTATGTCGAACTGTATCACACGAAAATATTCGACTTCATCGATTTCGTCGAGACCATGGGCGAGGCCGCGCAGGATGCGGCCGAGCGCAACTTTGAGCGTTGGGACATCCTCGGGCATTACGTCTGGCCCAACCCGCAAGGGATGGTGGATGCGACGACGTATGAAGGGCAGTTAACGTATTTGCTTCATCACATTGAAACGCGTGCACAATGGATGTACCACGCCGTGTTATCGCAAGACTTCGCGGACGGCGTCTTCTTCGATTGAGTGCCTTAAGGGAGGTTTCATCATGATTAAAAGAGTGGTACGTTTAAGTCTTGTTCTCGTGCTTTCGGGCGCGTTTTTGGTGTCGATGTATGCGATGCTTCAAAACGAACACGAGGCGATCGAGTTTGCCGATGAGAAACTTGAGTCGGCGATTCGTGAGCTGCTTGACCATCCCGAAGGGCCTTTGACACGAAACATGCTTGAAACCATCACCGTCCTCGATGTACCCAACGCCGACATCGAATCGCTCGAAGGCATTCAAGCGCTTGCTTCACTGAGAACGCTAAACCTTGAAAGCAACGCCATCACAGACGTCTCACCGCTTGCGAGCTTGCGCTCGCTTGAGACGCTAAACTTGCAAAACAACGCCATCATCGACCTCGATGCAATCAAACTCGGGACGCTCTCTGACGTGGACTCGTTGCGTGAGTTGAACCTCCGCCACAACGTGCTTCGCCCCAACCCGGACGACCGCAACTACCAATACCGCATGACCGATATCAGCGTCTTGGCGATGCTAACACAATTAGAACGTCTCATCCTCCGCGACAACCACATCGAAGACATCACACCGCTTTCGAACTTACGAAACCTTCACCTGCTTGACATTAGCCAAAATCCCCTTGCGGATACCACCTTGTCAGCCTTATCAGGACTGTTCCGCTTGGAGCATTTAAACGTACGTGAGACCGGCATCACCGACATATCGGTGTTGACGTCGCTGCCTTCGCTCACATACTTAAACCTTCACTCGAATGTTGACATTGCCTCGCTCGCCCCCCTCGCAAGCCTTGGTGAACTGCGCACGTTGATTTTACGGAACGTGCCGGTGGAAGAAGGCATTGTGCACCTATCGGGTTTGACGAACCTCCGCCGCTTAAACCTTCGCAACACCGGCATCGATGGCGTTGAGGTCATCGCGCAGTTAATGGCGGCTGGAGCCTTACAAGACCGTCCGGCCTTAGGCGAGTATGCCGAACTTGACATCCGCGAAAACCCGATACCCGTCGTTGGAGCCGACACCGACGGCGGTTACAATCCCTTACGAGATTATTGGCGACACGTGACGTACCGATACCCGTATATGTTGCCGGTTGACCCGTCGCGTGAGGTTGTCATCAACGAGTTTATGTCGTCAAACGGTGAAACGATTGTTGATTTCGAAGGCGACACCGAAGACTGGGTGGAACTTTTCAACACAACCGATGGCATCGTTGATTTGAGCGGATACTACTTCTCCGATGACCGCGATAACCCCTATCGCTGGCGTTTCCCTGAAGGCACGACGATTCCGGCGGGAGGATACCTAATCGTGTGGGCATCGGGCAAAGACCTGATCGCACCAAACGGTGAAATCCACACCAACTTCCGCATTTCACGAAGCGGTGAACCGCTGATCATAACCGCTCCGGACCGAACGACGCTCGTGGACATGGTCCTCCCTATCGCGCTTCCGCGCAACGTCTCATACGGACGTTTCCCCGATGGCAGCGATGCCTGGGAATTCTTCGACCGCGATGAAATGACGCCGGGCGCTTCCAACAACGACGCCGAGCCTTACGACATGCCCGATTGGCTCGACCCAAACGCGACGAGCCAAGCGCGCGTGGTGCTCGCCCATCGCTGAGCCATCAAAAAACCGTTCGGCCTTCTCGGTCGAACGGTTTTTTCATTTACGACGTGGTTGCGTCGCTTTCCCTTAGGCGTTTTCGGATGTCACGGAGGATCGCGTTTGGATCCTTGTGCCAGTTTGGGCCGAACACGCGGTAGATGGTCCAACCACGGGCGCGTAAGTATTTCTCTTGATGCACTAAACTGTCACGAACGTCGCCGTTTTGGCTTGCGTCGTTGATGTCGCAGACAATGCCTAAACGATAGCCATTATCCCCTGGAATTTTGATGCCGAAGTCGACATGGTACCCGCCGATGCCGACGTTGGGGTGCACCTCGAATTCTTCGCGCTCAAAGCGTTTTAACATCGAGGTTTGGAGGTGATTGAGTTTTCTTTCCGGCGGGGTCAGTTCGCGCTCGGCAAGCGAGGACAAGACCTGTGATGCCGCGTCGAGGTCGCCGCGTGACACCGCGTAACAGTACCTCAAGTACGCTTTAAGCGTCTTGGGTCCACGCCCCTTTAAATCCTCAACATGAAACTGATCGGGGTAAAAGGACGTGACGACATACACTTTTTTCTTGGCGCGCGACACCGCAACATTCAAACGGTTTTCACCGCCGGCGTTGTTCAACCAGCCAAACTGGCGCAAAAATCGTCCGTCTGTGTTTTTGGCGTACGCCGTGGAGAAGATGATGATGTCGCGTTCGTCGCCTTGAACGTTTTCAATGTTTTTGACAAACAGCGTTTTATCCTCGCCGTCTTCAATGCGCTGCATCTCTTTTTCCAGGCGTCTGGCGTGGACGCTTTTTGAAAACAAAACCTCATCCAGCAAGTCTTCAATCAGGTTGCGTTGTTGGACGTTGAAGGTGATGACGCCAACGTTGTCACCTGGGTCTTTTTGCCTGAGTATCTTCTTAATCAGCTCGACGACTTTCGTCGCTTCGGCGAGGTTTTGGCGTTTATCCCAAACCCCCTCGTCACACACCACGTACTCAATCGGCGGTTTTTTCGGGGTGACTTGGTTCGGTGAAACAAGCAGTTTCCCGTCGTAAAAGGCATGGTTGGAGAAGGCGATGAGTTCTTCATACTTTGAGCGGTAATGGTAGTTGAGGATGGTCTCTTTGTATTTGTAACGCGCAAGGTCTAACAAGCTCTTCGCATCGAGCGTGATGTCGAGGTCTTCTCCCTCTTCAAACGCCCCTTCATCGTCTAGCCTGCCGACCCCGAGTGAGGATGGCCTGAGTTGTTTGGTGTCGCCGGCGATGACGACCTTTTTCGCTCGGTAAATGGTCGGAATCGCTTTTTCGACAAACATCTGTGACGCTTCATCGAAAATGACGAGGTCAAACATCGCAAAATTCAGCGGAATGATTTCCGACACCACTTCCGGCGTCATCATCCACACTTTAATGTTGGAAAACAGTTCCAGCTGATAGGTATGGATAAAGCGCGAGACGCTCATCTTTCGTTCGCTTTCGAGGCGGCGTTTGATGTCCATGATGCGCTTGGCGTTGGAAAAATGCAGCGCGTCTTGGTAAAGCGCCATCGCAAAATCTTCGTTGGCGATGCCAAGTTTCTCATCGAACAACTCGTCGAGCTCGTGCATCATGTCGTGATACCGTGCGAGGTCGTAAACCTTGTCTTGGTTGACGGCCTCAAAGCGTTCAATGTAGCCGGTGTAGAAAGTGTCAAAGATGCGTTCGTGTTGTAAGTGGGGTTTTTCAAGGGCGGTAAACGGCGCGTCTTGTCTGAGCATGTCCAAGTATTGGCGCTCAGCGTCGCTGGTGTGCGATAGGTGGTGGCGCGCGCGCTCAAACTC
>SLFZ01000065.1 GCA_007123975.1 Candidatus Izemoplasma sp. | reverse complement strand
GAGAAAGAAAAAGTGCTCAGCGTGAAAATCGATCTCGATGAGGCACGTGTGCTACACTACCTAAAGCGCGAGACCATTACGCGCCATCAATCGCCGACAACAGCCTATGTGCTCGATGCGATTCACGACGCCTATAAACGCCTCATTCGCCCCGCCATCGAACGGGAAATACGCTCCGATTTAAGCGAGCGGGCCGAAGAGCGCGCGATCCACGTCTTTAGCGAGAACCTCCGAAAACTGCTTTTACAACCGCCGATTAAAGGCAAAAACGTCCTCGGCATCGACCCCGCTTTCCGCACCGGCTGCAAACTCGCCACCGTCGACGCCATGGGAACCCTCGGTGATGTCGGCGTCATTTACCCGCACCCGCAACGCCCCGGCGGCACGGTGCCTGAGGAGACGCTTGAAAAAGAAGCCAAGAAGTTGCTTGCGATCATCGACAAACACGCCATTGACATCATCGCCATCGGCAACGGCACCGCCTCACGCGAAACCGAAGCCTTTGTGGTTGACGTACTCAAACGCGTTGAGCGCGACGTCTACTACGTCATCGTCAACGAATCGGGCGCCTCGGTCTATAGCGCCAGCGAACTTGCCAAGCGCGAGTTTCCAACGCTTGATGTCGAATCGCGAAGCGCCGTCTCCATTGCCCGCAGACTCCAAGATCCCTTGAGCGAACTCGTGAAAATTGATCCTAAGGCGATCGGCGTCGGCCAGTACCAACACGACGTCACCCAAAGCAAACTCGCCAGCCAACTCGATTTCGTCGTCGAAACCGTGGTTAACCAAGTCGGCGTCAACGTCAACACCGCAAGCATACCGCTTTTGTCTTATGTGGCTGGCGTATCCGGTAAAATCGCCGGGGAAATCGTCAAACACCGCGAATCGAAAGGCGCCATCACGACCCGAAAAGAACTCTTAAAAATCGCTGGTCTTGGACCAAAAACCTTCGAACAAGCCGCCGGTTTCTTACGCATCCTAGACGGCGACAACCCACTCGATAAAACCGCCATTCACCCCGAAAGCTATGACTTAGCGAGGGCGATTTTAAAAGACCTTCGCCTTGAGGCAAGCGCCATCGGTACCGAAAAGATCCGTTCCTTAATCGCGCCGCTTAAGGCCGCGGAGATCGCTGAAAAGCTCGATGCCGGTGAGCCAACCGTGCAAGACATCCTCGATGCGCTCGCAGCCCCACTCAGAGATCCACGCGACGACATCGAAGCGCCGATTCTCAAAAGCGATGTGTTGACGCTTGAAGACCTGAGGCCAGGCATGGAACTGCAAGGCACCGTCCGCAACGTCGTCGACTTTGGTGTCTTCGTCGACTGCGGTGTCAAAGAAGATGGGTTGGTCCATATTTCAGAGCTTTCCGACCGCTACGTCAAGCATCCACTCGATGTCGTTGGCGTCGGCGACATCGTCAAGGTTCGCGTCAAAGCCGTCGACTTAGAACGCGGCCGTTTACAACTCTCGATGCGCAAACCAAGAAGCAACCAATAACCCGCTATTTTGAGGCGGTCTTCGGTTGACAGTAAGCCATAAATGGTTTATCATAGAATGGCTTACAAACGGAGTAGTACTCAAGAGGCTGAAGAGGTGCCCCTGCTAAGGGCATAGGTCGGGAAACCGGCGCGAGGGTTCAAATCCCTCCTACTCCGCCATCTGCATTCAAAAACGCCAGCAATGGCGTTTTTTTCTTTACGCATCAGGCTCGCCTCACATGGTATAATGGACCTGCAATGACTCAATCGGAGGGATTCGTATGGCCCCTAAACACCCTGTGGTGGTCGTCGGCGGTTCAAACCTCGACATCATCGCCAGCACCTACCAAAACACCCGCTTACAAGACTCTAACCCAGGCTATGTACGCTTTAGCCACGGTGGGGTTGGCAGAAACATCGCCGAAAACCTCGGTCGCTTACGCGTGCCGGCGCTTTTTATCACCGTCACCGGCCAAGACAAAAGCGGGCGTGCAATCGCCGAAGAACTCACGCGCCTTGGCGTTGCGGTCGATGGCGCCATCGCCTCGCAGACCTCATCGTACGTCGCCGTGCACGACAAGGGAGGAGACATGGTGGTCGCGGTCAACGACATGGAAGCCATGGAAGCCTTAAACACCAACGTGATCGAGTCGTTCATTGGGTTGATATCTAAGGCAGCGGTTGTCGTGATTGATGCGAACATCCCGGGACAAGCCATCGCGATGATTTTGCGCGCACATCCTCGCGTCATCATCGATGGCGTCTCCACGGCAAAGGTCAAACGCTTAGAGGGCATCCTCGATCGCATCCACACCTTAAAACTAAACAAGCACGAAGCCGGCGCGCTCGTCGACGTTGACATCCACGACATCGAATCAGCAAAAGAAGCTACCAAGGAACTACTCCATAAAGGCATCAAGCGTGTCTATCTCACGATGGGCGAAGCCGGGGTTGTCGTTGGGGACGATAAAGCCATTGTGCATCACCCGGCCATCTATGTCCATCCAGCCAAGGCCAACGGAGCCGGGGATGCGTTCACCGCAGGGCTAGTCTATGGGCGTTACCATGGTATTGAAGAGGTCGAGGCAGCTTTGGAGCTGGCGCGACTGACACTCGAAGTGGATGAAGCGGTAAACCCAAACCTCGAAGATAAAATCGATGACTGGTTAACATCGCGTGATCGTCGATAGCATCAAAAAAATGTAAAAAGTCCAAAAAAAACCAAAAGTGGGGTGCAAAACCCCACTTTTTTTGTTACAATATTTTTCGGTGTCATGCAAATCCATATGCTGGCCCGTTGGAGAAGCGGCTTAACTCACCAGCCTTTCACGCTGGCATTCACGGGTTCGAATCCCGTACGGGTCACCATACGCAATCAAGCCCCAACCCTTTAGCGGTTGGGGTTTTTCATTGCGTGCCATGCTGACCGTGATACAATAAAGATGATGATTGTGTAAGGAGGCGTCGTGATGAGGGATACCTTTTACGCCAACCGTGGTGTGCTTGACGATAAGACCTGCGACGCGATTCGTGAAGCGAACGTCGTTGTCGTTGGACTTGGAGGACTCGGAGGTCATCTGGCGAACGCGCTTGTGCGCATGGGCGTCAGGAAGTTGACGCTCATTGATCCCGACACGTACGTTCAGTCAAACCTTAACCGACAGCTGTTTTCTGGTAAAGATACCATCGGGAAGCGCAAGGTCGATGTGGTTGAACAGGCGCTGAAAGCAATCATGGACGACCTCGAGATCGTCACTTACGCCGAACGCGTTGAAGCCGTTGATGACGCCGTTTTCCATCAAGCCGATGTGGTTTTTGACGGGGTGGATGACCCGCGCGTCAAACGTGCGCTTGAACGTCGCGCCGGTGAAACCAACACGCTCATGGTCCACGGTGCGATCGGCGGATGGTACGGCCAAGTGGCCGTGTTGAAACCGCCCTCGACGCTTCTGGCATCGCTTTATGAGGATAAAGAAGGCGGTCTTGAGCGCGACTTGCGTTGCCCGACCTTTACGCTTGGCGTGATTTCCTACTGGATGGTGGCCGCCTGGGCGAAGCACGTGCTTAAGCACCCGAGTGCCAAGGTCAATCAACTGGTGATGATTGATCTGCTGAACGACGCATGCGAAATCATGGTGGAAGGAACGAGTGCCGATGGTTAAGGTGAAATTTTTCGCCCTCTTAAGAAGCAAACACAACGTTAAAGAACTTTCGGTAAAGCCAGGCACCATCGAAGAGGTCATGAACCAGATCTTAGAGGCCTATCCGCACATACCGCGCCACGAACTCGAACAAGCCGTGATGTTTGTGAACGGGAAAAAGACCATGCACCTGTCGCGACAGGGGGAAAAAGTCAACGAAGGTGACACGGTGGTGTTAACGCATTTTGTCGGTGGAGGATAAGAAAAAGTCGGTCGATGACCGACTTTTTAAAACCTTATAAAGAAGCCGTTTCCCAGTGTTTTAGAAGCCATAGAAGAACGCGGCGGCAACACCTGGGACGTTGAGGAACAACAGGTAGAACGAGCCAATGAAAACAAGCATAAACGCTATCCACTGAAGACGACGATGCCACCGCTTAAGGGCGGTTTTTTTTGGTTGTGCGATGTAGTACGCAATCCCACCAGGAACCACCAAGGCAAGCAGTGTCTTCGACCATGAAAGCGCATGGGTTCGTGCATCAATCACACGAAGCAAGGCGTTTATGATTACCAAGAGCGAAGCACCAAACAAGCTAAAGATGAAGACGATAACCAAAAGTTCAAACACGGCGGACACCTCCAAAGAGGACGAAAGGAATGCTCAAGGCGGGGAGAATAAAGCCTAAGAGCGTGCCAAAGTAGAAAAACACCAACACGGCAAACACCACGAGGCCAAGGAAGGCGGCGCGGATCTCACGGCCGCTCACGGGCTAACCTCATCAAGCAGCACAATGTGCGTGCTCATCTCAGCGTTTTCATCGATGACGATGACGCGCCCGCCGATGCTTCTCGGCCCGTACGCGTTGTACCCTGTAAGGCGACCATAGGCTAGTACGATGCCCTCGAGTTCGAAATGGAAGTCGTTTTCGTGATCATGCCCGACGAACACGCCAACGCTTTTCCCGTGGGAAACCATGGCGTCAAAGAAGCCGGTGTCGATGCCTTGCGGATGGACGGGTTCTCCAAAGGTTCCAACGTAATCGTGCGCTTCGACCAGCATGAACTGGCGAAGCGGGGTGTGCATAAACACGATGGACGGTACGCTGTCATCCGCAACGTGCCCTTCATACCACGCGACTTGCGCAGGGCTTAAATAATCGTAGACGCCGGTTTCTTCGGTATAGTCATCTCGCTCGGCTTTCGAATCGAGAAAGTAAAGATGGTAAAACGGCGTTCCTTCGCGGGTGAAGGTAATCTTGAAGTTCCCGACACCGCCATCGTCTAGTTCCGGTCCCGGGCGAAACAGCAAATACTCCGAACCTTCCGTTCGTGCAATTAACGTCGCAAGCGAATGGTAATCGGCGTCGTGGTTGCCAAAGACGAACGTCCACGGCGTTTCCAGTGACTCCATTAAACGAACCAAGCGTGAAAACAACCACGGCGCGAGTGGGCTCATGACCATGTCGCCGGTGAAGACGACCAAATCATAGTCATCGGCTTGTACTAACGTCTCAATAGCACGGTATGTGGCGCGATCATTATGGTCGATGCCGTAGGTGAGGTGCATGTCCGTCAGCTGTAATATTTTGAGCGACTCACCACGCATCTCGACGACAATCGTGTCGTCGTCGTCAAACGTGACGTCATCTAAACGTTCGGCGCATCCCGCGGCCATCAAGGTAGCCAAAACCACGAGCGCAACCAAGATAAATCGTTTCATGCCGCACATCCTTTCATAGAGCTTTAGGTTTATTATACCCTAACGACGGTATGAAGGAACGCTTTTTTACGTTCGACTAACCAATGACATTTCCTTAAGATAGTGCTATGATAAAGGCGATGAGACCTTTTAAGGAGGCTATGTATGGAGCATTTTATCGAAGAAATCCATCGCCACAAGATGGATGCGTTGGTCAGAAAAATATGCCGTAAACACAAGGTGAAAGGCGCCAGTGTGATGCTTGTTGATCGCACGAAGGTGCTTTATGAGAACTATTACGGCGTCGTCGACGAGGCAGGAACACCCAACGCCGCTGAGCGCAGGATGATGATTGGGTCGAACCAAAAGATGTTGACGGGGCTTGCGATCATGACGCTTGTCGATCAAGGAAAGCTTTCGCTCAAAGACGATGTGCGCACAATTTTGCCCGAGTTTTCCATTCGCTCGCGTGATGGCGATCAACCGATACGCGTCGGGGATGTGTTGATGCACCGCGCCGGGTTGCCGGGCGATGACTTCAGTCTAATCTTAAAGCACGGAGAGCCATTGACGGCCGTATTGGACGCCCTTAAAGACACATACACCACGGTGAAACCCGGGGTGATGTTTGCCTATTCAAACCTGGGATATGGCTTGCTGGGGCTGATTATCGAAAAAGTCAGCGGGATGGATTATGCGGACTACATGAAGAAGCGTGTGCTAAAACCCTTGGGCATGGACGACGTTGATTTTTTGGACGACGACGAGGCGAGAAAGGCTGCGAGTGCGACAATTTCCCAGGCCTTTGACAAGAAAGGCAAGCAGGTGAACGATGACCTTGGCAGCGTGGTGCCCGCAGGAAGCAGCACCTACGCGACGGCACGGTCGCTTGCGAAGCTCGCGTGGTTGTTTTTGAACCCTGAGAAGCCGGCCTTGTTGAAGAAAGAAAGCCTTGCGCAGATGCTGAAAGCGCCGGAAAGCCCACACATGTTGGATGGTGAACAACGCATTGGTCTTGGTATCATGCACCATGAAAAACGCTACTACAACCATAAGGTAGGCCCATTGCTTGGCCATGGCGGCGCGACCATCTGTCACATTAGCGTGTTTCATTTCTTTCCGCGCCAAGGCCTTGGCATCATCGTGCTCACCAACTCGCGAGGCGGCATGCATGCGGCAGGTCATATCGCCGATCGCGTCGCCCTTGAAGCCTTAAAGGCAAAAGGCCTTGAGATGCCGAAGATGCGCAAAAACACGCAAAAATTGGCGACAAAAACCAATACAGACTTCGTTAAAGACTACGTGATGCCCGGGATGAAGCTGTCGCTTTACAAGGATAAAAAAGGCCGTATGGTGGCGAAAATGCCGCCATTCAAGGCAACGTTTAAGGCGTGCAAAGACGGCTATATAAAAGGGTTTCCCAGAGGTTTAACGCGGATTCCACCGCTGGCGGTGCATGTGAAGCGATTGCGCATCAAGCACGTCGATCGTGAAGGGATGGACGTGCTCTACCTCGAACAAAAGCGTCCTTACCATGAAGTGACCATACCGATGATGGGTGCGCTTGAACACGTGACGATACCGACCGCGTGGCGCGATGCGCTTGGCGATTATGTGGTTTCTGAGACGCATGCGCATGTGAAGCCATACTTTAAGAAAGTGAAGCTGGAAGAGAAAAAGGGACATCTCGTGTTGTCGCTTGTGGTTCTCGACAGTAAAATGTCAGTGTATCTGAAGGCATTAAACGATGAGGAAGCCCTCATTCAAGGCATTGGGCGCAGCGCACAAGAGACGGTGTTCTTACGCCGAGACGGCGATAAGGTTTCGTTGAAGCATCAAGGTGTTTTATTGGATCAACACAAGAAAGCGAAGGCGTAAGCCGGCGATTGCCGGCTTGCGCATGCGTTTTAGTTCTGCCGTGATACATTGGTCATGAACCACGCATGAGGGAGTGACACCATGGAAAGTTTGTTGTTTGCGTTTAATGCGCTTGCGCCCTTGATGGCGCTTGCGACCTTAGGGTATTTGCTTTGGCGACTTGGCATGTTCAGCGATGCGTTTGTGGACACCTTGCATCGCTTTGTTTTTTATGTGGCGTTGCCGGTTTTGATCTTTCGTACAATTTCGACGATTGATTCTGCGGCGGTGTTGCGTTGGGATTTGATTGCCTTTGCGGTTGCGATGGTGCTTGTGGTGACCGTGATTGGTTTTTTTGTCGCGGTGGCGCTGGCCAGAGAAGACAATCACCGGCCGGTGATTGCACAGGCGTTTTACCGAGGAAACTTCATGCTGATTGGGATTCCGCTTGCGCTTAGGCTTGGTGGCGACGATGCCCTAACGGTGCTGATTGTGCTCAACGCATTTGTGGTAACCCTGACCAACATCCTATCGATTGTGACGTTTCAACTCTTTGAGTCAAAGGGTCCGGATACGCGTTCGCGGATGAATGAAATGCTTCTATCGACGATTAAGAACCCGTTGATGATTGCGCTCTTTGTCGGGTTTTTAGCGCTTTTGTTCCGGAGTCCTTGGGAAAGCGTCACCGAGGCGGTGGCGGCGGTGCCGGATACCATTGAACTCGTCGCGATGACGGCGACGCCGATGGCGATGATTGCGATTGG
>SLFZ01000069.1 GCA_007123975.1 Candidatus Izemoplasma sp. | reverse complement strand
CGCTCACGCCGGTTGAACAGCGGTTTTGTAAATCGATGCCCCAGGCATTCGAGGCACCAATTTTCCCTTGCACATAAAGGGCTGTGGTCGTCAGTGGATATTCCTTCCACTCTTCGCCAATCGACAAAATAACGTCGATATCAAGCGGGTCGACACCGGTTTTGTCAAGTGCGTCACGTGCGGCGTGGACTGCCATTTCTTGCGTTCCATCGTCTTCACCCGGCACCCGGATTTCCCGGATGCCGAGTTTGTCGATGACGGCTTGTTCAGTCCATGTGCCACGTGTTTTTTCTGCGATTTCTTTCGCGGTCAGGCGGCCCTCAGGCAAATAAATGCCTGTTCCGACCACACCGACATGGGTCCGTGCGGACATGGTATCACTCCTGTATTAGAGTCTCATTCCACCGTTGACACTGAGCACATGTCCGGTAACGTAAGACGATTCGTCGCTCGCCAAGTAAAGGGCGGCGTCGGCAATTTCACGTGGTTCGCCGAGACGTTTAAGCATGGTCATTTGTGCAAATTGATTCAAGAGATCTTCAGGGACGGTTTTAAGAATGTCGGTCATGATGTATCCCGGCGCGATGGCGTTGACGCGGACGGGAACGCCCTTGCGTGCAAACTCTTTCGCCCACGTTTTTGCAAGGCCGATGACACCGGCTTTGGTCGCGGCGTAGTTCGCTTGACCGATGTTGCCATATTCGCCAACAACACTGGAGATGTTAATGATGGATCCGCCACCGAGGGCTTCCATGTGCGGGCCGATATGACGGGTTAGGTTGAAGACGCCTTTTAGGTTGACGTCGATGACAAGGTTCCATTGTTCATCGGACATCTTGCGTGTCATCGCGTCGCGGGTGATGCCGGCGTTGTTGACAAGGATGTCGATGCGCTCATGTTTTTCAACCATTGCATCAAAGAACGTTTTGCATGCTTCAGCGTTGCTGACGTCGAGCGCGTAGCCTTCGACGCCATCGTGTGTGTACTCGATGTCTTTCATGTCGACGGCGATGACTTTCGCGCCTTCATCGGCGAATCGGGTGGCCATCGCTTGACCTAATCCTTGCGCGCCGCCGGTGACGACGGCAACTTTTCCTTTCAGTCGCATGGTTACTCCTCCACTCGTTTCAAGATTAATGCCGTGCCCATGCCGCCACCGATGCAAAGCGAGGCGAGGCCATGGGTCACTTGGCGTTTGTGCATTTCGTGAATTAACGTCACGGCGATACGGTTTCCGCTGGCGCCGATAGGATGACCAAGCGCAATCGCGCCACCGTTCACGTTGGTGATTTCATGCATTTTGTCTAAGTCTGCGTTAAACGTTTCCTTTAACCCTTCTAAGACACCGAGCGATTGCGCCGCAAACGCTTCGTTCAACTCGAACAACTCGATGTCGCTAAAGCCGAGTTTAGCATCCTCAAGAGCTTTTTTAATCGCGGGCACGGGGCCGAGCCCCATGTAGTTCGGATCGACACCGCCTTGACCGATGCCGACAACCTCAGCGAGCGGCTTCAGGTTGTATTCTTTAACCGCTGCTTCGCTGGCAAGCATCATGAAGCTCGCGCCGTCATTGATGCCTGAGGCGTTTCCGGCGGTGACGCTACCATCCTTTTTAAAGGCAGGACGCAGCTTGCCAAGTTTTTCTTCATTTGTGCCTCGGTTAGGATACTCATCCGTGTCAAACACGAAATCGCCCTTACGACTCCGAATCGTGATGGGCACAATCTCTTCTTTAAATCGACCGGCGTCAATGGCGGCGATTGCGCGGCTTTGTGAGGTAAAGGCGAGCGCATCTTGCGCCTCGCGTGTGATGCCGTACTTCTCAACGATGTTTTCGGCGGTGATGCCCATGTGAATGGGGTTGAACGCGTCCGTTAGTGCGTCATCAACCATGTGATCTTTCACCGTAAAGCCACCGAGTTTAAGGCCTTGGCGCGTGCGATCAGGAAGGACGAAAGGGGCTTTCGACATCGATTCGGTGCCGCCGGCAATGGCGAGGTTCATGGCGCCACCGCGGATGGCGACTGTGGCGTTCATGACGGTTTTCATACCTGAACCGCATACCATGTTAACGGTATACGCGGGAACCTCTTGTGGGATGCCTGCGTGAATCGACACTTGTCTGGCGATGCCTTGTCCTAATCCAGCCGGTAGAATGTTTCCGACAAGAACCTCGTCGATTTTTTCGGTAGGAACCTTTGTTTCTTCTACCATTGCCCGAACCACGTCGGCTGCAAACACCGCGGGATGCACGTCTTTCAGTGTCCCGAGAAAAGACCCAATCGGCGTTCGCTTGGCCGAGACTACATACACTTTGTTCATAAAATCCTCCTTCTATTATTATCAATACGCAAGCGATGCTTGCGTTCGTGATGGTTTTCGATTATACTGTGGATGTGAATGATTATTCATAAAATGAATGGGTATTCATATTTGATTTCATTGTATCATAAAGCGCTTACACTGTCAAACAACAAACGCATAAAGGAGTGTGGTTTTGATGCAAACCATCGTGAAGGAACCTACGACACGCAATGCGATTAACACGTTTCATGCTATTTTGGAAGCTGCCGAAGATCTTTTTTACAAAAACGGCTATCACAAAACCACCGTCAACAACATCACCTCACAAGCAGGCATTGCTGCGGGGACCTTCTACCTCTATTTCCCCAGCAAGCTCTCTTTATACAAACATCTCCTCATTCAAATGAGCCACGATATCCGTCGTGAAATCGCATCAAAAATCGCCGACAAAACAACGCGTTTTGAGAAAGAACGTGAAGGGATTAAGGCGTTCATCAACCTAGTAAGAAGACGACCACACATGTACAACATTATTTGGGAGTCATTGTACATCGACAGAGAACTCTTCCGAGATTACTACGCGTCGTTTGCTAAACGCTATGTCCGCGGCCTCGATCAATCAGTTCAACAAGGTGAAATTCGCGCGCTAGACACGGAGGTTGTGAGCTATGTCTTGATGGGCATCACCAACTTTATCGGCCTAAAGGTCGTGCTGAACCTCGGCGATAAAAACGATGATGTCGATCGCATCGTCGATGTGGTCATGGATCTCATCAGGCATGGATTGTTCATTACCGATGCTCCAAAA
Organism: Candidatus Izemoplasma sp.; assembly: GCA_007123975.1. Lineage (GTDB taxonomy): Bacteria > Bacillota_I > Bacilli_A > Izemoplasmatales > Izemoplasmataceae > SLQR01. The sequence continues at coordinate 4,835 of SLFZ01000069.1, read as the reverse complement.
CCATAAAAAAAGCCCTCGATTCTGAACGAATCGAGGGTTTTGCTTATCCGGTAGGGCGCAGTTCGACTTTCTCGCGTGGGGTGTGGTCAAGCGACACCTTCGGTTTAAAGTCAATGCGCTTATACAACGCAAATCCAAGGACCATAATTAAGATGTTGCTGATTAGGACAGCGTACCAGATGCCACTGCTTCCAAGCGTCGTAAACTCACGCATGAAGATGACGATGGGGATGCGAAGCAGCCACAAGCGAACTACCGACAAGATAAACGAATAGTGGGTGTTGCCAGTGCCGTTATATGTTCCCATAAATGTCTGGAACACACCCATCAGCGGCAGCCCTATCAATATATAGAACATGTAATCGCTCGCCAGCGATAGCGTTTGCGGGTCATCAACGATAAACAAACTTGCCATCGGCGTCCGAATAAACATCAAAAACGCTGACCCGGCCACCATCAACCAAAACGACAAGCCCATCGCTTTACGGAATGTCAGTTTAGCACGGTCGATGTTTTGCGCGCCGATGTTTTGTCCAATGTATGCGCTCAAGACCCCACCAATGGCCATGACGGGATGAAGAATCATCGACATGATGCGGTTTCCAACGCCAAAGGCAGCGACAGTTTCCGTGCCGTAGCTATAGATGATGCCGTTCATCACACCGAATCCAACGGCCGTGATCGCCTGTCCAAGCGATGCAGGGACCGCAGTCCGAATGATATCTTTTGCGACGCCGAGTTCAAGCCGCATCAGCTTCGGCTTTACAGTGATTCCGGTTTTGGCAAAAAACAAACCATAAATACCAATCGGCATCACCACGCCGTTTGCGATCAAGGTCGCGTACGCCGCGCCGGGAACACCGAGCCCAAACACCGAAATGAATATCGGTGATAAAATCATGTTTAGGACAATCGCAGACCCACTCACCAAGACCGGAGAGAGGGTATCGCCGCTTGCTTGACGGGTTGCAAGGTAACTGAAAAACACGAACAAAAGCGGCAGTTCAAAGGCTCGGATGCGCAAATAAGCGACGCTGTTTTGAAACTCGAAACTTCCCGTATCCACACCCATTAAACGCATGATTAAAGGCGCCCCAAAAAAGGACAAAAACATAATGAAAACGCCAATAATTAGTGACAACGACAACAGCTGCGACGCATAACGCCTGGCATCGTCATCTTGACCGGAACCGACAAACTGGCTAATCAATGCCGTGCCGGCGACGCTCAGCCCAATCCCTAAGGCAAGAAACGTAAAGACAACCGGAAAGGTCAATTGAATCGCCGCCACGGCGGCGGTTCCACTTCCCGGAATACGGCCGACGAAAAACATGTCGATGATGTCGTGGAACGTCTTTAAAAAGTTGTTCAGCATCAGCGGAATCGCCAGCAAAATTAACCCTTTTGGGATGTTAGAATCCTTTAATATTAAATACCGTTTTTTATCGTCTTTGCTCATGATTAGTCACACTCCGCGACAATTATACCATAAAAAAGATTATTTAGTTAGTATTTACCTAACTTTATTTTCAAAAAAATAAAACCCGGATTCATGTCCCGGGTTTTGGTCCGTAATATTGGTAGTATCTTGCCTTGATGGGACCGTTAAATAACACACGTGTGCGATCGGCCTTTTTGTCGAAACGTTTCTCAGCCCCCGGCAAGGCGGTGTAGACATAAAAGGAACATGTTTTATGACGCGCCATCATCTTGCCAAGGCTGTCATGCAGTGCCTCGGCTTCTTCCCGCTCAGCCAAGCGCTCACCGTATGGGGGGTTGGTGATGATGATTGCGTAATCTTCAAAACGTTGAGCATGCACATCGCCAACGTGAAACACGATGGCATCATCCACGCCCGCTTCTTCTGAATTCTTTTTCGCAATGGCAATCATCTTGGGATCAATGTCTGTTGCGATAATGCGTGGCGCAAAGTCGTGATCAATCGCACGCAAGGCTGCCCTGCGAACGTTTTTCAACACCGTGGGCTTAATGCGTGGAAGCGTCTCGAACGCAAAAGCGCGGTTTAAGCCTGGTGCGATGCGCTTCGCTTGCATTGCCGCTTCAATGGCGATGGTGCCAGACCCGCAAAACGGGTCGTGAAGCACGCGTGAGGGGCCATAGAAACTCAGACTCACAAGCGCCGCCGCCAGCGTCTCACGTAGCGGAGCGTCTCCTTGACGCACGCGGTAACCGCGTTTATGCAATGGGTCTCCGGTGGTGTCAAGCAACAACGCGGCGTGGTTTTCTCTAAGCGATAACGTGAGCGTGCGCGTGGGTCCATTCTCAGGCAACGCATGGCGACCCGTGGATGCTTTCATGTTATCAACGAGCGCTTTTTTTCCAATCGACTGCATGTCACGCGGGCTATACAGGGTTGACTTGACGCTATTCGCAAGCATCACAAACCTATCGTTTGGGTGAAACCAACCGGCAAAATCAAGGTGGCGCACGAAATCAAACAACGCATCATACGTCGTCACGCTCGCTTGCTCACCAAGCACTAAAAACACACGCTCGGCAACGCGCAAATGGACGTTGGCCCGGACGAGATTCTCGGGCGTATAAGAAAAACGGACACGTCCGTTCTCGGTTGCCAATACGTCAATATTAAGCGCTTCTAGTTCACGCCGAACAATCGCTTCTAGTCCAAACGCGCATGTCGCTAGACAATCCATGCAATCACCTCACGTCAATTGTACCATATTGGAGGCAAAATACGGTATAATGTTCATGAACATGAGGAGGGATTACATGGCTTGGCAAGACACGGTTGCGCTCATTGCACTTGCGATTTACCTTGGCACGTTGGCATGGAAGTTTCTTGAAAAAGCGAAGAACGGTCACCGCGTCTTCGCCGTTGGTCACGGTAAACGTGGTTTTTCCAAGGTGCTTGAGTGGACGTTTCCACTCGGTCTCGCCATGCTTTTTGGCCTGGTGTTTGTCACAGCAACGGGTTGGTTTTCACCACGAGCGTTTGCGCCTTGGTTTGATGCTCCGCCCGTGCACACCACCGGCGCGTTGTTAGCGCTGCTTGGCGCCACCGGCTTTGCGTGGGCTGCACACTCGATGCGCGATGCCTTTCGCATGGGAATCGACACGACGAAGACCTATTCCCTCGTTACTCGTGGCGCTTTTAAGCATTCCCGGAACCCAACCTACGTGTCGATGTGGATGCTTTTTGGCGGCTACTTTTTGCTTTACCCGAATGCGTTTTTCCTCGGCGCTTTCGTGTTTATGGTCTTTGCCCTCTCCCACCAAATTGCTCGTGAAGAATTCCTCTTGGAAAAAACATTCTCCGAGCAATACCTTCACTACAAAAACGCGACGCCTAAATACATTTTCTTTCGGTAACCCAATAAAAACGGCGACTTGTGTGTTTACATAACGAGCGCGCCGTCGGATGCGAGGTGAACATCTTGAGTGAGACAACATTAGATCACGCCGTGGCGAAGCTAAAGCGCGGCGATCGGTCTGCGTTTGACGTGGTCTATGATCAAACCAAAACCAAGGTCTTTTATACGATATTGGCAATTGTCCATGATTATTCGTTAAGCGAGGACATCATGCAAGACACCTATATAAAGATGCTTGAATCGTTGCCGTCGTACCGTCGACGTGGCAAGTTTGAAGGATGGTTGCTTACCATCGCTCGCAACCTAGCGCTCAACACACTGCGAAACCGCAAGCGCTCGACGCACGTCGATCCTCAAGAAAACCTCGACTGGTTCGGCTCCACAGAAAGCGTCGCCGAATCGCATGCCGAGCTCGCTGAATGGTTGAAAGAGCTTAACGACGGGGAAAAAGAAATTGTCATTCGACACGCCGTGCTCGATGAAACGCACAAAAGCATTGCCAAAACCATGGGCAAGCCCCTGGGTACTGTGACATGGACATACCAAAACGCCCTCAAGAAAATTCGTTCGAAAGCGGGTGAATCTCGTGAATAATCAAGAACTTAAAAACCGCATAAAGAATGTTGCGCAGGCCAACGTTCCCGACGTCAGAGCGCGCGTCCTCGCACAAGCGCCGATGCCAACTCCGCGCCGCTTGCCGTCCTTTAGGCTCGCCTTTGGCGGTGCATTCGCCCTCATCGCGCTTATCATGTTCTTTGTCTGGCCGACCGCGACTGGTGTGTATGCGACCGTGCATCTCGATATCAATCCGTCGATTGCCATCGACCTCGATGAAAGCGAACGTGTGATGGACGTGAGAGCACTGAACAACGACGCACAAGACCTTTTAGACGCCATCGACTTGAATGGCATTAACGCCTTTGACAACCTGGTTGATATCCTTATCGATGAGGCCATTGCGCAAGGAATGATGACCGACGATAACCCCTTCATCATGGTCGACATCACAGGACGTGATGAAGCCTTCATCCACGAGCTATACGGAAGGCTTTCTGAACGTATACCGGCGCATGCCATGGCGCGCATTCCCAACGTTGAAGTGATTCGTGGCAGCGCCGAGGATGCTCGACCCGATGAAGTTGATCGCGCGCATCAACACAACATGTCCGTTCAACGTTTGCGCCTGATTGAAGCCATCATTGAGAAAACAGACTACGATTTCGAAACCTTGCGCGATATGCGTGTGGCTGATCTGATGCACTTGGCTCGTGAACACGGCATCGAACCGCGTGGAAACCGGCCCGATATGACACCAGGACCACCGAACCGACCATAACACAAAAAAAACGAGTTCCAAGTGGGGGAACTCGTTTTTACATTACGATTCATCCAAAAACAAACTTTTCAGTTCACGGAAGGCGTGCCGCATCAACACGTTTTGATAATCGATGTTTTTGGCAGTTGCCGATTCCTCATGCAAGG
>SLFZ01000094.1 GCA_007123975.1 Candidatus Izemoplasma sp. | reverse complement strand
CGCGACACCCCGGATAGCGACATCGACATGTCGTCGGTGACGGGATGCAGGTGTGGGAAACGCTGGGTAATGTCTTCATTAAGGCGTTCAATGAACTTCTTATCATATTGCATAACTACGACCTCCGAATCGTGAATGGGTTATTGTCGACTTCGGTAAACAACATTATAGTGTATGTTAAGCAGTAAATGTAGGCTTGACATTTCCTTTGCGTTATGAAATCGCAAGGTGGTGGGCTCTGTGACGAATGCGTTTTTGGTCAGACGTGAAGACAAAACGTGAAACACATCATGCGTATGGGAAAACGTGTGGCTGTATGTTATAATTTAGAGGAAGTTGACACCGTGTTTTGACAAGGAGGACGAGGATGGAAACCGTGGACGTCATCATCATTCAGATGTATTTGCTTGCGCTGTTTGCCACGGCCGTCAAAGCGAAAACGTCGACCGCAATGTACAGGCTTTTAAAGCTCTTTGTGGTGGTCTTTTTTGCGTTTGTCCTCATCGAAGCATGGAATGCGCTTTGGTCGTTTCACATCGTGTCGTGGGTGAAGGTCGCGCCGCTGGTGTTGATTCTCATCATCATGGTGCGGACGGAGATTCGCTTGATGCTAAATTATCTCGGCATCCGCGTCGGGTTGTTGACGTCAAACACCATTGAAGAAAACGTGAAGGAAGCGATTTTGAAAAGCGTGGCGTATTTATCGAAACGCAAAATCGGTGCGTTGATTACCTTTGAGCGAGACGTGTCGCTGGACGATTTCATCCAACCTGCGTTTCCGATTCATGCGCCGGTCAGCGCAGAGCTCTTGTCGACCATTTTTGTGCCGACGACGCCGCTTCACGATGGAGCGGTCATCATCAAAGGCAATGAGGTGATTTGTGCCGGCACGTATTTTCCACCGACCGAACGTGGCGATGTGCCAAAATACTTAGGTTCACGTCACCGCGCCGCCATCGGCATCAGCGAAGCGACCGATGCCTTAACCGTCATCATCAGCGAGGAGACCGGATTCGTCAGCGTGGCGGTTGATGGTTACCTCGACCAAGACATCAGCAACGAATCGCTTGTGCTTTACCTCGAGAAATACCTACAAAACTAACCGCGCTGGAGGGAAATCCATGGATTATGTCGTGATCGCCGCCTTCGCCTTGTGGGCGGTCCTGCTTATCGTCAAACGCTTGCGCGCACGCAAGGGAGCGCTTGAAACGTTGCTGTTTCTGGCGGTTTCCGGCGTGTACGTGGCCGATGAATTCGCCATCTACCACATCATTGATAGTGGTATTTTATCATGGGTGGTGTATGGCGGGCTTGCGATAAGCGTGTTTTTTTTCAAACCCGAGTGGGTTATCCCTTCCCGTGTGAAAAGCGATCGTTACGAACGACTGAAGAAAGAACACATTCGACTTGAAGGTGGATTCGAGTCGTTGCGCAAACGCTTCATCGCCACCATTGAACTGATGCGCGACGGCATGATGTTCCGCACAGACGATGGCGAGATGTTCCTTACCGATCGGCTGCTTTCCGTGCTTGGAGAAACCGAAAACGCTACCACACAAAAGGCGTTCGAAAAACACATTCACCCCGACGACATCCATGGCGTGAAAGACGCGCTCGAACGGTTAACCAAAAAGCACCCGGGATACGCATTCAGCTACCGCTATCGCACCGCCAAAGGCGACATCTGGATCAAAGAGCGCGGGAAACTGATTCATTATGAAGGAAAGAAAATGATTATCGCCACCGCAGAAACGCTCGATGTGAAACGCTATCCGCACAGCGAAGTTGATCTTTTGAACTCAATGCGCATCGACCATGAACTTCCCGAGCGTCTTCAGGGGCTGAACCGGCATAAAGAACCCTACTACCTCGTGTTTTTTGAGCTCTCAAACATCCCTGCCATCAACCGCCGCTACGGACGCGACATCGGCGATTTGATGATGGGCGAGTTCCTCAACAAACTCCGCTACCATTTCGTCCGCGAAGAACACACCTTGTATCGCGTCACCGGCATTCGCTTTGCGATGATCATCCGCGACGACCGCAAGTACCAAATCCTCGACCGCGCGCTCAAGCACGGCGGCGATTTGCTTAACTTCGAGATGAAGTTCGGCGGCGTCGAGGAAAACGTCTACCCCCACTTTGGCATCCAACGCATCACGATGTTTGAAGAGCCCGTTGACGAAGTCATCGCCCGCACCACCAAAGCCCTAGACATCGCCATGAGCGAAGACACCCACGAAAATTACTTTGTGATTGGATGATTCGATGCAATCCAAACCCGCGTTAAGGAAGTACGCCCTGTCGGTGCGAGAAGCGATGGGCGAAAACGCTCGACACGCAGCCTCATCGACCGTTGCTGAGGCATTGACAGAGCTTATACGGTCAACGAAAGCGACTCGCGTCGCTGTCTTTTATCCGATGCGAGGCGAAATTGATGTGCGGGCGTTAGGCAAGCACGCCACCCTTTACTTCCCGAAAATCATCGGCGGACGCATCGCTTTTTTTGAAGACACCGGCGAGCTTGAAAAAGGACCCTTCGGCACCACGGTGCCGGCCCATGACAACGAAACCAAGCTGAGTGCCATCGACATGGTGGTGGTGCCAGGACTCTGTTACGACCGACGAGGCTACCGCATCGGGTATGGAAAAGGCTACTACGATGAACTACTCAGCCGTTATCAAGGCTTTAGCGTCGGCGTCTGTTTCGCCGATTTGGTGGTTGATGAACTGCCGATTGAACCGCATGACCGCGCCGTTTCCATGTTGGTTACGGAACGCGGCACGATGAAAGGATGATTGCATGTACACAGCGATTGTGGTGGCCGGTGGCGCCGGCAACCGCACCGGATTCCCCCACAACAAAGTCCTGCACGAAATCCACGGAAAACCGCTCGTGGCTTACGCGCTTGAAACCTTTAAAGCGGACGCCGATTGCGACGAAATCATCTTGGTCGCACACCGAGACGAATTAGACACCATGGCGAGTGTGTTTGCCGAGTTGGTCGACGACGTGGTTCCCGGCGGCCTCACCCGCCAAGACAGCGTCATGAGCGGGCTTGAGCGCGCCCGCAGCGAGATGGTGCTGATCCACGATGGCGCGCGTCCCTTTGTGCCGCCTTTAGCCCCGCTTAAAAAGGCCGCGCTTGACGAAGGCGCTGCGACCTTTGCGATGCCGGTGGTTGAGACGATCAAGCGGATTGATGGCGACACGGTCATCGATGACGTTGATCGCCGTGACCTTGTGCTCATTCAAACACCACAGGCGTTTTCGCGGAGCTTGTTGGTCGATGCCTACGCGCACGTGGCCGACCGCGTGTACACGTGTGAGGCCGGCTTGGTCACCAGCGTGCTGCACCATCCGGTGAAGGTGGTCCAAGGCGACCGCCGTAACGTGAAACTGACGACGCCTGAAGATGTGGCGTTGTTGGAGCGAATCCTCCCGTGATGCGCATTGGTCAGGCCCGGGACAGACACCGGTTAAAAACTGGGAAACGGCTTAGATTAGGGGGAATTGATATTGATTCTCTGGTTGAATCGGTGGCCCATAGCGACGGCGATTGCTTGCTTCATGCGATCGCAGAAGCGATGCTTGGGGCGCTTGCACTTGGCGATCTTGGGACGCATTTTCCCGACACAGTCAACGAAAGCAAGGGACTTGATTCGGCGGTGATAATCAACACGGCCAACCAGTTGATTAAAAACGCTGGCTACCAGGTCGTCAACGTCGACACCACCGTGCATTTAGAACGTCCGAAACTGGCGTCGATGATAGGCACCATGCGCATGCGCGTGGCCGAGATGCTTAACATACCCGATTCACGGGTCTCGATTAAAGCGACCACCGGAGAAGGCGTCGGGCCCGTTGGAACGGGCGAGGCCATCGAATGCGACGCGGTGGTGTTGCTTGAACGAAAGAAAGGTGATTCAGATGATTGAAACAGAACACGGCAATTTCGAGATCATTAAGAACTATCGGGACGCACTTGATGTGCCCAAGTTTAATGAGCGTTATGTAGACTACCTCGATCGGTATGAATACATTGTTGGCGATGTGAGTGCCGACATGCTTAGGTTAAAAGGGTTCACGGAATCAACAAAGAATACGATTCCTGATTATTTGATGGAATCAGGGACACCCAATGCACCCTATTATGTGCTAAAGCGCATAAAGTGATATTTTACAGTGACCTGCAAATGGTATGACTATGCCGTCATGAAGCATTTTCGCAATGCACTCGATGTGCCAACTGGAATGCGCGTTATATGGATTGTTTCAATAGGGTTGACCACATTGTTGGCGATATAATGACGGATATGTTTCGGTTAAAAGCGATCACGGAATCAACAATGCATACGATTTCTGACTGTTTGATGGAATTAAGACACCCAACGGTCCCTCTTGTATTTTAAAGAAGCTAGATACTGGTTTACGGGGACCGACAGATGAAGCGTTGTGGCGTGTTTAAAAACTTTAGTGTATCACACCGCTTTAACGCGCCTTTATTGTATAATGTGGGTGCAGAAAAGGTGGTGTTATCCATGAAGCATGAAGAGATTGAAGCGCAAGCGAGAAAAGTCATCGAAAAGCTGCGGCCCTACATCAACCGCGACGGCGGTGACATCAAGTTTGTGAAGCTTGAAGACGGCATCGTCTACGTGCAGATGCTCGGTGCCTGCGTCGGGTGTGCGGCCATCGATACGACGCTCAAAGACGGTGTTGAAACGATTATGTTGGAGGAAGTTCCCGGCATCATCGGCGTCGAACAAATCTAAGGAGGACCACCAATGGCTGACGAAACGGTATTGGAAGAAACGCGGTTAGACGACACGAGGAAGTACGACATTGTCGTGCGCATGCTCAAAGAACGAGGTGCGACGCTTGAAGAAATCGCTGAACTCACGTTTGATTTACAGAAAGAGTACGTCCCTGAGCTCACCATGGACACTTGTCTAGAACACGTCAAACGCGTCGTCATGAAGCGCGAAGTGCAAAACGCTGTTCTCACCGGGATCGAACTCGATATTTTGGCCGAAAAAGGCGCCATTAGCGAACCCTTGCGCACCATTTTGATGGACGACTGGGGGCTTTATGGCATCGACGAGGTGCTCGCCTTGGCGATTGTCAACGTGTACGGCTCGATTGGATTTACCAACTTTGGGTACGTCGATAAGCTCAAACCCGGCATCATTAAAAAAATCGACGACGTCGGCAAGGCGAAGGATAAATGCAACACCTTCTTGGACGACCTCGTCGGCGCCATCGCGGCGGCGGCCGCCAGTTCCATTGCCCACCGATACGCATAGCCACGCACGCCGTGGCTTTTTTTATGGGGATTTGCTATAATTGGGGTAGCATTTAGAAACGAGGTGTGTCATGGACAAATAACCGCCGCCGAAGCAGGGATTCGGCACGCAAATTCTAGTTGTAGGAGAGAATCATGCTAACACTGAAAGATTGCCGAATCGAAACCGTGCGAGACGGGTATTTGCTCGTCGATGGCGTGTCGTTAACGATGAACCGAGGCGACAAGGTCGCCGTCATCGGACACGAGGGCACGGGCAAAAGCACGCTCTTAAAAGCGATCGCGGATCCCGAGTCAATTCCCTACGCGACATGCACGGGCACGATCATCAGACAAGGACGGATTGGTTATTTGGAACAAGACATCGCCGCGCGCTGGCGCGGCGTCGATATCGCCTCGTTTTTTGTGTGCGAAAAACCTGGGAAACCGCCAAAAATAGACGCTTATGAACAACTCAAACACCTTCCAAAAGCGCTCGCTAAGGTCGGGTTAGAGGGCTTAGATATCGATGAAACACGAACGATGGATACCTTCTCAGGCGGTGAAATCGTCAAGCTTGGCTTGGCGAAACTGTTGATGCGCGAGGTCGACTTGTTCGTCCTTGATGAGCCGACCAACGACCTCGATTTTGACACGATTCTTTTTCTTGAGGCGTTCATGCGGGAAAAAGACCGCACAATCCTCTTTGTGTCACACGACGAGCGGTTGCTTGACAACGTGGCGACGATGATTGTGCACATTCAGCGTGTGAAAAAACAAACCGAAGCATTGACCTTCGTCGAAAAGATGGATTATCGCGATTATCGTGAGCACCGGATGGCGCGGTTTGACCAACAACACCGCATCGCGATGGATGAACGCAAAGCCCACGCCAAGCGCATCGAGCGGTGGCGAAAGATTTATCAGCGCGTCGAGCACCAACAAAACCAGGCCGTACGGGAACCGGAACGCGCACGGCTTTTAAAGAAAAAGATCAAGTCGATGCAAGCGCAAAAGGGTCGGTTTGACAAAGCCGAAGCCGAGTTTACGCCGATTCCCGAAGCCGAAGAACGGATCGATCTTCATTTTGAGGCCGGGGTGGGCTTGCCTCGAGGCAAGCGTGTCATCGATGTGTCATTGCCTGTGCTTAGGGTGGGCGACAAGGTGCTTGCGCGTGCCGTTGATTTGACCGTCATGGGGCAAGAAAAAATCGCGATCACAGGCAAGAACGGCTGTGGGAAAACGACGCTTTTGCATGCGCTTTATGAGACCCTTAAACCCCGGGAAGACATGCGTGTGGCGTTGATGCCGCAAGACCATGATAAAGCGCTTTCCGGGTTGTCTCCGCTTTCGTTTTTGGAGGCCACGCAGGACCGAAAGCGTGAGGCCGATGTGCGCAAGCGCTTAGGCGCGCTTGGCTTTGAACGGGAAGACATGCTCAGGCCGGCAGAACGCTTGAGCGGGGGTCAGAAGATTAAGGTGTTGCTTTTGAAAGTGGTGCTTGACCGGGCGAACGTGCTATTGCTTGATGAGCCCACGCGTAACGTAAGCCCGTTGTCGGCCCCTGAAATACACGACATGATGAAGCAGTTTAAGGGAACGATTGTGTGCGTGACCCATGATAGGTCGTTTATCGAAGCGGTCTTTGACTCGCTTTACCGTCTTGACAAGCATGGATTAACACGTCTCTAGGTGCGTTCACTGTTGGCAAACCCATGAAAATCTGATATACTGTGGGTAACCTAGACCGAGGTGTTTAATCATGAAAGAAGGCTCTATTGTGAAGGGCCGGATCACTGCGATTAAACCGTACGGTGCGTTTGTAAAAATCGATGAAGACTATACGGGATTGATTCACATCTCCGAATTTAGTGACCGATACGTCCGCGACATCAAGGATTACGTGGACGTCGGTGACGTCGTTGATTTGAAAGTGCTTAGCGTCGCCGAAGACAACAAGGTCTCGCTAAGCTATAAGCGTTTACACAAGCGAAAAAAACGCTACCAAATCCGGTTAAAGCAAGGATTTAAGCCCCTTAAGAAGCAACTGTCCCAATGGATACGACGCTACAACCCTAAAGACGACGCGTGAAACGCGTCGTTTTTTTGTCGATGTGGGGTAAAATATGGTACAATTTTCGTGATAGGAGCGTGATGGCATGGCCATGGTTAACGTGAAAACAACGTACGTAGAAAAAACGATAAAAGAAAACGCGGCGTCGCTGCTTGGTGAGGTTGAAAAGGCTCACCATACGACGCTTTCAAAAACCGGACCCGGCAATGAGTTTTTAGGATGGGTAGATTTACCCGATCGCATGGATGAGACGCTGAAGGCGATTGAAACCACCGCGGCGCGGTTAAGAAGCGTGGCCGATGTGTTGGTCGTCGTCGGCATCGGTGGGTCGTATCTCGGCGCCAAGGCGGTGCTCGAAACGCTCGATGGGTATTTTAAAAAGCCTTCTGGCATGGACGTTGTGTTTGCCGGGCATCATTTGTCGGCGGCCTACATGGAAGAACTCCGCGATTACCTCGCGGATAAGCCGTTCGCAATCAACGTCATCAGCAAATCCGGCACCACCACCGAGCCGGCGGTGGCGTTTCGCTTTTTGAAAGCACTGCTTGAGTCAAAAGTCGGCAAAGCCGAGGCCGCAGAGCGAATCGTGGCGACGACGGACGCGACCAAGGGCGCGCTGCGTGAGCTCGCCGAGCGGGAAGGCTACGACACGTTCGTGATCGACGACGACATCGGTGGGCGCTATAGCGTCTTTACGCCGGTGGGGTTGTTGCCGGTGGCGTGCCGCGGGCATGACGTTTCGGGCTTGCTTGGTGGGGCGAAGGCGATGATGAAAACGTTAAATGAAAAAGGCGACACCGAGGCGCTTTATCGCTACGTGTCGACGCGTCAAGCATTGTACCAAGCAGGCAGGAAAGTCGAACTCTTTGTCTACTATGAACCAAAGCTATCCTTCGTCGCCGAGTGGTGGAAACAGCTCTTTGGCGAGAGCGAAGGAAAAGACGGGAAAGGGCTATTTGTGGCCGGTGCGGCTTTCACAACCGATTTGCATTCGCTGGGCCAATACCTTCAAGATGGCGAGCGTCATCTCTTTGAAACGGTCGTGAACGTGGCGCGTCCATTGTCGACTTTGACGGTGGCGACCGACAAGGATGATTTGGACAATTTGAATTACCTCGCAGGCAAAAGCGTACACGAGGTCAACGAGCGGGCGATGGAAGGGACACTCTTAGCCCATGCTGAGGGCGGCACGCCGAGCGTGGTCATTGAACTTGACCGCTTGGATGCACCCCACGTGGGCGGACTGCTTTATTTCTTCATGATGGCCTGCGCGGTGAGCGGGTATGTGCTCGGGGTGAACCCCTTTGACCAACCCGGCGTGGAAGCGTACAAGCAAAACATGTTTGCGCTGCTTGAGAAACCGGGGTTTGAAGACCGCGGGAAAGCGCTTCGTGAAAAACTGAGCAAGCAAGACGATTAAAAAGAAAAGCCAATCGGCCTATAGACGGCTGAAATTGGCTTTTTTGTTGGTCTTTTTCACGTGGATGCGTTTCACTTTTTCGAAGGTCTCCCCATCGCACTGGGCGATTTGTGGGGTCGGGCTTTCGGCGATGACGTCGTGGCCTTTGAGGATGGTGACGTAGCGGGTGAAGATGGTGTGAAGCCCGAGGTAGACGCTGATAAAAATCAACAACAGGATAGGTTTTGAGACGCTGTGGACGATGAGGACGTCAAAGGCGTTTTCATCGAGCCGCGCCTTTGGCGTGAGTTTCATCCCGCCGCCGACGTAGGCGCCGTTGTTGATGTTGACGAGGTAGGCCTTCTTGTAGGTTTTTGTCTCACCATCGACGGTGAGGGTCATCGGACCGGGTTTGTAGGTAAAGAAGCTTTTGATGGTGTTCAGGAAATAACGAAACTTGTTCTTTTTCTTCGATTGGTTGACGAGGTGGGCGATTTGCCCGTCAAGGCCGAAGCCGGCGCCGTTGATGAAGTAACGGCCGTCGTCGTCATGACGCATTTCCATGATGTATTGGTGAGGAGGGTTGTGACGTTTTATACTGCGGAGAAAGTCGTTGCCCGATCCGGTGGGTTTAATGTGGATTTCGTGGGTTAAAGGGATGCGCATGGTGTTGTTGATGAAGGTGTTGATGGTACCATCGCCCCCAAGGAGAATAAATTGGATGTCGTCGGGGGTTTTGGTGATGTAGCTTTCCATGTCTTTGATCTTAAGCAGGCTTTTGACGCGGAAAGGCACATCACGCTTCTTAAAACGGTCCACCAAACGCTTGGTGACCCGCCGAGATTTGCGGTTTTTTGATAACGGGTTATAAAGTAAAATAATCATGACGGGCCTCCTTCTGACAGACGTAATCATATTATAGCATATCGCATCTTTTTTATGCATTCAGGAATGAAATGTGGTATAATTTGACCTTGAAATGATATCCTTTGAAACGGTGATGCCATGCGAAAAGAACTCAACCTACACGGGCTGGACGCGACGAAACGTTTGGCCGACCATATCGCACAATACGTGTTCCCCGGATTTGTGCTGGGCTTAGAAGGCGACCTCGGCGCCGGTAAGACGACATTTACCCAGTTTTTTGGCCGTGCGCTCGGCGTCACCGACGCCATCAACTCACCAACGTTTACGATTATGAAACACTACACCGGCAACCATGCCCTGACGCACATTGATGCGTACCGTTTAGAGGGCGCGGGCGCCGATGAAAGCATTGAAGAGTACATTTTCGGCAAAGGCGTGTCGGTGGTTGAATGGTGGACCTACATCCGCCAAAGCATGCCGGAGACGTTTTTGACCATGCACATGACCTTCGTCGATGAGACGACGCGTCATGTCGTCATCGAAGGGAGTGGACGCTATGCGCGCATCATCGCCGACCTTGATGCTTGATACGGCATCAGAACATCTTTATTTGGCCTTGGTAAACAGCCAAGGCGACGTCATTGACGACGTCTACCGCCAAGGCAAAAACGACCATTCGGTGACGTTGATGCCGGCCATTTCAGACCTGTTGGAAAAACACAACCTGACGCCTTCTCAGATGAAACGAATCGTCGTCGGAATTGGCCCTGGAAGCTACACCGGCGTGCGCGCCGGCGTGACCGTGGCGAAGGTGTTGGCGTGGAGTTTAAACATACCGCTTTCGACGGTTAGCAGCCTTGCGTTGATCGCGAGTGGCGCCCAAGAGGGTGCGACGTTGGTCTGGCATGACGCGCGCAACCAAAACGGTTTCTACGGCCTCTTTGAGGTGCGCAAAAGGCAACTTATTCGCTTGGCTGCGGATGCCTTTGGCTCGATGAAAGAAGCCCGTGATACGCTGCGTTTCCAACGCGAGATCAATGAAGGAAAACCTAATCCGGCGGTGCTTTTTGCGTCGCAAGAAATCAAGGCCGTTGAGAACGTGCACGAGGTTGCGCCGGTGTATTTGCGCCAAACCGAAGCGGAACGCAACAAGGAGTAGATGACGATGTTTCACAATATCTTTGGATGGGTTATTGACGAATCGCGCGCTGTTCAGTTGTTTAGTTTCCATCATTACCTGTACGTCGGCATCGGCGTCTTGGCGGTGTTTTTGACGTTGCAGTTTAGCGCGAAAATTTACGCCAGTCCACACGAAGCGGCCATCCGAAATGGTGTGTTCATCTTTCTTTTAGCGCTGGAAATCATCTACCACCTTCACAACTGGATACACGGCATCTTTTCGCTCCCCTTGCACATCAGCAGCTTTGCGGTAATCATGTCGCTGGCGCTTTTAAAAACCAACTCGCAAAAAGTTTTCGAGTACGTGTTCTTCTTTGGAGTGCTTGGGGGTTCGATGGCGCTTTTGGTGCCATTTAGCTACGGGTTTCCCTACTACAACATACGCTACCACCTGTTTTTGTGGTTGCACATCCTGATTGTGATTGTTCCGCTCTACTACTACAAAGGCTACGGGTACCGCGTCAGCCTTCGAGCCACGTACAAAACGTTCTTTATGGTGTTCTTGACGATACCAATTATCTTCAACCTGAACCGATTCTTTATCGCGATGGGGCTTTCCTCACCCGAAAGCCCGATTAATTACTGGTTTGTGACGGAGATTCCCGAGCACGTGACGTTTGTGTTTGGCGACAGGCACACCATCTATTTGGGTGTGTTCGTGTCGGCGATTTATGTGATGCAAATGTTTCTGTATAAACTGACAAAACAATCGGATGCGGAGGGGTACGCCGATGAGTAATGTCACGGTTCGGCCGATGCACATTCGCGACGTGCGTTTTGCGGCGTCGCTTGAAGGGTCCGACATCACGGCGAAGATGCTGGCCGATGAGGTGCTTTACAATACGATGGCGCATTACTTTATCGCCGAACGTTGTGAGGAACGACTCGGTTATATCGGGGTATGGATTACCGACCCAAACGCCGAAATCACGCACCTCACCGTCCGCGAAGACCGACGCCGCCAAGGCGTTGGCGAAACCTTGATCAACCGTGCCATTGCCTTTTGTAAAACGCGAGAGGTGCATGACGTGACGCTTGAAGTGCGTGTGTCAAACACCGGGGCAATCGCCCTCTATGAAAAGAAAAAGTTCGCACGCGTTGCGATTCGAAAAAACTACTACTCAAACGGCGAAGACGCCGTCTTGATGCGACTGAAAGTGAGGGATGCGACGTGATAGTCATGGGCGTTGAAACGAGCTGCGACGAAACCAGCGTCGCGATTAGCAAAGATGGAAAGACGATGTTGAGCAACGTCGTGCTTTCACAGATGGAGCTTCACGCGAGCTTCGGCGGTGTCGTGCCGGAAATTGCCTCGCGCGAACACGTCAAAGGCATCACGGCCGTGTTTGAAGAAGCCTTGAAACAAGCGAAGATCACCGCCAAGGACGTTGATCTTGTTGCGGTCACAAAGGGCCCTGGGCTCATCGGCAGTTTGCTTGTCGGCATCAACGCCGCCAAGGCGTTTGCCTTTGCGCACCAGATTCCAATCATTGGCGTGCACCACATCGCCGGGCATATTTACGCCAACCAAATCGAGGGCGAGATGCGCTTTCCGCTCGTATGCCTTGTCGTCTCAGGCGGACACACGGAGTTGATTCTCATGCGCGATCACTACCGCTTTGAAAAACTTGGGGAAACCCTTGATGACGCGGTGGGAGAAGCCTTTGATAAGGTTGCGAGGGTGCTTGGACTGGGCTACCCGGGCGGGCCGAAAATCGACGCACAGGCCGTCAAGGGCACGCCAAGTTATCCGATGCCGGATGTGCCACGTAAGGATGAATTTACTTTCAGTTACAGCGGCTTAAAAAGCCACGTCATCAACCTGTTAAACACGATGAAGATGAAAGGTGAAACAGTCAACGTGCCCAACATGTGTGCCTCATTCCAAGAGGCCGCGGTGGAGCAGTTGATTTATAAGAGCCGCCAAGCGGTTGACGCGATTGGAGCGACGATGTTTATGATCGCGGGCGGCGTCGCCGCCAACAAGCGCCTCCGGGCCCGCGTTGAAGAAACGTTTAAAGACGTTGAGGTCTTGGTTCCGCCGTTTACGTATTGCACCGACAACGCGGCGATGATGAGCATCGCCGGGTATTATCGCTACCAAATGCGTCCTGATAACGAAGGGTTATCGATCAACGGGTACCCGCGTTTGGACCTCACTGAAAACGATTGATTTAAGACGCCTGTTCAGGCGTCTTTTTTATCTGCATCTCAGACGCACCACAACGCAACGTGAGCGCTTCTACGCTTATCGCTGGTGTTTTTACCCGGACATCGTATAATGAAATCAGAAAGCTAAAGTAACGGTTTGGAGTGATAAACATGAAGTTTTTGATTAAAACGATCGTGATTTTGTTGGTGCTGTTTGTCGGCATCCCGGTCGCGTTGATTGCGATTGCTTCCGACGGGAAAGCAATGAGCGAGATTCCTGTTGAGGTGTACGGCGCTGACACGACGGCGAATGAGCAGATTTACCGGCAGTTGAGCGATGAGCTTGACGCCGTGCGTGAAGACGAAGACGCCGACATGGTGATGCGCATTGAACAAGACTTAATCAACCTATCAATCTATAACGCCGTGCTCGGCATGAACCCCGATTACGCGCCCGGCGATGATTGCGACAGTAGCGACTGCGCCTACATCATGGAAGAGACCGTATCGCTTGGTGGCACGGACATTGTGTTCCGCCTCGGCGGCATCTGGGTGACCTTTGATGAAAACCTTGTGGAAGCCCACATCGCGTTTGAAACGGCGATTGGCGGCTTTTATACCTTCCAAAGCCGCGTGCGCACGAGCGTGTCTGTCTACGATGAGGACGATGGCGCACGGTATGTTTTAGAACTCGACCGCATTCGCTTGGGCTCACTGCCGATTCCAAAGGGTATTTTAGGTGCGATTTTGGGTGTTTTCTCTGACGATGGCGTTGAAGGTGCGCTTGGCGGTGCCCTGCCTTTTGGCCGCTTTGAAGCCGACGATTGGCGCTTTGTGATCGATCGTTCAGAAGCCGTTGCGTTTGTCCGTGGCGATGAGCAAGATGGCCTGCGTCAGTTGGTTGGCGAAACCCTCGGCACCGTGTTGGAAGAAGGGTTACTGACCTTTGAGGTCGCCAAAGGCGAAATGCGCATGACGCTTGTGATGACGCGGTTGCGCAATCACCCCGATACCGACATCCCCGAGTATTTACACACGATGCGAGCCGCTGAAGAGCTCGATGAAACCGTGTTCGACTATCAGGGCCATCTGACAACCCGCTTTGAGCAGTTTGTGATGACCAAAGCCTTGACCGGTCAATCGTACTTCACGATCACGGAAAGAACGTTTAACCGGATTATCTACTATGAGTTTGACCGCTTCGAATCGGCCCGATACGAGTTTGAATACGTCGACGGCAATGGCGACCCCGCCACCCTCGTCATGGGCCTTGAAGCGATATGGTTTGTGTTTTTAGAAGACGCCGACGGACCCTACGCCAACATTCACGCACTCTTTGACCTTGGCGGCGTGAAATCCATGATGCAAATTCGCGCCGATGTGAACGAAGCGAGCGACGGCGAAGACGCCCTCATCCTCGACTTTGTCTCGATGAGCATCGGCAAAGAACCCGGCAAAACCGATTACTTAGAAATCGCCGATGTCTCTGCCATCGCGTCTGCGTTGCGCGATTTAGGTGACTTCGAGTTTGGCTATGTCAACGACCAAGACCAACTCGTCATCGACACCGGCTCCTTAAGCGAGATGATCACCCAAGGCACTGTGAGCGACACCGTCACCGTCACGCAAGTCGAGATGGTCACCGGCGGGCTCCGTGTGCATGTGGAAACCACCGACCCGGCGCTTGCATCGATTCTCGATAGCTTCGGCGATGGGCTAACCTCCGCCCTCAGCGACCCGGACGTGCTCGATAACCTGTCCAACGTCTTAGACACCGACACGGACGGCCCGGAAAAAGACGTCTACGACGCCTTCACCAACATCCAAAGCACGCTTGAAGGCGGCGGCGATGTGAGCGAAGAGGACATCCAAGCCTTGTACGAAAGCATGGACGACCTCGACGAAGCCACTCAAGATGCCGTCATGGACGCCATTGAAAGCTTAATTGACCCGAACATCAAAGACGATTTCGACGGCGGGTTCCGCGATTAACGAAGAGGGGGAAACCCCTCTTTTTTCAGCCGTTTTGGCTTTGCATTTCAGGGGAAAACCTTTATAATGGTATGGAGAAAGCAAGGTGGTACCATGGAAAACAGGCATTTCATCCGCACGATCATCGAAGCGGATCTTGAATCGAAAAAACACGACGTCCCCGTGACGCGTTTCCCACCGGAACCCAACGGGTTTTTGCATCTTGGGCATGCGCGAGCGATCGTGATGAACTACGTGCTCGCCAAGGACTATGGCGGCCGTTTTCATCTGCGTTTTGACGACACCAACCCCATCACCGAAGACGCCATTTTCGTCGAAGGGATGAAAGAGGATATCGCATGGCTTGGCTGTCATTGGGATGAACTCTTCTTCGCCAGCAACTACTTCGAGGAAATGTACGCCCGGGCGATGCGCCTCGTGGAAAAAGGCATGGCGTACGTCTGCGACCTTAGCCCCGAAGAAATCAAATCAACC
The DNA here is from genome assembly GCA_007123975.1 of Candidatus Izemoplasma sp. Taxonomy (GTDB): domain Bacteria; phylum Bacillota_I; class Bacilli_A; order Izemoplasmatales; family Izemoplasmataceae; genus SLQR01. Next base: position 9,096 of record SLFZ01000094.1, on the reverse strand, counting down.
CGGGGTGACCTCAAAAACCCCGGCCAAAACAGCCCCTACCGCAACCGTTCCATCGAAGAAAACAAACGTTTGTTTGAAGGCATGAGAAATGGCGAGTACCCTGATGGCGCTCGCGTGCTCCGTGCTAAAATCGACATGGCAAGCCCGAACATGAACATGCGCGACCCAATCATCTACCGCATCCAACGCGGCCATCACCACAACACCGGCGACGCGTGGTGCATTTACCCGATGTATGACTTTGCGCACCCGCTTGAAGACGCCATCGAAGGCATCACGCATTCGCTTTGTAGCTTAGAGTTTGAAGACCATAGGCCGCTATATGACTGGTTTGTCGAGCATTGTGAGATGGAGAAAGTCCCGCGCCAAATCGAGTTTGGAAAACTGCTTTTAGGCAACCAAATCACCGGCAAACGCCACATTCGAAAGCTCGTTGAAGCCGGGCTCGCCGACGGCTGGGATGACCCACGCCTCATCACCCTCTCAGGCCTGCGTCGCCGCGGCGTACCGCCGCAAGCGATTCACCAGTTCATCAAAGCCTTAGGGCTTCCCAAAAGCCAAGGCGAAACCGACATCGGCATGTTCCATGAGGCGGTCAGAGATTACCTTGGTACCCATGCCCGCCGCGTCCATGCGGTCATCGACCCCATCAAAGTCGTCATCACCAACTACCCAGAAGGCAAAACCGAGATGCTCGATGCGCCTTTCCATCGCGACGATGAGTCCTTAGGAAGTCGCCCGGTGCCCTTCGGGCGCGAGCTCTACATCGAACGCGACGATTTCATCGAACAAAAACCCAACAAAAAATGGAAACGCCTTGCCTTAGGCGAAGAAGTTCGCCTAATGCATGCTTACTTCATTAAAGCAAACGAGGTTATCAAAGACAAATCAGGCCGAATTCAAGAAATCCACTGCACCTACGACGCAGCCACGCAAAGCGGATCAGGCTTTAACGAACGCAAGCCCAACGGCACCATCCACTTCGTCGAAGCTTCGACCGCACAACCAATCGAAGTGCGCCTGTTTGGGGAGTTTTTGAAGCCCGAAGTCCCCGCCGACGCGCCGATTGAAGCACGCATCGATCCGGATTCTAAGCGCATCGTGCACGGTTATCTCGAAGCGAACGTGGCGCCCTCTGAGGCCGAAGCGTTTCAATTCACCCGCCTTGGCTACTTTGCCCTTGACCGAGACACCACGGATGAAAGAATGGTCTTTAACCGCGTTGTCGAGCTAAAATCGTCGTTCAATCCTAAGCATGCTAAAAAATAAACAGCGACAACACTTGCAATATTCTCAATATCGTGTATTATAGTAGAGGAACTTAAACGTACCACCTGTAGTAAGAAACGAAAAACACCGTGTTTTCGCCATTCTTATGAACCGTGCACCGTTTAAGAAATTTAAACAAAGAATGGAGGAAACACCCATGTCTCAAGGAACAGTCAAATGGTTCAACGCAGAAAAAGGCTTCGGTTTCATCACGACTGATGAAGGCGTCGACGTATTCGCACACTACTCACACATCAACTCAGACGGATTCAAGACTCTCGAAGAAGGCGCTAAAGTGTCATTCGACATCGTCGAAGGCGCAAAAGGCCCGCAAGCGGAAAACATCACCGTTATCTAAGCGTTGACCAAAAACCGCACCTAAAAGACCGGCTTCGGCCGGTCTTTTTTTTGCGCCTTAATGTTCTCAAATCGCTACTAAAACCACCTCTTTTTTGGTATAATCAAACCAGGTGATTGTGCAATGAATGCATTGTTTGAAAAGTTAAATCCGGCGCAACTCGACGCCGTCAAATCAACCGAAGGCCCCGTCATGGCAATCGCCGGCGCGGGAAGCGGGAAAACACGTGTGCTAACGCGACGCATGGCACACCTTATTTATAATGTCGGCGTTCCTCCGCACCATGTGCTCGCCATCACCTTCACCAACAAAGCCGCTGATGAGATGAAATCGCGCATCGCCGAGTTGCTTAGAATACCCACCGACAGCATGTGGGTATCGACGTTTCACTCGATGTGCGCCCGCATCTTGCGCACCCACATCGAAAAACTCGGCTACGAACGCCATTTCCAAATCGTCGACGACGACGACAGCACGCAGATGGTGAAACTGCTCTTGCGGGAGATGAACATCGACGTCAAGCTCGTCAAACCGCGGACGCTGAAAAACCACGTGCTAAAGGTCAAAGCGCACCCCGACCTTATCGACGACTACCGTGAGCCCGTGCGTGGCTACTTGGAAAAGATCGTCCCCGCTTACCAGTACCAGCTTAAACGCAATAACCTCGTCGATTTTGAGGATTTGTTGCTGTTGACCATCGAACTCTTTAAACACCACAAAGACGTACGAAAACAGTACCACGAACAGTTCCAATACGTCCTTGTCGACGAGTTCCAAGACACCAACGACATCCAGTACGAGCTCATTCGCCTTCTCGTCGGCGACCATGAAAACCTCTTCATCGTCGGCGACGAAGACAAAAGCATCTACGCCTTCCGTGGCGCCAACATCGAAAACATTCGTCGCTTTACAACCGATTTCCCCAACGCGGACCGCGTGTTGTTAGAAGAAAACTACCGCAGCACGAACACGATCTTAAAAGCCGCCAACGACGTCATCAGCCACAACCAAAACCGCATTGAAAAAACGCTCTATTCGGCCAAAGGCGATGGCGAACGCATCGTCTGGTTCAAAGGCTACGGGGCACGCGATGAGACAGAGTTTGTCGGCGAGATGATCCGCCGGCTGATTCACCAAGGCTATCGCTACGAAGAGATTGCGGTGCTCTACCGCGCCAACAACACGTCCCGCCTCTTTGAAGAGACTCTGATGCAAAAACAGATTCCCTACCAAGTTGTGGGCAACACGAGCTTTTTCAAACGCAAAGAGATCAAAGACATGGTTGCCTACTTGCGCTTAATCCTTAACCCCGACGACAACTACAGCTTCATGCGGGTGGTCAATGAGCCACGCCGCGGCATCGGCCAAAAGACGGTTGAAACCCTCAGGGCCTTTGCCGGTGAGGAAGAAGAAAGCATGTTCGCGCTAATAGAACACCCGAAAAACCCGCTTCCCACCGCCGCCAAAGGGAAACTCACCCGTTTTAAAAACCTCATCCTCGACTTGCGCAAACGCTTAGAAGATGACGATTTCAACACGTTCATGGATCGGTTGGTCGAGAAGACCGGCTACAAAGAAATGCTCACCTACGACGACATGGGCGATGTACGACTTGAAAACGTCATGGAACTGAAGTCGATGATTGCCGAAACGCAAAACAGCTACCGTGAAAGCGATAAAATCGATGTGCTGACGCAAGTGCTTGAGGACATCGCCTTAAAGAGTCAAGAAGATGAACGAAAAGACACCAACGTCGTCACGCTCATGACGATGCACGCAGCCAAAGGCCTCGAGTTCCGTGCTGTCTTTATCGTCGCCTTAGAACAGGGAATGTTTCCGATTGCGCGCAGTTTCGACAATCCCGCAGACCTCGAAGAAGAACGACGCTTGATGTATGTCGGCATGACCCGTGCGAAGGAAAAACTCTTCTTCACCAGCGCCCAACAACGCCACCTTTACGGTGAACCAACCAGCAACCCCGACAGCGTCTTCATTCATGAAATCAACGAAAAATACATTCGAAAAGAAGGGCTTCACGACACGACTTCCCAGTCATTTACACGCCCCGTTCCCCACGCCCTTAAAACCGATAGCACGCATGAAAACGACATCGCCAAAGGCGACAAAATCGACCACACCGTTTTCGGACGTGGCGTTGTCGTCAGCGTCACCGGTGACCAATGCGTCATCGCTTTCAACAAAAACCACGGCATCAAAACCCTGCTTAAAAACCATCCCTCGATTAAGAAGGTGTGAAGATGGACGCCAAAAAACGTATTGAAGAACTTAAAAAAGCGATCAACCACCACGACTACCAATACCACGTGCTCGACAAACCGACCATTTCAGACGTCGAGTACGATCGGTTGTTGCGGGAGCTTGTTGACCTTGAAAAAGCGCATCCGGAACTTAAAACCGACGATTCTCCAACGCAACGTGTTGGTGGGGCCGTCTTGGAAGGCTTTGAAAAGGTCGAGCACACCTTGCCGATGTTGAGCCTCGCCAACGCCTTTAACCCGGAAGACCTCAAAGACTTTGACCGTCGTCTCAAAGCGGTCGCTCCCAAGGCAACCTACATCGTCGAACGCAAACTCGACGGACTGGCCGCTGCCCTCACCTACGAACAAGGAAAACTCGTTCGCGCCGCAACCCGTGGAAACGGTGTTGTTGGCGAAGACATCACCCACAACGTCAAAACCATCCGCGCCGTCCCGATGACCCTGCAAAAGTCGGTTGACATCGAGGTTCGCGGTGAAATCTTTATGCCAAAAGCGGCCTTTTTACGGTTAAACGAAGCCCGCGAAGCCGCCGGCGAAGCGACGTTCAAAAACCCGCGCAACGCCGCCGCCGGCAGCGTCCGTCAGCTCGACAGCCGGATCGCCGCCGACCGCACCTTGGACATGGTTATCTATAGCCTAAGTGAACACGATGAGGATGCCAGCATGACCCATCAAGAAACGCTGAGTTACCTCCGGGAGCTAGGCTTTAAAACCAACGATGTGATTGCCTGTGATTCCATTGATGCTGTCATTAAGGCTTGCCTTGACATCGAGTCAAAACGCAACGACTTTGACTACGACATTGATGGCGCTGTGGTGAAGGTGAACGAACGTGCGCTGTATAAAACCATCGGATACACCGCAAAAAGCCCGAAATGGGCCATTGCCTACAAGTTTCAAGCCGAAGAAGCCCTCACACGCATCGAAGACATTCGCTACCAAGTAGGCCGCACCGGGCAAATCACCCCGGTGGCTGTGTTGCGCCCCGTCGATATCCAAGGATCCACCGTCTCACGGGCGACGCTGCACAACGACGGCTACATCCGTGACAAAGACATCCGCATCGGCGATGACGTCTTGATCCGTAAAGCCGGCGACATCATCCCCGAAGTCGTCTCCGTCGTGCTTGAAAACCGCGATGCTGAGAGCGACCCTTTCACGATGATCAGCCAGTGTCCTAAATGCACAACGCCCCTCACCCGAAGCGAAAGCGAAGCCGATTTATACTGTGAAAACCCGGCGTGCCCGGCTCGCCAAGCGGAAGCGCTCATCCACTTCGTCTCGCGCCGCGCGATGGACATCGAAGGCATGGGAAATCGCGTCGTTGAGGTCTTTTATAACGAAGGTTACCTTCAGTCAATTCCCGATATTTATCGTCTAAAAGACCACCGAGAGGTGCTTATTCGTCGCGCCGGCTTTGGCGAAAAGAGCATCGACAAGCTTCTTACCAATATTGAGAAGACCAAATCCAACAGCCTTGAAAAGCTGCTTTTCGGCCTCGGCATTCGTTACGTCGGGGAGAAGGTCGCAAAGGTATTAGCAATGCATTTTGGCACGTTATCTGATATCATACAAAGTGGAGTCGACGACCTCGTCGACATCGACGAAGTCGGTGAAAAAATCGCCCAAAGCGTCGTCGATTACATGCAGAATGACAAGAACCAGGCCATGCTTAAAGAACTTCAAGAGATCGGTCTCAACATGACCTTCACCGGAAAACGCCCCGAAGCAGGCGCATTCAGTGGCCTCGTGTTTGTGTTGACCGGCAAGCTCGACACGATGACCCGCGACGAAGCCAAAGCCCACATCGAAGCCCAGGGTGGCAAAGTCACCGGCTCGGTGTCGGCCAAGACCAACGTGCTTGTCGCCGGCGAAGACGCCGGCAGCAAACTCGACAAAGCCAAATCCCTCGACATCGAGATATGGGATGAATCCACGCTCAAAGAGCGTTTGACCTAACACGGACGTGATGCAATGAAAGAAATTATCGTCAAAGGCGCCAAAGAAAACAACTTAAAAAACCTCGACGTATCAATCCCCAAGGATTCCTTCGTCGTGATGACCGGTCTTTCCGGAAGCGGAAAGACTTCTTTGGCGTTTGACACAATCTATAAAGAGGGGCAGCGTCGTTACGTCGAGAGTTTGAGCGCCTACGCTCGCCAGTTCCTCGGCAACTTAGAAAAACCCAATGTCGAATCAATCGAAGGCCTTAGCCCGGCGATTTCCATCGACCAAAAAACCACCAGCAAAAACCCCCGAAGCACCGTCGGCACGGTCACCGAAATCTACGACTACTTCCGTTTGCTTTACGCGCGCATCGGCAAACCCACTTGTCCGACACACGGTGTCGAAATCACCTCACAAAGCATTGAGGAAATGACCGACAAAGTGCTCGATTGCGATGAGGGTAGCCGCATCGAGGTGCTTGCGCCCGTCGTTAGCGGAAAAAAAGGAACCCACAAGCAGACCATCGAACACCTTCGCAAGGAAGGATTCGTTCGCCTGCGCGTGAACGAGACGATGCGCGACATCGATGAAACCATCGACCTCGACAAAAACAAAAAACATACCATCGAAGCGGTCGTCGACCGACTCAAACGTCGCGACGGCATCCGCTCAAGGCTATACGATTCCTTAGAAACCGCCGCCAAGCTCGGTGGGGGCAAGGTCGTGGTGCTGATCAACGGCAAACGCCACACCTTCAGCGAACAGTTCGCGTGCCCACACTGCGATTTCTCCATCGGCGCACTCGAACCACGTTTGTTTTCCTTTAACGCACCCTTCGGCGCGTGCGACCGTTGTGGTGGGCTTGGGTTTACCAAGAAAGTCGACCAAGACTTGCTCATCAACGACGAAACGAAAAACGCCTACGAAGGTGCGATTAAAGGCTGGACCAACACCGACACGTACCATTTCAAACAACTTGAAACCACCGCCAAACATTACGGGATAGACCTCACCAAACCCATTAAAGATTTGACCGACGAGGACCTCAACATACTTTACTACGGTTCCGATGAGCCTATCCAGTTTAAGTTCCAAGGCAAAAACAAAAACATTCGCCACGATAAAACCGCGTACTACGAAGGCATCATCAACAACCTAGAACGCCGTTACGTTGAAACCACATCGCGGTTCATGCGCGAATGGATCGAGACGATGATGACCGAGAAAACCTGTCCGAAATGCGACGGGAAACGGCTTAATCAAGACGCCTTAAGCGTCAAGGTCGGTGGCGTCGATATCATCGCCTTAACCGACCGGAGTGTCAATGAGATGATCGCGTTTTTTAGCGCCCTCGATCTGTCTGACACCGACAAGAAAATCAGCGACATGGTGTTAAAAGAAATCCATGAGCGCTTGGCGTTTTTGAAAAACGTCGGGTTGGATTACCTAACCCTCTCACGTCAGGCGGCGACGCTTTCAGGCGGCGAATCACAACGCATCCGCCTGGCCACGCAAATCGGCTCGAGACTCACCGGCGTGCTTTACGTCCTCGACGAGCCGTCCATCGGCTTACATCAGCGCGACAACAAGCGCCTTATCGACACCTTGAAGTCGATGCGTGACCTCGGCAACACCCTCATCGTCGTCGAACACGACGAGGAAACGATGCGCGAAGCCGACCAAATCATCGACATCGGCCCCGGCGCCGGCGAACAAGGCGGCGAACTCGTCTTCCAAGGCAGCTACGATGACATCATCAAACATCCGACAAGCATCACCGGCAAGTACCTATCCGGCGCGATGCGCGTTCCTGTCCCGACCAAGCGAAGGAAGGCAAAAAACGGCTCCATCGACCTTATCGGCGCTCATGAAAACAACCTCAAACAGATTGATGTCAGCATTCCTAGAGGCCTTTTCACCGCCGTCACCGGCGTGAGCGGCTCGGGCAAGAGTTCATTGATTAACATGTGCTTATACCGGGCGCTTTACAACAAGGTCTACAAGAAAAAATACGCCGGCATCAACCTTGAATCAATCCAAGGCGGCGAGCAAATCGGTAAAATCGTCAACATCGACCAAAGCCCGATTGGCCGCACGCCGCGTTCAAACCCCGGAACCTACACGAGCCTCTTTGATGAAATCCGCGACATTTATGCGATGACCAACGAAGCAAAAATGCGAGGCTACGCCAAAGGACGCTTCAGCTTTAATGTCAAAGGCGGACGCTGCGAAACCTGTAAGGGGGACGGCGTCATCAAGATTGAGATGCACTTCTTACCCGATGTCTACGTGCCTTGTGAAGCGTGTCACGGCAAACGCTACAACCAAGAAACCTTGCAGGTCAAATACAAAGGAAAAACCATTGCCGACGTGCTTGACATGACCATCACCGAAGCCCACGGATTCTTCGCCAACATCCCGGCGGCCAAAAACAAACTCGACACCCTCATGGCCGTCGGCCTTGGGTACTTGAAAATCGGACAACCCGCACCGTCCTTGTCGGGCGGTGAGGCACAACGCGTGAAACTCGCCAAAGAACTTCATAAACGCATCACCCCGGACACCGTCTACATTTTAGACGAACCGACGACGGGGCTGCATGCCGATGACGTTAGACGCCTGCTTGAGGTCTTGCATCACATCGTCGATGAAGGGGCGACCGTGGTCGTCATCGAACACAACCTCGACGTCATCAAGGTCGCCGATCACATCATCGACCTCGGACCAGAAGGCGGCGACGAAGGCGGTCTCGTGGTGGCCACCGGCACACCCGAGGCACTTGCCCGCCATCCCAAAAGCCACACCGGACGGTACTTAAAAACCGTCCTAGGAGGTGGATAGGATGAGCGAAGAAAAAAACACCGACAAGCAACACGAAAACGAAGACCAATCGACCGACGAGGAAAAGCGTTCGGTCGAGGACATGGAAAAAGATCGCGAGCAGCTAGAAGCGTTGTTGAAGTCGATTAAACGATTGGAAGAAGAAAAACGCAAACGAGGCAAGGGCCCCAAACGCCCAAAAGGCACGATCGCGATTGAGTTTGGGACCGTCTTCCACCCGAACATGGTCATCAATTTCATTGGATACTACATGATGAACTTAACGATTATCTATACGGTGGTTGAGCTTTTCGCCTTTGGCGCGTTTCGCGATTTGCAGACGGTCTTGCTTTACGTGCTCATCTACACGGCGATTGAAACCGTCTTCCGCATGTACATGCTCATCAACCATTTCCAGTTTGT
>SLFZ01000125.1 GCA_007123975.1 Candidatus Izemoplasma sp. | reverse complement strand
AGTCTTTTCAGCGCGAATTTCCGTTCGTCTTCCTCAATCATCAAGTTAACGGCTTCTTTGATGGTGTCGGCGCGTCGGTCCGTAAAGTAGGTCAGAAGTCTGGTCAGTTGAGGAAGCATATGTTCGGGCACGAGCGTTTCTTTTTGGATTTTTCGTTCGAGGCCTTTCAAGTTGGTATCGTCTTCTTTGTGCTGACGTTTAAGACGGCTCAACTCATTGGCAATTTGCTCGGTTGCCGAGGAGGCCATGATGGCAGACTGCTCTTTGACTTCGGCTAAAGCCGCTTGTCCTTTGCGGACAATACGAGCACGTGTCATTGAATCAACGCGACGATAAACCGGTTTGCGCGTTAAGACAAATAGCAAGACGAACAGCAACACACCGACGCCGGCAGCAATGTAGAAACCGTAATCCTCAATTGCCGCGGGAAAGTATTCACCCAAATCGAGGAACCAATAGGCCGCTAGGGGCAGTGCCGCAGCAATAAGTCCGATGAGAATCGTATAAATTAGCGTTCGAAACTTCTTGCTCGCGCTTGGCGCTTCGGCGTCTTCATCGAGTTGCTTCACGGCCTTTGCAAACGGCAAATCCGGATGACGATAGTCAATTTCAACACCCTCATACGCACGGATACGCTCAGCGTTATCCTCAATGCGTTTTGCCAGGGTCTTCATGGTATCGATGGTGTCGGTTAACTTAACAAGCTCGTTGTAGTCGGTTGGTGTTTTTAACGGCATGATTTCACCCCATCCTCTTTTATACCCTCATTATAGCACTTCGCGTCGCAATGCAACAACATTTTGGTTTGCAGCGCAGACGATAGGCATGCGCTTCTACCGTTATGCAGAAGACTGCTGCTTACGCTTCCTCAAAAAAAACCGCTATGTCGGGTACATAGCGGGCTTTATTTCAATATTTTTCGTAACCACTTTTCCTTTTTTTCCTACGGCGGATAGGCGATCGGTGGATCGACTCGCGTGGTGCGCTTCACAACGCTTTTGTGGTGGCTGAATGTGTCAAAAGAATGCTTACCGTGATAACGGCCTATGCCCGATGCACCGATGCCGCCAAATGGTAAGTTTGGATTGATGACGTGCGACAATGTGTCGTTGACACAAGCGCCTCCAAAACGCACCTCTTCGAGCACGCGGCGGCGGGTTTGTTTGTCTGCGGTGAACACATAGAGCGCCAGTGGCGATGGCTTGTCTTTTAGTCCGTCGATCACCTCATCGAGGCTGTCGAACGTCATCACCGGCAAGATGGGTCCGAATATTTCTTCTTGCATGACTGCGTCGTTCCATGTGACATTATCTTGAATGGCCGGTGTGATGATGCGCCGTTCGCGGTCGACGCGGAAACCGTGAACAACTTTTTCACGGTCGATGAGGCCAATCAAACGATCGACATGGTGGGTGTTAATGATGCGTCCATATTGTGATGGCATGGATGGATAAAACCGCTCGATGGCGGCGATGATTTTCTCTATCAAAGCATCCTTGATGTCGCGGTGTACCCAAAGATAATCCGGCGCAATGCACGTCTGCCCGGCGTTCACCCATTTTCCGACGGCAATGCGTTTAGCGGCAACATCTAGGTTGGCAGTTTTGTCGACGATGCACGGGCTTTTGCCGCCGAGTTCGAGCGTCACCGGAGTGAGGTGTCGTGCGGCGGCTTCATAAACAATGCGACCGACGCGTTCACTGCCTGTGAAAAAGACATGATCAAAACGCCACTCCAACAACGTGGCAGTCACGTCCTTATCGCCGAGCACGACGGAGACGTGCACGTTGTCGAATGTCTCTTGAACAATACGTTCTATCACATCAGCGGTGGCGGGTGCAAGTTCGCTCGGTTTCACCATCACCGTATTGCCTGCGGCGATGGCGCCGATGAGCGGCTCGATGACAAGATGGAATGGGTAGTTATAGGGGCCGATGATGAGCACGTGGCCAACCGGTTCAGCTTGCACACGGCTCTTCATGCCAATCATGTACCAAGGGGTTTTCACCCGTGCTGGTTTCATCCATTTTTTCAGTTTTTTACGGGCCCGTCGAATCGATTTCAAACAGTACCCAATTTCTGTCGCATAAGCTTCACCGGTGGTTTTTCCTAAATCTTTTTTTAGCGCTTCAAGCAAGTGCGGTTCGTAGCGTTTAATCCCTTGATAAAGAGCATCTAGCCGCTCCATGCGAAAAGCATAAGGTCGCGTAAGACCCGTTTTGGCATGGGCACGTTGGGCTTTCAATATGTGTGTCATGAGGCCCTCCTTCAGTCGGGGTAAATCATCTTTTTCGTCACACCACCATCGACGACGATGGTGGTTCCGTTGACAAAGTTATTTTCCTTTTCAGTTAAGTAAAGGCAGGCTTGAACGACGTCGTTGGCGGTGCCGACGCGCCCCGATGGGTGGAAGCGGTGATCGAGGTCGCGCAGCTTGTCTTCGTCGTGTCGAATCCATCCTGGGGCCACGGCGTTGACGGTGATGTTTTTCTCGGCGAGTGTCACCGCGAGCGCGTGGGTCAACGAAGCCATCGCGCCTTTGCTCATGGTGTAGGGAATGGTGTTTTTTTCGCTCATGATGGCACGGGTTGAGGTGATATGGATGACGCGGCCATGGTCGCCGAGGTACTGCGCCGCAAACCATTTCGTCAGCAACAAAGGCGCTTTGATGTTGACACGGTAACTTTCATCCAGCGCCGCCTCATCTAAATCGTGAAAGGATGTTTTTGCGCTGAAAACAGCGTTATGGATAATCGCGTCAATCTGTTTGGTGTTGGCTTTGGCAGTGTCGAACACGGTCTTGAGTTTATCGATGTCGCCAAGGTCGCCGTGAACGAAATGGTATTCGCCCTTGATCGTTCTGTCGGGGCTGTGTTTATCGATGTTGATGACGCGCCATCCTTTCGCCAAATACGCGTGGACGAGCGCGAGGCCGATGTTAAAGGATCCTCCGGTGATAAGCACGGTTCTCATGTTTCCACTCTCCTGTCATAAAAGGGCGCAGAAGCGCCCTTTCGGATTATTCGTTTTTCTCTGCGATGATGACGGTGATTCTGTCAAGCAAGACATCCTCAATCGTGCCGAGGGAATCGTTCGCATCGTAGTCGATGCGCAACTTGACGACGAGGTCGGCGTCGGCATCATACTTGCCAACAAAGGTGAACTCGTCCGGCGCGTTCAGTGTTTCATGATCGATGATGATGGTATCATCGAGCACGCCATCGACGTACAGTTCAAGCACCAGGCGACTGGTGATTTCGTCGGGGTCGCTTAGGCCTGACATGAAGATAATCAAGTCGTCTCCATCAACCTCGATGTCGTTAATGGACGCAGAAGGCGTTTGTTTGGCGCTGGTGGTAAAGGTGTCGGTGCCAATGCGCTCGCTTTTGACACCCTCGCCATCGTCATAATCGACGTTGGCGTAGATGTGAATGGTGTACTCGTAATTGGACCATAGATTGAAAATGTGTATCTTCAGGTTGTCTTCAATCTGTTGGGTGCTGCCGACCAGGAGATCGTTTTGGTCGCGAAGCTCAAACCATAGCGGGTCACCGGTAAGCACGCCGTAGGGGTCGTCTAATTCCACTTGAAGGTTCGCGCGTTCTTGTTGGATGCTGGTTTGTGTCGCGGTGGCGATTGGCTGATAGCTCGGGGTGGTGATCATCATCGATTCGATGACGATAACCTGTTCACCTTCGCCATCGTTCATGTCGATGGTCGCTTCAAGCCGCAGCGTATACTCGGTTTCAGCATCCAAATCGGTAAAGGTCACGGTGTCGTTCATAGCGACATCATGACGCGCTACTTCCGTCTCGCCTTCGTAGAGCACGGCTTCGACGTTGCCGACGATGACGCCGTCTTCATCGCTGTAGGCCGTGTCGACATCAAACGCACGCAATGCGTGAGACACCCCGCTTAACTCACCAATCGGTGTCGCTAAGACGGCGGTTGTGAGGGTTTGGGTTTGTGTCAGGGTCTGCGTGCCTTCGCCGTCGTTTAAGTCGTACTCTACGGTGAGAATCACGTTGTATTCGGTGTTGTTCCGTAGGTCGGTGAACGAGACTGTGGCGGCATCATCGATGCGCTCGACTTCGACGCCATCAAGCAAAACGGCGATGTGGTAACCGGTGATGGTGGCATCGTCGTCATCAAACGCGGCATCACCGTCGATGGTGTTGCCCGAAACGGATGCGTCTAAGGATGCGCTCGGCGACGCGAGTGCCTCTGTGGTGTGTGAAAGCGTCTCGGCCGCGGTTTGCGTGCCTTCGCCGTCGTTGAGGTCATACTCGGCAGTGAGAATGATCGTGTACTCGGTGTCGTTGAGGAGGCTTGTGAAGGTAAAGTTGGCGGTGTCTTCGACACGGTCGATTTCGGTGCCGCCACGCAGGATGATGATTGCGTAGCTTATGATGGTGTCATCGGCGTCGCTTAAGACCGCATCGCCACTGATGGTGGTACCGCTTAATGTGGAATCTAAGCTAAGCGATGGCGTCGTTAAGGCCGGCACGTTGAAATCAATCTCATCGAGCACGGTTTCGCCGGGTGCATTATTGAGGTTGTAGGTGGCTTTTAAACGGACCGTGTAAGTTCGGTTGTTTTGGTAGGTCGGGATAATGATGTGGTCATCGTTTGGATCAAGCGTGTGCACGTCGCCACCAAACTCCAGCACCAATCCGTCTTCGACCAAGGTGTCGTCGGTGTCAAAGAAAGCGTAGTCGATGCGGATGCCAGCAGGGGTGATGGTGATGTCAAGGATGTCGCCATCGGGCGCTTTGGGAATGGCCACGGATTTTGAGCGGCTGGCGAGGAAATGGTCCTCAACCACGCCATCGCCATCGCGCAGGTCGTAATTGGTTTTCAAGGTGACTGAGTACGTTTTGGTGTGGTCGACATCGATGCCTTCAAAGGTTTCTTGGCCGGAACCAAGGGCTAAGACTTTCGTGTCAATTAGCACGTTGTCTTCGTAAAGGCGAGCGATGAATGTTCCCGCAAGGGCCGTTTGATTCGGGTTGGTGAGCGAGTATGAAAACTGGACGGATGTTTGGGTGAACGAGATGGCGCTAATCGCCCCCGCAGGGCGTTGATTGGTGTTGGTTTGGTGACTCAAAGAGTTGATCACATCAACGCGTGCGCCTTGTCCATCGCCAAGGTCAAATTCAGCGATCACATCGAGTCGGTATTGCCGGTTAGCGAGGAGGTCGAGGATCTCGATATCTTCAATTGCTTCAACGACGGAAATCGTCCGAATGTGGGTGTCGGTCGCGACGTCGTATAGACGGATGCGGACGTTGGAAAGATCGGTATGGCTCGCCGTCGTGTCGACGCGGACAATCATGTGGCTGGTGCCGGTGGTCACGACGCTGATGTTGATGTCGGGAAGCGGGGTTTGAAGGGTGTTGACCGATAGGGTGGCGAGTTTGACATTCTCTCGAAGGCCTTCGGCGTCGCCAAGGTCGTAGTTTGCGTAGACCTCAAGCGTGTAGGTGTTGTTGTTGAGGAGGCCGTCAAATGCCAACGCAGATAAGTCGCCAGGTTCAAGGTCATCGAGGGTTTCGACTAAGGTGTCGCCATGCCATAGTTCAACACGAACACTGTCCCAATCGATGACGCTAAAGGGGTCGGTGGTCGTGACGTTAAATATCAGCGCATTTTCATGTATCGCGGTGGCTGAGATTGACGCGCTTGGTGGTGTTTTGGCGTCGGTGCGAATATCGCTAAGCGTAAGCAGCACTTCTGCTTCGCGCACACCTTCTCCATCGTCGCGATCGTAATCAGCCACGACGATGAGATCGTAGTCGCCGTCGCTCAGCAAGTCCGTAAAGTCAATCAAGTTCAAGGCTGCGCGCTCTAGGGTAACGCGATCAACCTCTTCATTGTCACGATACAAAATTGCGTGCACGCTGTCGAGAATGATGACGTCGTCTTCGTCGTTGATGCGAATTTCAGCGTGGATGCTCGAGGTGTTGGACGTCAATGAAACAAGCGTCGCCGTTGGCACGGTTTTGCGAACGAAGACGCGGTATTGGTTGTCGTTTTCAACGCTGACATTTTCTGTTCCTGAATGGAGAAAACTGTCAAGCGTAAAGGTGATGTCGCCCGGGACGCGTAAGCGCAAGTTGAGCGTCAGCGTCTGGTACATCGGGTCGGCTTCAAAGCGGTTGGAGCGATAGGTTTGCCCGCTGATGGTGACCGAGTTAATTTGCACACCTTGTGGGTTATCAAAATGAACCTCGACGGTGATTTCATCGTTTTTGTCAATGAGGTAGGTGTCGAGTTCACCGTTGATGGCCGGTTCTCTGCCTTCAACAATAAGGTGGCTGAAGACCGGGGCATCGTCGACGACAATCTCGTCTGGACCACAGGCAAACAACGTCAGTCCGATGATAGCAAACAATAAGGTGGTGTAAATTCGTTTCATATTCCCAACTCCCACGCGGTGCTAATCTTAGCCTTTATTTTACCATAGTTTACGCTAAACAACAATTGCATTATTTCTTGATTCCCTTGTTGAGAAGCGGCTTATCGTAGTGCCGGTTGATGCTTTCGAGCAGTTTGCTGATGTGGGTGTCGCGTTCGAGCGGCTCTTTGGCTTCAAAAATGTTTAACTGACGCACCACATTGGCTTGCTCAGTAAGCTGTGCGACGCTGACGCCAAGAAGGTGAACCGGTTTATCCTCATAGAGGTCATCAAACAGATGCTCCACGGCCTCGAAAATCACATCATAGCTCGTGGTGTGTTGCGGCAGGGTTAGTTGTTTTGAGCGTTGCACATACTCGCTTGTCCGCAGTTGCACACCGACGTTTTTCGCCGCGAGGTTTTTCTTGTTTAAGCGCTCGACAACCTTTTCTGTTAGCCGTTCAAGGGCTGACATCATTGAGGCATAATCGTGTAAGAAATTTTCGTATGTTTTGGAGTTGCCGATGCTGTGCACGGTTTCGGCGCGGCTGGGATCAACGTATGCGCTTCCTTCCCCGTGTGCTTTGCCAACGAAGGCGTCGGTTTGGTTGCCGAGAAACTTGTTGAGGTTTTGCCTGTCTTTATAGTTTGCGAGATCGCCGATGGTTCGAATGCCGATAAGTTTGAGGTCGGGGACGGTTTTTCTGCCGATGCCCACCATTCGCTCAATCGGCAAGGGCCAAAGTTTTTCTTTGACGTCACGCTTGCGCAACACCGTGATTCCCAGAGGTTTTTTCATGTCGCTCGCCATTTTCGCGAGAAAGCGGTTGGGACCGATGCCGATCGAAACGGGCAATCGGTGGTTGTCATGCAGCGTCTTTTGAATCTTTTCAGCCAGCTTCATCGGGTGGATTCTATCCGCAAGGTCGGTGATGTCGAGGTAGGCTTCGTCAATCGACGCCGGTTCAACTTGGTCGGTGATGGTGCGAAGATACTCGAAGAAAGTTTCGCTGTAACGTTGGTATAGGGCCATGTTTCCCGGTAAGACAAGGAGGTTTGGGCAGCGCTTACGGGCTTCGGCGACGGGCATGGCGCTGCTTACGCCAAAACGTCTGGCGACGTAATTCGCCGTCGTCAGGATGCCGCGGTCGCTGTCTTTGCCAATGCCGATTGGCTTGTCGCGCAAGGCCGGGTTTTCAGCCTCCTCGCAGCTTGCGAAAAAGGCGTTTAAATCGACGTGTAGGAGGATGCGGTATTTTTTCATGCTTTATCTTTCCTTTTCGCGGGATGTGCTGTATAATGGTAAAAGCAATGCATTTTCAAACGAACGAGGTGATTCCATGCCCAAGAGCCGTAAGCGCAAAAAGCAGCCGCAGGAACAAGGAAAATCTGTCTACGTCAACCCGCTCAAGAAACGTTGGGGTCGGACCGTCGTTGTTATCCTTGCCGCCGCGTTCCTCCTCGGGATCGTTGCCGGAACCATCTTCTTGCTCTTCCAAGCAGTGCAACAATATTAACGATACGGTGATGAAAAAGCACGCATGGCGTGCTTTTTTTATGCGAGCAGTTCCTCTGCACTCTTCAACGCGGTTTCGGTGATCTCACCGGAAGATATCATCGCGGCCAGTGCCCTAACGCGTCCATCACGGTCGAGTTTTTCAATGTGGGCGTTGGTCCGCCCACCTTCAACGGTCTTAACGATGAGGTGATGGCGGTCACCTCGCGCGGCCACTTGTGGAAGGTGCGTGATGGCGAGCACCTGGGCTCTTTCGGCGATGCGTCGCATCTGCTTGGCGACCTGCGAAGCCACATACCCGGACACGCCCGTGTCGATTTCATCAAAGATCATCAACGAGACCGGAACCCGCTCTAGGAAGATCGTTTTCAGCGCCAGCATAATCCGTGAGAGTTCCCCGCCTGAGGCCACGCCTGCGAGCGGTCTGAGCGGCTCGCCGACGTTGGTGGAGACGTGGAAATCGATGCTGT
>SLFZ01000117.1 GCA_007123975.1 Candidatus Izemoplasma sp. | reverse complement strand
GAGCTTTTCCGTAAAAACATTTCTGTGCTTCACCTTGACCATGGGCAAACCATCAGCTACACCCGTGGAGCCACCGACTTCAAAAGCTTAACAAAGAGCGCCATTGCCGAAATTCGTGGCCGCGACCGCTTGCCGGGACTCAGAAGCATGCTTTTGACGCTGCTGGCGTTTCATGCATTTTACGTTGCCATCGCGCTATATCCAACGCTGCTTGCCGTTGGTCTATACCTTCTTGTGCACGCCGCGTTTTGGATTATCATTCGCGACCATGCATCACACCATCCGCTCAGCTTTGTGCTCACACCGTTTTACATGCTTTGGTTTGATGTCGTGCTCATCGTCGGACTCTTAAGCCGACTGCGCAACCGATCTAAACGCAATCGCTACTTGCTTGAGAAAATCAGACAATCTCGGGAAGAAGAGGATGACGATGAAACGGTTTCACCCCCGGAAAAAACACCCGAGTCGTAACCAGTTTGAAGGCTGGTATACAAGGCTTCAAAGTCCCGATAGCGATTGCAACCTCGCCATCATCATGGCCTACACCACCAACGCCAACGACCCGCACGCCTTCATTCAAGTGTTTGACGGATTGAAAAACACCAATCGCTATCACCGGTTTCCTATTGACGCATACCGATTTGACGATGGCGTCGCCTGGATTGCCGACAACTACGTGTCGCCACGTGGGCTCCATCTCAACCTTGATGGCTGCGCTGTGGATGTGACGTTTTCCGACGCGAGCACGCTAAACGGTAGCGCAATGGGATATCTGTCCTCGTTTCCGCTTCAGTGTTATCAAGAAGTGGTGCTTCTAGATGGACGTTTTACAGGAACGATGAACACGGCCTCATGCCAAGGCAAACAAATTGGCACGCTCTACATGGAAAAAACCTTCGGCAAACGCTTCCCTAAACGCTGGTTTTGGCTGCAAGCGAATCGCTTTGGTGATGCAGCGCTGTCGATGGCCGGTGGCCACGTGCCGACATTGTTTTTTAAACCGTTTGGCTACTTCGCCATTTTCCGTCACGGAAATCACACCCACACATTCGCCACGTACAACCGCGCAAAACTGTCGATCACCGAACACGATGACACTGTTGTGTTTACGCTTAAAAAAAGGCGCTTTCGTCTGACCATCAAAGCCACCAAGGCCACACCAACCGAGTTGGTCGGACCTACCGATAAGGGCGCAATGACGCTTCCCGTCCACGAAACACTTACGGCACACGTCAGCGTCCGTCTCATGAATAAAGATGAATTATTGTACGAAGGAGAAAGCCCACTCGGTGGATTTGAGTGGATGATGTATCCTAAAAACACAAAGGAGACCTGATACCATGGATTTCACTTTAAACAACGGCCAAAAAATTCCGGCCATCGGACTCGGAACCTTCCGAGCCGAAGAAAAAGATGCGTACGAAGCGGTGCTGCATGCGCTGAAAAACGGGTACCGCCACATTGACACCGCCGCCATCTATCAAAACGAAGAAGCGGTGGGCCGTGCCATCAAAGATTCCGGCGTGCCACGCGAAGACCTTTTTATTACCACAAAACTCTGGAATGGTGAACAAGGGTACTTGTCGGCCAAACGCGCGCTAAAGAAATCGCTCGAACGGCTCGGCCTTGAATACGTCGACCTGTATTTGATTCACTGGCCAAAAACATACCAAAAAACCGCAGACAGTTATCAAGCCCTTGAAGAAGCCTACCGCGATGGCCTCGCCCGGAACATTGGCGTCAGCAACTTTCTTATTCACCACCTTGAACACCTGTTCGACACGGCGGAAATTATGCCACAGGTCAATCAAGTCGAGACCCATGTGATGCTGCAAAACGAGATCTTGCAAGAGTTCTGCATGAAGCATGGCATCTACCTTGAGGCGTACGCGCCGCTGATGAGCCACCACATTCAAGAGCTGCTCGAAAACGAAACCCTTCAAGGCATTGCCAAAAAACACGACGCAACCATCGCCCAAGTGGCCATCAAGTACCTCCTTGACCGCGACATCATCGTCTTACCAAAATCGGTGACGCCCAAACGCATCGATGAAAATTTCGCTTCCTTGAACCTGACCCTTGACGATGAGGACCGCGAGAAGCTTCGCAAACTCAATCGCGGCCGCAAGCTTTTCCCGGAACCGGACAACATCGATTTTTGAGCGCTTTCTTTAAGCGCTCTTTTTTATTTGGTGTTTATGAACTTTACAATGGGCTTTAAACGTTTATAATAGAATATAGAAACGAGCGACATTATTTGGGAGTGACACCATGACAACAACCCTTTGGAACCCAACGCATCATCACGCCAACGCACCGTCCATGGTACCGCTGACAACCGTCCCATCTTTTTGGGTCGTTTTGCTCGCGGTCTTGGTCGCGTTTTTTTTGGTTGGCATCACCGTGTTATGGCTGAACCGACGGAAAGCGTTGCGCTTTTACCGCCGTCTGCTTTATAACGATTCCCTCACGGAAATCAAAAACATCACCTACCTTCGTGAAAACTTTAACGACATCCTGATTGCGTTTGACACCGACGTCTCGATGTATTACATCAACCTCGATAACTTTAAAAACTACAACGACCTGCTAGGGCACGCCCTCGCCAACCGCTTGCTATATCAAGTCGCCGAAAGGCTCGGCAGCCTTGTGAGTCCGTATGGCACCGTCTACCGGATGCACTCCGATCATTTCATTTTGCTTTACCCGACCCAAAGCGACAACGACAACGCCTTTTCTGACAAACTTTTGCACACCCTGAAACAGGATTACCCGGCAGGCGTGCACACCGTCAAACTTACCGCGAGCATCGGCCGGTACTCGATTTCAAGCACGACGCCACGCTTTCATGATTGTTTGTTGCGGGCTGAGCTCGCCCTTCAAGAAGCAAAGCTGCAAGGCAAGGATCGCGTCGTCTACTATTCGAGCACCATTAAACGCCGAAACCATGATGCATTCTCACGTTTTAGAACGATTAAGGAGGCGCTGAAAGAGAAGCGTTTCTTCCTCGAGTATCAACCGATTATTTGCAACCAATCTCGAAAAATTGTTGGAGTGGAAGCCTTGATTCGCTTGCGTGACAACCGGAAAACCTATTACCCTCAGGAAATCATCGCCTATGCAGAAAAATATCACCTGATTGAAGACATTGACCGCTACGTCATCGCCGAGGCGTTTGAAGCGTTCACGCGGTTTGAAAAAGCTGGCTGCGCGCTCGAGTTCATGTCTGTAAACATCTCTTCCACCGAAATCAAAAATCCCGGCTTCATCGATTACGTGGTGGAGACCGCAAGCAGCTTCAGCATTGCGCCGGAAAAAATCACCATCGAGTTTACAGAAACCCAGCGTCCTGAGGACTTCAGCAAGGAAGCAACCTTCATTAAAACCTTGCAGGCGCATGGTTTCAAGGTGGCCATCGATGACTTCGGCAGCGGCTATTCGTCGATGATTCGCTTGTCACAAAACCGGCTTGACCGCATTAAAATCGACCGAAGCTTTATCACCGGCATTCACGAAAACAAGGCCAACCAAAAAATCGTTGAAGCGATTATCAACCTCTCAAAAACTTTCGGCCTCGAGATTATTGTCGAAGGCGTCGAGACCGAAAGCGACCTCGCGTATTTGTCCAACAAAGACATTCGATACATTCAAGGTTACTACTTTTATCGTTCGCTCACGGAAAACGCCTGCATCGTAAAAATGCGAGAATGACGACATCGCCGGATAATTTTAGGCGTCAATAAATTGATTATTCCCCACAATTGTGGTATTATGACCTTGATTTAATTGAAAATTCTATGAAAGAAGAGGGTGTAGCAATGGGATTTTTGAAAAAACTATTCGGTAAAAAGAAAAAAGAAGAAAAAAGAGAAGCACAAGTAAAAAGTGAGAAAGCAACCGCCGACAAAATCAAAGAAGAAGACGCGCGTGACATCACGCTTGAAGAAGTCGAAAAAGAGTTAAACGACATCAGCGTCGCCCACGCCAACGACAAACCTGGTGCAACACGTCCTGAAGAAAAAGCGGAAGCAAAAGTCGTCACAGAGCGCGTCGAGAAAGAAGTCGAGCTCAAAGAAGAAAAAGAAAAAGAAGAAGCGAAGCCCGTCTACCACATCAAAAAGCACGATGACGGTTGGCAGATTATCGCCGACGGGGCAGACCGCGCACTGCGTGTGTTCGGCACCCAAAAAGAAGCGATTGACCACGCCAAAGAAAAAGACTTAGAGTACTTGTTGTATCGAGCCGACGGCACGTTGCGCAAGTAGAAAACCTACCTCGTAGGTTTTCTTTTTAACCTCATGAATGACACATTGTCACAAGGAGGCATCCTATGCCAAAACCAACCTTTCAAAACCTTCCCCTTAGCAAACGTCGCGCCATCATTGACGCCCTAAGGGAAGTTTTCTTAGAAAAGCCTATTCATAGCATCGCCGTGTCCGATGTGGTGCGAGAAGCGAACATCGCCCGCGGCAGCTTCTATCAGTATTTTGATGATTTGGAAGATGCGTTTACGACCTTGGTCGACGAGTCCTTAACGGCCTTCGAGCATGAAATTCTCGCCCGTGTACAGGATAAGAACCTTCCTTTCTTCACGTATTTGCGAGAAGCCTTTGAGAAAGACCACGCGTTCTTTCAAGACGCGCCACACCACAAAGTCGTGCGCAAGTTCTTTACGCCGAACCAACTCTACACCGTCGATTACGAAGGCTACCGCCAGCGCAAAGAGAGCTTTTACACCACGTTTCTTTCCGAGCTCGACACGCGCGCCATTGATCACGTCGGGTTGCGCCGCATGAAAATGCTTTATTACCACTTATCGCACGTGAAGATTCAACTGATTCATAAAGCCATCAAAGAACCTGCGACGTTCCTTGAGGCAAAAGACGAATACCACTGGTTGCTCGACGTCGTCGAAGCCGGCCTGAAGGAGACAAAACCCCATGAAAAACATCGTTAACCTGACCCGCTACGCCCTGCCGTATAAAAAACACATTTTCCTTGCCTTCACGGGCATGGTTGTGCAAGTTGCCGTGGCGTTTTTCATTCCCTACATCATGCAGTTCATCTTGCAAAACGCCCTTGAAGTTCGCGATGTCGAACTGATTGTCATCCTCAGCATTGTGATGCTGGTTTTGGCGTTATTAGGTATTGGTGCCGGAATCATGAACACCTATAGCTCGCAATACATTTCCCAACACGCCGTGGCTGAACTGCGCCTTGATCTTTTCAGCAAGATTCAAACGTTGTCCTTTAAGAACATCGATGATTTTAAAACGAGTCGACTGATCACCAACGCCACCAACGACATGGTCCGCGTGCAGATGTTTTTCTCAATGCTTTTAAGAATGGTCATTCGCGCGCCGATGATGATTGCGGTTGGCCTCGTGTTTGCGCTGTCGACCAGCATTCAACTCTCGCAAGTCTTCTTTATCACCATGCCGTTACTAATCATCTCAATTCTGATCATCATGGCGTTTGCTTACCCGCGTTTTAGACGCGTGCAACGCTCCTTAGATGACCTCAACAACACCGTGCTTGAAAACGCCAACGCGCCGCAGGTCATTAAATCCTTCGTCTCACAACCTCATGAAATCGATCGCTTTGAAAAAACCAATGAAAATTACCGTGAAGCCAACACCAGCGCTGAGAGCCTCATGGCGTTCGCCGAGCCAATCATCTTCTTGATTTTCAACCTCGGCGTTGCCTTGATACTCGTCTTTGGCGCGCGCTATTTCGGTGAAGGCCACCCGGCGTTTTTCACCGACACTGGCGTGCCCCGTGTGCCGCTCTTGGTCGCGTTTAACCAATATTCCCAACAAATTCTCTTCGGATTGATGATGTTTGCGATGATGATTATCTTTATCTCGCGCGCCGATGTGTCGGCCGCGCGAATCAATGAGATTTTCCACGCCGACATCGACCTAGAAAACCCCGAAGACGGCACTCATCCCACCTTATCCGGTGCCATTCGTTTTGAGGATGTGTCCTTTGGCTACGGGAAAAACGGAAACCGTGTGCTGAAAGACATCACCCTCACGGTAAACGCGGGTGAAAAGGTCGGCATCATCGGCTCAACGGGCAGCGGAAAGTCGACGCTTGTGACGCTCATCCCGCGGCTTTATGACCCGTCCAAAGGCAGCATATACCTCGATGATTATAACCTCAAGGACCTCGATATTCCCACCGTGCGCGCGCAAATCGGCTTCGTCACCCAACAGGCGACGCTCTTTAGCGGGTCGCTCGCGACCAACATCATACAAGGCAAAGAAGATGCCTCGCTTGACGAGATTGAAGTGGCCGCCAAGGACGCGCTGATCCACGACTTCGCAAAAGAGAGCGAAGCCTATTACAACCACATCGTCCGTGCGAAAGGAACAAACCTTTCAGGCGGGCAAAAGCAACGCCTCTCAATCGCTCGCGCGCTTGTGAGGAAACCAAAAATCCTCATTCTCGATGACGCGACCAGCTCCGTCGATTTGTCGAGCGAACGCAAAATCCTGCGCGCCATCAACAAACTCTCCTACAACCCAACGCTTCTGATGATAAGCCAAAAAGTCGCCAGCGTGCGACGTATGGACCGGATTGTCGTGCTCGACAACGACGGCCAAATCGACGGCGTGGGCACGCATGAAACGCTCATCAAAGAAAGCAAGGTCTACCGCGAGATTGCCGAGAGTCAACTCGACCTTGGAGGTGAGCACAATGGCTAAGTTCACCCTGATGAGCAAAACGGAAATCAAAGCAAAGAAAGGCGCCGAGCTTCTCGAAGAAGGCGCGCTTCGAAAAACAGCCCAGCAAGGCGGCGGCCCTCGACGCCGTGGTGGCCAAGGACCGGCCTTGCAAAAACCGAAAAACATCCGAGAAACCGTCGGGCGTTTGCTTGGGTACATGGGCGTCTACAAATGGTGGATTTTACTGCTATCCTTGTTTGTGATTGCGGCTACCAGCGCCAACCTTGCGATTCCTTACCTGTTCTCAACCGCGCTTGACGATTACTTCATGACCGGCCAGTACGGGGAAGTCATCACCGTGGTCATCTTTATCCTTGCGATTGCGGCGGGGAATTCCTTGATTCGCTTTATCTCGCGCTTTATGATGGTGAGAATCTCGCAACGCGTAATTAAAACAATCCGTAAAGACGCTTTTGACAAGTTGATGCGGGCGCCGCTATCCTATTATGACAAGCAAGGCAGCGGTGACATTGTCAGCCGCATATCCAACGACGTCGAACTCATCAACGCCTCGCTCGGCCAAACCGTGCTCGAGGTCATCAACAGCACCATCGTCTTGATTGGCGCAACAATCTACATGTTTGTGCTCAACTGGGCGCTCGCGCTTGTCGTGTTAGCCTTTGTGCCGGTGATGATTGTCTTCACCATCTTCATCTCGAAAAAGACCCGTAAAGGCTTTAAAGAGCAGCAAATTCACCTCGCCAGCCTAAACGGCATCATCGAAGAAAACATCAGCGGATTAAAAACCGTCAAACTCTACAACCAAGAAACCGCGTTTACCGAGGAGTTTCGTGGTGAAAACGACAAACTCCGCGAAGCCGGGTTTGTCGCACAGGTCTATGCCGGCATTCTCTGGCCATTCATTCACTTCATGAACAACTTGATTTTCCTCGTCGTCGTCGCCATTGGTGCGCTCTTAATGTTTTACGCACCAGGCTTTGTGACGATTGGGCAAGTCAGCGGCGTCGGCATTTATTCGCGCCAGTTCATCATGCCCATCAGCAACCTCAGCCAACTCTTTAACACGCTCATGCAAGGCATCGCCGGTGCTGAACGCGTCTTTGAAATGATCGATGCCGACGACGAGTACGCAGGCGACGGCACGAAAACAACCGACGCTTTCGAAGGGGAAATCGTCTTTGAAGATGTGCATTTCGGCTACGAAAAAGGCGTGCCAGTCCTTCAAAATATTCACTTCACCGCAAAACAAGGGGAAGTCATTGCCATCGTCGGTCCGACCGGTGGGGGGAAAACCACCACCATCAACCTCATCAATCGCTTTTATGACGTCGACCACGGGGCGATTAAAATCGATGGCGTCAACATCCGTGACATCGCCAAAGACGAACTTCGTCGCCGCATCGGCATCGTCTTACAAGACACGAAACTGTTTAAGGGCACCGTCTTTGAAAACATCCGTTACGGTGACTTTGCGGCCACCGATGACGCGGTGATTGCGGCAGCCAAAAAAACAGGGGCCCACGATTTCATCAGCAAACTCCCCAAAGGCTACGACACCCCGGTCCAAGAAGGCGGAGAGAACTTCAGCCAAGGTGAGCGTCAGCTGATTAGCATCGCCCGCACGACGCTATCCAACCCGAGTTTATTGATTCTTGATGAAGCCACCTCAAGCGTTGACACGCGGACCGAAGCGAAGATCCAAAAAAGCATGGAACAGCTGATGGAAGGACGCACGGCGATCGTCATCGCCCATCGCCTCCAGACCATCCGCAAAGCCAATAAGATCATCGTCATCCATCAAGGGCGCCTAATTGAACACGGCACCCACGAGTCGCTGCTCAAGGCTCGAGGCTTCTACCACAACCTCTATCACGCGCAGTTCGAATCCTAAGACGCGCCCCACGGAAATTCCGTGGGGCGTTTTTATGATTTTGTTGTATAATGGGAATACAGAGTTGGAGGGATCCCCATGTTCAAACGCCTGCTTCGCGACCGAAACGACGGTTACCTGATTAAACACAGCGACCCTATCTTGCGCGCCATTCCCTACATCATGCCGAAGCGCTACGATGCGCAGGTGTTTTTTTCCGACACGCTCTCGCTCAATCACAGCGAAAAAGTCATCAAAGACCTTCGCAAGGAGAAGCACCGTGTCATCTTTCTACACGTGGTGCTTGCGGCGATGCTTAGAACCATCGTCGACTACCCGAAAGCCAACCGCTTCGTCAAAGGAAGACGGGTCTATGCTCGAAAAAAAGTCAGCTTCAGTTTTGCGATCAAGAAATCGCTTGATCTCGACTCGCCTGAAACCGTCTTAAAACTTGATTTTGACCGCCACGCGACGTTGCTTGATGTGGTTGAACAGGTGAACGCGGCGATTGAAGAAAACCGCAAAGAAGACGGAAAAAACAAGGCCGACAGAGCCGCCTCAATCTTAAATCTCTTTCCCGGATTTCTGTTTCGAGCGGCGGTGTGGCTTGTCAACCGCCTCGACAACCACCGTTTGTTGCCGAAATTTTTAGTGAACGCCTCGCCCTTTCACACCAGCGTGTTTGTGACCGACCTCGGAAGCATCGGTATCCAACCGATATACCACCACATCTACGACTTCGGCACCACGAGTTTCTTTCTTGCCTTTGGCACCAAGCGCCGCAACGTGCTCGGTGGATCGCAAACCGACGGCGTCAAAAAAATCAAGCAAATGGACATTAAGATTGCCGTCGATGAGCGGATTTGCGATGGGTACTATTTCGCCCGCGTCATCCGTCGCTTGATGAACTACATTGAAAACCCAGACAAACTCTTAATCCCACCGGAAACCATCGGTGTGGACAATGAAATTCGCTAGACAAGGCTTTTTTTCCAATTAAAGGTTTACATTCACTCGCCTCTGTGCTAAACTCGAAATGGAAAATACTGAATCGAGGTGATGGCCATGATTAAACTCCGCATGCAACCGATCGCAACCCGTGTGTTTGATTCACACCTTTTTCTCATGGACCCGTCACCGATGAACGCGTAGCCTTTCCGGCAGTCTCTTTCGACCGCTATGAGCGCCTTTTATCGTGAGATGGAGGCGCTCTTTTTTATGCCATAAACGATCAACCCGACCACAGGAGGACCCTGACATGAAACGTCTCAAACAATTTACGAAATGGATGAAGGGGCATCTGCACCTTTACATCGGCGCAGTCGTCATCTTGATTGTGCTTCAGTATTTTAGAACCCTCACCCCCTTGTTCATCCAACACATCGTCGACGCCATCTTTGGCGACGACCCCGACGCCTCGTCGCTGCCGGGTTTCATCCGGTACTTCGTTGAAGGCGACACCTTACGCCAATCGCTTATGCTTGTGGCAATCTTTTCCGTTGTGTTCACGCTCGTGCGCGTCGTGTTCTTTTTCGCGCACCGTGTGCTCATCGCAATGTTTGCCGAACGCGTTGCTTACGGCTTGCGCAATACCATCTACAACAAACTTCAAAACCTATCGTTCAGCTACCACACCAAAGCCGACACCGGCGATCTCATCCAGCGTTCGACCACCGATGTCGACACGTTTAGGATGTTTTTGGCGGAGATGCTGATTGAGGTCATGCGCCTTATTTTCCTTGTTTCTTTTGCCATCTACCAGATGTCTCGGATGAACATGTCACTCACCCTGATTACGCTCGCGACTTCTCCAATCGTGTTCACATCGGCTTTAATCTACTTCAACTACGTGAAAAAAGTGTTCAAACGCGTGGAAGAATCGGAAGCGCGGATGACCACCACACTGCAAGAAAACGTCACCGGCATTCGTGTGGTGAAGGCGTTTGCGAATGAAAACCACGAAATTGACAAGTTCGAAGAAACCTCAAGCGAGTACCGAAAAGAATCGTTTTCGCTGCTTAAACTGATGGCGACGTTTTGGAGCGCAACCGACTTCGTCATCTTCATCCAATACGCCCTCACCGCGTCGTTTGGTGCTTATTTCACCCTAACCGGCCAGATGACCCCCGGACAGTTCATCGCTTTCTTGACATTCGTCGGCCTCATCGTCTGGCCGCTTCGTCAACTCGGTCGGATTATCGGTGAGTTTGGTAAAACGACGGTCGCGCTCGACCGCATCGATGAAATCGTCACGCAAAAGGACGAACACGAAGACGACGATGGGGGCACACCGCCAATCGCCGGCGATGTCGAGTTCGATAACGTGACGTTCCAGTTTGACGACGATCCGAAACCGTTGCTTAAAAACGTCTCATTTAAGGTTAAATCGGGGGAAACCATCGCCATCGTCGGCAAGACCGGCAGCGGCAAATCGACGCTCATCAACTTGATGGTTCGCCTGCTTGAAAACCAAGGAGGACGCATCCTCTTTGATGGAACCGACATCAAAACCATCAACAAAAAACACCTCCGTCAGCACGTTGGCATCATCTTACAAGAACCTTTCTTGTACTCAAAATCCATCTACGACAACATCGGCATCATGAACAAAAACGCCGATGAGAAGAAGGTACACAATGCGGCGTCCATCGCTCGCATCCACGATGACATCGTCAACTTTGAAGCCGGCTACGACACCGTCGTCGGCGAACGCGGTGTCACCCTATCGGGTGGCCAAAAACAACGCGTGGCGATTGCGCGGATGTTGCTTGATAATAAACCCGTGTTGATCTTTGACGACTCGCTGTCGGCCGTGGACACTGAAACCGACATCCAAATTCGCCGCGCCCTCAACCATTACTGGAAAGACACGACCGTGTTCATCATCACCCACCGCATCGTCACCGCCAAGGCGGCCGACAAAATCATCGTCCTCGACCAGGGCGAAATTATCGAAGAGGGGACCCACGAATCGCTGCTTGCCAAAGACGGCTTGTATGCAGAACTTTGGGACATCCAATCGTCGATTGCCTACGATTACCAAAAACGCGGGCAAAGGAGTGAAAAACAATGAGTTACTTCGAAGAAGAATCCTACACCGACACGTCCTTTGACCTAACGGTATGGAAGAAAATATTCCGCTACATGAAACCGCTCAAGAAGCATTTCATCATCGGCATGTGCGCCGTGGTGATGCTGGCGTTTCTCGACGTCGCCTATCCCTTGCTAAACCGCTTTGCGATCGACGGCATCATCGAAGAAGACCGCATCGACCGCTTGCCCATCTTTATCGGCCTGTTCGCGGTTTACGTGGTGGTGATTGTCACCATGATCTACACCTTCATCATCCACGCCGGACGCATCCAAGTCGAACTCGCTTACTCAATCCGTAAGGATGCGTTCCACAAACTTCAGGAACTGCCCTTTGTCTATTACGACCGCACACCGGTAGGATGGATCATGGCGCGCATGACCAGCGACTCACGCAACTTGAGCGACATTTTGAGTTGGGGCTTAATCGACTTGTCTTGGGGTCTTTTAATGATGGTGGGCATCACCATCGTGATGTTTGTCGTCAACGCCAAACTCGCCGCGATTACTTTAAGTGTGTTGCCGCTCTTAATCTATGTCAGCATCTATTTCCGCAAGCGCATCTTGAAAGCCTTCCGCGAAATCCGCAAACAAAACTCGAAAATCACCGGTGCGTTCAACGAAGGCATCGGTGGCGCCAAAACCACCAAGACCCTCGTGCTCGAAGAAAGCAACTACAACGAGTTCGATCGGTTAACCTCCCGCATGAAATCGCATTCGATTCGCGCCGCCGTGTTCGCCGGGCTGTACTTCCCCTCCATCCTCTTCATCGCCTCGATCGCCACCGCCCTCGTGTTTTACTTTGGTGGCCTCGAGGTCACGACGAACGAACTCTTTACCGTCGGGCTGCTTTACGTGTTTGTCAGCTACGTCGGACAGTTCTTTGAACCCGTGATGATGCTTGCGACCATTCTAGCACGCTTCCAACAAGCTCAAGCCAGCGCCGAACGCGTCTTGAGCCTCATCGAACAAGACGTCGACATCACCGACCATCCAGACGTCATCGAGCGCTACGGCACCTTCGACAACCCGCTCAAAGACAACTGGGAGCCCTTGCACGGTGACGTGACGTTTGATCATGTCACGTTCAAGTACAAGAAGGGTGAGACGGTGCTCGAAAACTTCAACCTCGATGTCACGCGCGGCCAAAGCGTGGCCCTAGTAGGGCACACCGGCGCCGGAAAAAGCACCATCGTCAACCTCGTATGCCGTTTCTATGAACCAACCGGAGGCCAAATCCTCATCGACGGAAAACCGATGAAGGACCGCTCCATTGCCTGGTTGCACGATAAACTTGGCTACGTGCTTCAATCGCCGCACCTTTTCAGCGGCACGATTCGCGAAAACATCCGTTACGGGAAGCTCGACGCCACCGACGAGGAAGTCGTCGAGGCCGCGAAGATGGTGGAGGCCGACGCCTTCATCCGCGAGTTTGAAGACGGTTATGACACCGAAGTCGGTGAAGGCGGCGCCCGCCTTAGCGTCGGTCAGAAACAGCTGATCAGCTTCGCCCGCGCCTTGCTTGCCGACCCGCGCATCCTCATTCTCGATGAAGCCACATCAAGCGTGGACACGCAAACCGAGAAAGTCATCCAACGCGCGATTGAAACCGTGATGGAAGGGCGCACAACGTTCGTCATTGCCCACCGGCTATCGACCATCGTCAACGCCGACAAAATCCTCGTGCTCGAACACGGAAAAATCATGGAAGAAGGCACGCACGAGAACCTCATTAAACAACGTGGCCTTTACCACAAACTCTACACCAATCAATTTCAATAAGGCAAAATCCCGGTCAATTTGGCCGGGATTTTTTCATTCAGCGTTTTTGCCTCGCCAGTTTGAAATGTATGCTAAACTGGGGTAAAGGAAGTGATGCCAATGCGTACCGTTATCATCGGCGGCGTCGCCGCCGGCATGAGCGCCGCCAGTAAGCTTAAACGCTTGCGTCCTGAGATGGACATCGTCGTCTTGGAAAAAGGCCGTGATTTAAGCTATGGCGCCTGCGGCATGCCGTATTATCTATCAGGGCTAATTCCTGATGAAGCAAAACTCATCGCCCGCACCAAGCGAGATTTTGAAGACACCGGCATCGACGTGCGCACCGAACACGAGGTCATCGGCATCGACACAGACAATCAACGTGTCCACGCGATGCGCGATGGCGACCGGGTCGACATCGATTACGACCGCTTGGTCATCGCCACCGGTGCAAGCCCAATAAGACTTGACGTTCCGGGTCGTGATTTGAATCGCATCCACACCCTCAGCACGCTTGAGGATGCACGTGGCTTACGCGACGCGCTCAACGACCCAAACGTGCGCCACGTCACCATCGTCGGCGGTGGCTACATCGGCATCGAAATCGCTGAAAACGTGCATGCCTTAGGAAAAGACGTCACCATCATCGAAGCGGCTGAGCGGGTCTTGTCGACCTTTTCTCCCTTTGTGTCGGACGCCGTGCAAAAAACCTTAGCGGCACACGATGTCACACTTCACACCAACGAACGCGTCACCGCCTATGAAGAAAAGGAATCGCGCGTCCATGTTGTGACGCCGACAAAGCGAATCGTCACCGATCTTGTGATCGAAGCCGTCGGCATACGACCGAACACCGGGTTTTTAAACGGTGCCATTGAAACAACAGAAGCCGGCGCCATTGTCGTTGATTCAATGATGCGCACCAACGTGAGGGGCGTATACGCCGCGGGCGATTGCGTGGCCTACCCACACAAGCTCACTGGCAAACCGGCGTTTGTGCCGCTTGGAACCCACGCCAACAAAGCTGGCCGGGTTGTTGCTGAACACATCGCCGAGGTGCCCACTGGGTTCGATGGCGTCATCGGCTCGACCATGCTCAAAGCCTTCAACCTCGAAGTCGCACGGGTCGGATTAAACCTTGCGACCGCCGAAGCGGCCAACATGGCGGTCGATGAAACGCGGGTGAAAGCGCGTGATAAATCGGGCTACTACCCTGATTCAAAACGCGTTGACCTTGCGATCTACACCGACCCAAGCGATGCCCGTTTGCTCGGCGCCGACATGGTTGG
Organism: Candidatus Izemoplasma sp.; assembly: GCA_007123975.1. Lineage (GTDB taxonomy): Bacteria > Bacillota_I > Bacilli_A > Izemoplasmatales > Izemoplasmataceae > SLQR01. The sequence continues at coordinate 10,551 of SLFZ01000117.1, read as the reverse complement.
TGAAGCCGGCGTCGCACTCCGCATCAACACCATCGCCACGGCGATTGGGGCAGGTCTAAGCGCCGATGCCTTTGCCCGTTATGATCTTGCCTACGCACCACCGTTTTCACCCGTCTACGATCCCTTGCAAATCGCCTGCATGCAAGTGAAACCAAGCACACGCAAAGGAGGGAAAACCCAATGAAGCAAAACGTTGGGCGAGTTGACCAAGCCGCACGGTACATCCTCGCGATCGTCCTCGTCGTCATCGCCGCCATTTTCCAAGGCAACTGGTGGTGGCTGTTGATTCCGGCGACCATTCTCGCGTTCACCGCCGCCATCTCATGGTGTGGATTGTACCGCGTGTTCGGCGTCAACACATGCAAAATTAAAACCGAAGAAGACTAACCCCACTCACGGGGTTTCTTTTTTGCCGAGTTGTGGTATAGTTGTAATATAAGTCGTTTTCTTTTTTTGATGCCTATGCTATAATGATGGTCGGAGGTGCCGCGATGAAAAAGAAGAGCAAAAGCCAAATTGTCTACGATTACATTGAAGAACTCGTCATCAGCGGCGAGATTAAACCGGGCGAACGCCTTCCGAGCGAAGCAAAGTTATGCGATATTCTCGGCGTCAGCCGCGTCTCGGTACGCGCGGGGATTGAAAAACTCGTCGCCATTGGACTCGTCAGCAAGAAAAAAGGCGGAGGAACCTACGTCAACAAACCGAGCAGTGAAAACTACCTGTCGGTTTTTACGCCGACGCTGCTTCACAACACCGATTACCTCGAACTGCTTGAGATCCGTCGTGCGCTTGATTCGCTCGCCGTACAGCTGTGCGCAAAAAACATCACCGAAGCCGGCATTCGTAAACTGGCTGAGATTGTCGAAGACATGGAACACCTCGAAGACGATGGCGATTTCTTTGCGCTTGACAAAAAGTTTCACCTGCTGATTTCGAAGTATTCAAAAAACCGCTTTCTACACAACATCAACCTCATCACATGGGATGTCATTCAAAAGACGCTTCGCCAAAACTACAACAAGGTCATGAACACCGCGCGCATCGTCGAACACCGAAAAATCTACGATGCCATCATTCACAAGGATTCCGACCTCGCGAAAATCTTCACCCTTCGTCACCTTGAAGACATCATTGACACGTTTGTCTGCGAGTACAACCAAGAGAGCCAATACGAAGCGATCCGCAGACAACGCAAGCGATAGCCATTGCAGTAAAAAATAAAAGAAGAAACGCGTGACGTTTCTTCTTTTTGTGTTATAATGGGATTTGCAAAACAAGCCAGCATGGCGGAACTGGTAGACGCGCTAGACTCAAAATCTGGTGGACTTACGTCCGTGTCGGTTCGACTCCGACTGCTGGTATTTTTTTATGCTTAGGGTGCTTCAATCGCCTGCACAAACGCGTCGACCAGTTCCCGGTCGTAGTGTTTGCCAGCGAGGCGTTTGAGTTCCATGACGGCCTTTTCAGGGGTCGTTTTTTCTTTGTATGGACGCCCTTTCACCATCGTGTCGTAGGAATCGATGATGCGAAGCAACTTTGCGATTTTTGGGATGTCTTTGCCTTCTAGGCCAAACGGGTACCCCGAGCCATCGACGTTTTCGTGGTGCGTGAGCACCGCGTAGGATACGGACTTGAGCTGCGGTGTTGCGGCGGTGATGCGGTAGCCGTATTCAGGATGGCGACGCACTTCATCAAGTTCTTTGTCCGTTAAACGACGCGTCAAACGGAAGAGGTTTTGATCGACATGGATTTTGCCGATGTCATGAATCTTAATCAGCAGCTCAAGTTCTTGTTTTTCTTTCTCGGATAGGTCGACGGTTTTTTCGAGTTTTTTGGCCAGTTTTAGCATGTCGTTGACGTGATCGTTGGTTTCGTCGCTGCGTGCGAAGAGGTTGTGAAGCATCGTGCGCAGGATGAGTTTTTCATACGGTCCTTTGTGATGGGTTTTGTAGGTCAACAGGTTGTTTTCCGCTTCGTAGTAGGTTTGGTCGTGTGTGCGGCTCTCGTCGTTGATGGCGTAGCCAAAAGAGGCCGAGACTTGGATATCGAAAAATTCGTTTTCCAGCATGCTTTTTTGGATTGTTTTCATGATGTCAGAGAGCTTTTTGGCAAACGACGCCGGCAACGTGACGGCGAACTCATCGCCTGACAGACGGAAAATCGTTGCTTCTTTCGGCAAATGCAACTTCAACAGACTCGCGAAAAACTTAAGCAACGCATCGCCCTTTTCATGGCCGTATAAATCGTTGATGAGTTTAAGCCCGTTGATGTCAGCCAAAAGAAGCAGGTAGGGCGTATCGAGGTCTTCGCGGTGCTGGGTGAAAAACTTTCGGTTGTATACATCGGTTAACGCGTCGGTGCGGCTTTGTTGTTCGATGGAGGTTTCGTATTTTTTCACTTGCGTGCGGTCCACGGCCATCGTCAACACATTGCGAAGTCCGTTTTCATCGCTTCCTGCATAGGCGGAATACATGTCCCAAAGCAACCGTTTCCCATCGCCGGTGTAGACGGCATGGGTTCCATCATGCAAGCTGGAGGTGATGGAATAAAGTTTTTCAAAGTGGTTGGTCATCGCCCCCGCGCGGTCGCGAAACGCCTTTTTAATCCACGCGTTGATGGTTGGGACCGACTCGCGGTCGAAGCCTGTCAGATCCACAAAGCTTTGACTGACGCGTAAAATGCGTTTGTTTTCGGCGTGAAGAAGCATCGGAATTGGGGAGGCATCGATCAGTTTGTGCAAGCGGCGCGTCTCATCGACAATCACGCGTTTCATCGCATCTTTTTGCGCAATTTCAGAAGCTAACTCGCCTTCCACCGCAAGGCGCTTGTCAACCTCACGGCGCACGGTGAAGTAGATGATTAAGACGGAAAGAAAGATGAAAATCAATCCTTTGATGGTGCTATAGAACACGAAGTCATTAAAATAGACGTCAATTAGCCAATCCGTGAGAATAATCCACGTGACACCAAAGATGCCATACACGGCGCAAACCATCAGCGCGATGTGCTTGTTCCACTTCATTGCCCACGACCCTTTCTTGCGTGCTTCTTGGTTATATTTTACCACACCTGGTTTTCTTCGCATGGTGGTTTTTTTGAAATTGGCGGTAAAACACTGCTAAAATCGACGGTTTCTGGTGTAAAATGAAAGGAAAGGGGGATGCCTTGTGAACATACGACGCGCCCAAATCTATTACCGAGTAAGCTTGGCGATGATTGCGCTGGCGTTTTTGCTGTTTGTCGCCATCGTCGTGCTTTTGTTTGTGCTATATGCGCGCAATGCGTTCGTATGTTCAGCGCAGTTTTGCACCTTGGCGGCCCCTTATCGACAACACTACGTGACGTTTGGCGTCTTGACCGCCGGCATCGCCATCGCCATTTTCTTTGCCGGATACGTTCAACGATTTTTCCTCGCGCCAAAACCGGTGCGGCGCGCCATTCCTACCCGAACTACGTACGCCGAGAGCGAAGCACCGGCTCGTGGCGAATCGCCACCGCGCCGAATTGTCGTTCCGGAGTTTAAAGGCACGGACACCGAGTCCAAAGAAACACCGAAGAAAGAAACGCCTCCCACGCCAACGCCGAGCGAACCAGCGCCGGAAAAACGCACCGAACCCGCCGCAAAACCAGCGCCACCAAAACCGAAAAAAGATGTGCCCGTTCGCGCGCAAGAAGGGCTCGACGCCGAATCGACGCGCAAGCGTCGAACGCAAGCGCATACGAAAGAAGACATCGCGCGCATCGTCGCAACGCGCACCGGCTTATCGCCTGAGGTTTCTAGGGCGTTTATCGACGACACCTTCGCGGTGATTTCTGAGGCCTTGGCTAACCATGAAAAAGTTGCCATCCACCAGTTTGGAACCTTTTACACCAACGAGCTCAAAGCCCGCACCATCAATGTCCCAAGCAAACCCGAGGAATCCACGACGATTCCCGCACATCACGTGGTCCGGTTTAAACACAGCCCGGCTTTCGAGACCTACCTTAACGACAAAGGCGCCACCGCCCCACCGATCACGCCCGATGAACGCAAAGTCTTACACGGAGAACCACGCCACACGGTCGACGCCAAACCGATTGAGCGCGAACCGCTGACGAAACGCGAACTTATCATGCGGGTGTCGGCACAAACCGGCCTTGAAAAACCCTCGCTCGAAGCGTTTTACGAAGCTTTTTCAACCGCCTTCAAAGACGCCTTAAAGAACGATGAGCCCGTCCGACTATACGGGTTTGGAACCTTCGAGACGGTCACGCACAAGGCCCGCGTGGTCGAGGAACCAAAAAGCGGCGAAGCAAAAGAAATCCCCGCCAAACGCGACGTGCGATTCCGGCCTGGAAATGCCCTCATCGAACAGCTTTCAGAAAACCCGAGAGAATCGTAAAAAAATCGCTTGAATGTGCGATTTTTTTACACTATAATATATATTTGTTAGGGCTTTCATTTTCCGAGAGATTTGCGTACGTTTTCACACACAGCTGTGGTAATATATGCTATCATGAACATAGGTTATAGGAAAGGAGCATACGATGAAAAAAACGGTATTGCACGACGTCCATGTCAAACTCGGCGCGAAGATGGTTGAGTTCGCCGGCTTTCACATGCCAATCAGCTATACCTCGATCACCGACGAGCACATGGCCGTTCGCCAAAAAGCGGGCATCTTCGATGTCTCACACATGGGCGAAATCATCGTCACCGGTGCCCAAGCGACCGATTTCGTCGATTATGTTTTCACCAACAACGTCCGCAGCATGACCGCCAACCAAGTGCTATACGGCATGTTTTGCGAACCGCATGGCGGTGTCGTCGACGATCTGTTGGTCTACAAAGTCAACGACGAGCATTACTACCTCGTCGTCAACGCCTCAAACATCGAAAAAGACCTCGCGTGGTTGCATAAGCAAAACAGCTTCGGCGTCGACATCATCGACCAAAGCGAGTCCACCAGTGAAGTGGCCGTGCAAGGCCCCCTCGCCGAGAGCATGTTGCAAAAAACGACCGATTACGACCTATCAACGCTCAAGTTTTTCACCTTTGACGACATGGTCGTCTACGACCACGACGTGATGGTCTCACGCACCGGCTACACCGGCGAAGACGGGTTCGAAATTTATGGCGACCATGAGGCGATTAAGGACATTTTCGAACGCTTGCTCGCCGACCATGAAGGCTTGATGCCGTGCGGCCTTGGCTGCCGTGACACTTTGCGCTTTGAAGTTGCGCTCCCGCTTTACGGCAACGAACTTTCGAAAGACATCTCACCGATCATGGCAGGCTACAGCTTCGCCGTCTCCTTCGACAAAGGCGACTTCATCGGCAAAGAAGCGCTTCTCAAACAAAAAGAAGATAAGCCCGCGCAGCGCGTCGTTGGACTCGAAGCCCTCGACAAAGGCATCCTGCGCCATGGGTATGAAGTCTATTCAGGCGACACCCGTGTCGGCCACATCACCACCGGATACATCGCGCCCACCACCGGCGAAAGCGTGGCGATGGCGCTCATCGAACGCGCGCATGCGAAAAAAGGCACAGAACTAGAGGTTGCAATTCGCAAGCGGCGTGTTAAAGTTATAGTGAGAAACAAAAAATTCCATGATAAAAACACCAAACAATAACTGAGGTAGGAGGAAAAAGCATGAAAACACCGAAAGACCTTTATTACACAGAAACCCATGAGTGGGTGAAAGTCGAGGATGGCTTCGCCTTCATTGGCATCACCGACTACGCACAAGACTCACTCGGCGAGATCGTCTTCGTCGAACTGCCCGAAGAAAATGAGCAAGTCAACCAGTTCGAAGAATTCGCCGCCATCGAATCGGTTAAGGCCGCCTCGGACTTGAACTCGCCGGTTTCAGGCGTGATTGTCGCCGTGAACGAAGAGCTTGAAGACAACCCCGAGTTGCTCAATGAAGATCCCTATGAAAACTGGATCATCAAAGTCGAACTCGAAGACGAAACCGAAATCAACAAGCTCATGAACGCCGAAGAGTATAAAGAACACTGCGAATAGGAGGATTTCAATGCACAAATACATGCCCCATACGCATGATGACGTACGGGCCATGCTGGATCGCATCGGGGTCGAGAAACTCGAAGACCTCTTTTCGGAAATTCCGAAAACGCTGGTGCACAAAGAACTCGACATCCCAAACAGCATGTCCGAAATCGAGCTGCGTGAGCACTTTGCATCACTCGCAAAGCAAAACACACCGCTCATCCCGTTCATGGGGGCGGGCGCTTACGACCACTACACCCCGAGCGTGATTCGCCATCTCATCGAGCGTCAAGAATTTTTGACCGCCTACACCCCGTACCAACCCGAGATCGCGCAAGGCACGCTTCAATACATTTTCGAATACCAAAGCATGATCTGCCAACTCACCGGCATGGACGTCTCAAACGCGTCGATGTACGATGGCGCGACGGCCACCGCCGAAGCGATGTTCATGGCGACCGGCGTGCGCCGCTCCAAAAAGATTCTCATCAGCGCCACCGTCAACCCAAACATCCAAGAAGTCGTCAAAACCTACGCGCTTTACCGTGACATCGAGGTCATCACCGTTAACGAAGAAGACGGCCAAACCAGCCTTGATGAGGTCAAGGCTTTGATGGACAAAGACGTCGCCGGTTTAATCGTGCAAAACCCGAACCTTTACGGCATCACCGAAGACTTCACCGGCTTCAAAGACGCCCTTGACGAACACAAGGGGCTTTTCATCATGAACCACGACCCGAGCTTGCTCGCGCACCTTAAAACCCCAGCGAGCTGGGGCGTTGACATCGCCGTGGGCGATGCACAAACCCTCGGTGTGCCGCTTTCATACGGCGGACCCTACATCGGCTACATGGCCACCACCACGAAGCTGATGCGGAAGATGCCTGGTCGCATTTGCGGCGTCACCAAGGACCAAGACGGCAAACGCGCCTTTGTCTTAACGCTGCAAGCGCGCGAACAACACATTCGCCGCGAGAAAGCGAACTCAAACATTTGCTCAAACCAAAGCTTGCTTGCGCTTTTCGTGACGATTTACATGGCACTCATGGGTAAGAAAGGTGTCTACGAAGCCCAACAGATGTCGCACGACCACGCCCACTACCTCCACGACAAACTCCTCGAACTGCCCACCTTTGAACCGGCTTTTGACAAACCGTTCTTTAAAGAGTTCACCTTGAAGACGACGCTTGACGTTGACAAGATGAACGACGTTTTAAAAGAACACGGCTACCTCGGCCCACTGCCACAAAAACGCTTCGACGAAGCCAAGGCTGACCTCGTCACCTTCGCGGTGACCGAAAAACGCTCCAAAGCGCAGATGGATGCTTTCGTCGACATCGTAAGGGGGCTTTCCTAATGTACTACGATAAATTGATTTTTGAAATCTCAACCGAGGGCCGTAAAGGCTACTCGCTGCCCAAGACCGAGATCGAGCGCCGCGAGGTGCCAGACCATTTGAGACGCCCTGATTGTCCCGGTCTGCCTGAAGTGAGCGAACTTGACGTCGTGCGGCATTACACCAACGTCAGCTTCAAAAACTTCGGCATCGAAAAAGGTTTTTACCCGCTTGGATCCTGCACGATGAAATACAACCCGAAGATCAACCAAGACATGGCGAACTTGCCTGAGTTTGCCGGCCTTCACCCTTACCAACCGCTCGACACCGTCCAAGGCATGCTGCATGTGTATTATGAAACCCAGCGCATGTTGTCTGAAATCAGCGGCCTTGATACGTTCACCTTGAACCCCTACGCCGGCGCCCACGGCGAGCACATCGGTCTGATGATCATCAAAGCGTACCATCGCTCACGCGGCGATGAGAAGCGCACCAAAATCATCGTCCCAGACTCGGCCCACGGCACCAACCCGGCAAGCGCCACCGTCACAGGATTTGAATCGGTTGAAGTCAAGTCAAACGCCGACGGCACCGTCAACCTAGAAGACCTCAAAAGCGTCCTCGACGACACCGTCGCCGGCATCATGCTTACCAACCCGAACACCGTTGGCATTTTCGAAAAAGACATACTTGAAATTGCCAAACTCGTCCACCAGGCCGGCGGCTTGCTGTACTACGATGGCGCGAACCTCAACCCGCTCCTCGGCTTTGCCCGTCCGGGCGACATGGGCTTTGACATCATGCACATCAACCTTCACAAAACCTTCTCAACCCCACACGGCGGCGGCGGCCCCGGAAGCGGACCCGTCGGCGTCACCAAAGCGCTCGTGCCATTCCTGCCAAAACCGGTCGTGAAAAAAACCTCTGACGGATACTCCCTCGACGGTGAAACCGATCTTACCATCGGCCAAGTGTCGCACTTTGTCGGAAACATCGGCGTCGCAATGAAAGCCTACGCCTACATGCTCACCATCGGCAAAGACAACATCACCGACATCGCGCGCTTTAGCACCCTAAACGCCAACTACATCAAAGAATCGTTAAAAGACGACTTCCTCCTCCCAATCGAAGGCATCTGTAAGCACGAGTTCGTCTTCGACGGCCTCAAAGACAAGTCGACCGGCGTCACCACCTTGGATGTGGCCAAACGCTTGCTCGACTTCGACATGCATCCACCGACGGTTTACTTCCCGCTCGTCGTCAAAGAGTCGATCATGGTCGAACCACCGGAAACCGAATCCAAACAAACCATCGACAAGTTTATCGAGGTCATGAAGGCGATCGCCAAAGAAGCGAAAGAAGACCCGGATAAAGTCAAGGGCGCACCCTACAACACCGTGGTCAAGCGGCTTGATGAAGCACTCGCCGCACGTAAACCGATCGTCAAATACAAGGATTTGTTAAGCGAATGACGCACGACCTCATCGTCATCGGTGCGGGCCCGGGAGGCTTAGACGCGGCGCTTTACGCCGCCAAACACGGCCTCTCGGTCGCCCTGATCGAGCGTCACAAGGTCGGGGGTACTTGCCTAAATTACGGCTGTATCCCCACCAAGGCCTTGTACCAAAACGCCAAAACCGTACGCTCGATGCACAACTTGCCTTCTTTCGGCGTTCACGCGGACGCCTTTCGTTTGGATTACGATGCCATCAAGACTCGCAAAGAAGCGATTGTTTCCGGGCAGATTGACGCCGTCACCATGAGCTTAAAAAAGGCCGGCGTCGACCTCATTGAAGGAACCGCCAGCTTACAAGACGACAACACCGTGACCGTCGGCGATACAACGTACAAAGGCAAACACGTCATCATCGCCACCGGCTCTAAGCCGAGAATGCTTTCTTTTGATGGCGACGACCTTCCGATCATCCACACCAGCAAAACCATCCTCGACCTCGAGGTGTTCCCAAAACGTTTGCTCGTGGTTGGCGCCGGCGTCATCGGCGTCGAGCTCGCGCAGATTTTCCAAGCCTTTGATGCCGATGTCACGCTCGTCGATTTCGCCGACGACATCTTGCTCACCGAAGACAAAGACGTGCGCAAACGCGCGCGCAACCTCTTCAAGCGCCAAGGCATCGACATGCACACCAACGCCGCACTGGCGTCGGTCAAAAAAGAAGGAGACAGTTACCTCGCCACCCTCACCACCAAAAAAGGCGACGTCAATGTGGACGTCGACGCCGTGCTTATCGCGGTTGGCCGGGCGCCGAACTTTGGCGGCCTTGACCTCGATCAGCTCAGCATTGACCACACGCCGCAAGGCATTGTCGTCGATTCAAACAAACGCACCTCACGCGAAAATGTTTACGCCATTGGTGACGTGAACGGTGAGTGGATGCTCGCGCATAAAGCGACGTATGATGGCTACCGCGCCGTCAACCACATCCTCGGTAAAACCGATACCATTCGTTTTGACCTCGTCCCAAGCGTCATCTTCTCAACCCCGCTGATTGCCTCGGTCGGTGTCCGCGAAGATGACTTAGACGGCGAATGCAAAACATCCAAGGCCCTTTTCAAAGCCAACGCCAAAGCCGTGGCGATGGATGACACCGACGGCTTCTTAAAACTGATCGCCGACCCAGAAGGCCGGCTCGTAGGCGCGCACATCATCGGCAACGGCGCCGACTTCCTCATCCACGAAATGACCGTGCTGATTCAAAAAGGCACCACGATAAGCGAAGCGCACGACATCATCCACGCGCATCCCACCGTATCCGAAGTGGTGCACGACGCCTTACGACAACTCGACTAAAAAAATCCCGACCAGCGTGGTCGGGATTTTACGTGATGGTTGAATTACTCGTCTTCTTCACGAACGGGCCCTTCGTTAAACACAAACTGCGCTGAAGACCCGCCAATGTCAAGTTGGAATTGCTCGAATATCGACTGCAAATCACCATATTCCTCAAACGGTTTATCGCCGATGTAGCGGAAGTTGGGGACGACAGGCGGACCCTGGTTATAATAGGTGTTTCCTTCAATGGCGACGTTGGATTGCACCATGTTGGTGGTGTCGTAGTTGACGATGGCGAAGTTGCTACCTTCGAGGCGACGCTGATGGCCTTGTGGATGATTAAAATTAATGTAGGTGTAGCCTTTCACCAGCATCAACACATCGTTAATCTCAAAGCCAAAACGCTGGTTAATGGTGACGTTGCCGGT
>SLFZ01000066.1 GCA_007123975.1 Candidatus Izemoplasma sp. | reverse complement strand
GGGTTTCTTGCCGGTTACTTCGTGTTTTACCGTCTCTATGTCTTTATCTATAGGAAAGAAGATGTCAAGACGATGCCCGAGCACATGGATGAAATCGCCCGGGCAGACCAAGACAGCACACAAAAAAAACTTTGACCGCGGTCAAAGTTTTTTTAACTAGGATTGCTCAGATTTTTCTTCTCCGAGTAAGATGTTGGCGATTGGAATCGTCAAAAACACCAACCAACCGGGATGCGCTCGATCATAACGCAGCGTTAAGATTAAGAAAACAACAACCGCAGCCAATGGAACCAAGTTGCGTACCGCGTCCACGGGTCTTTGGCTGATTAAGACGGACGACAGCGGAATCAATAGAAAAGCCAACGCACCAAGCAGCCATGTGCCATACTCAAAGCCGATGAACAAGAAAATCGTCACAGCAATCAAGGGCATCGCTTCATGCAACCGTTTGCGCATACGTTAACCTCCTTAACACGACGTGAGATACCATGTACAGAATAGCACAACAAAGGCCTTTAGGCAAGAAAAAAACGGACCGCATTGCGGTCCGTAAGTTTTATAAGACAAAGTTTCCGTTTCTCATGATGGGGACGCGGGTGCCGTCTTTTTTGATTCCGGTGACGTCGATGTCTTCGCTGCCGAACATAAAGTCCGAATGCGCCATCGAATGGTTGTATCCGAGTTTAATCAGTTCGTCTTGTTCCATCGATGTGCCGTTTTTGACGTTCATTGGGTAAGCACGGCCTAAGGCCATGTGGCAACTGGCGTTTTCATCAAAGAGGGTGTTGTAAAAGAGGATGCCTGTGTTTTGGATGGGGCTGTCGTGTTCGATCAATGCAATTTCACCAAGGTATGAACTGCCTTCGTCAAACTCCAAGAGGTTTTGCAAGGTACGTTTTTCCTTCTTGGCGTCGTAATCGACGACTTTACCGTCTTTAAACTCAAGCCAGAAATCTTCGATAAGGTTACCCTGGTAGTTTAACGGCTTTGTTGCGACGACCTTTCCGTTGGTGCCGGTTTTATGCGGCATGGTGAACGTTTCTTCAGTTGGAATGTTCGGGTTGAAGCGGACGCCCGTGGTGGTGACTTCATCGCCACCGGCCCACACGTGATCATCAACCAACTCTATCGTGATGTCGGTGCCGAGGCTGTTTTTGAACTCAAGCGACGCAAACTGATGGTCGTTTAGAATGGCGTTACGGCGGGAGAGGGTTTCATTATGGCGTTCCCATTCGGCGACAGCGTCGCCGCCTTCGCGCACGCGGCACGCTTCAAAGATAGCATCCCAAAGTGCTTCGTTTGCTTCCTCGCCTTTTTTCCCTGGGAAGACTTTCTCGCTCCAGATGGTGTTTGGCGCGGCGACGATAGTCCATTGTGCTTTGTTGGCCATCATGTGGGTTTGGAAAAAGGAAAGTTTCTTCATCGCAGCGATGCCTGATTTTTGCATCTTCTCAGGGTCGACGCCTTGGTTTAAACCGGGAATTGGTGAGGTGATGCTGATGAAGCAAGCGCCTTGCTCAATCGAGTACTTCGCCTTGTCGACAATCCAATCGGGGATGTCTTGCAAGGTTTCGATGTCCATGTGGTCGTAGCCGTAGCGTGAGACGTAGTCGTCGGACCAGTCAACGTGGACGCGCTTCGCACCGGCAAGGTAGGCTTGTTTGGCAATCGCGCGGGCAAGTTCCTTTGTCTCCGTGGTCGCACGGATGACGGCGACTTGACCTTCTTGGACGTTGGCGCCGACGTTGACCGCGAGCGCCGCATAGTTTTCTAACATCGTTTTGTTGGGCATAAGTAGTGCTCCTTTCGTCTTTTCATCACTGAAACCAGTATAGCATGAAACTATCGATGTTTCATGTCGATGACGTTTTTAAGGTTGCTTTTTGTGTTGTGGGTTTTGGGGTTGTCTGGATCAAAGGCTTTTAAGAAACGGATGACCTCTTGTGTAAGGGCGCTTGGCGTTGAAGCACCGCTCGTGACCGAGACGCGCGATAATTTGGACAGATGCTTGACCTCGAGCGACTCCACAGAGTCGATGCGCGTTGCCGGAATACCAGCTTCTCGCGCGGTTTCGACGAGTTTTCTGGTGTTGTTTGAATGCTTATCACCAACCACGAAGCAGTGTTGAACGGAGTCGGGTTGGTTTTTCACGGCGAGTTGACGGCTTCGCGTGGCATCGCATTGTTCATCAAGCACGATGGCGTTTGGGTATTGCTTGCGAATTGCTTCACCGACATGGTAGATGTCGAACAAACTCATCGTCGTCTGGTTGGTAATGGCAATGCGTGAAGAGGTGACGCTGGTGGCTTCGACATCCGCGACGTCCTCAACCACGACCACATCCTTCGATATGGCTTGCGCACTTTCGGCTTCAGGGTGGTTGTGTTTGCCAATGAAAAACACGGTGTAGCCTTGGTCGGTGTATTCGCGAACGACGCGCTGGCTTTCGGTGACATCGGCGCACGTTGTGTCAACGATGTTCAAGCCCTTGGCCTTAGCTTTTTCTATCACGGCTTGGCTGACGCCGTGCGCCGTAATGACCACGGTGCCTTCATCGATGGTATCGAGAAGCTCAAGACGGGTTTTATCAGGGTCATGAACCGTCATGACACCAAGCGCTTTAAAGTCATCGACAATCCGGGTATTATGAACCACCATGCCAAGCACGGTGATGGGACGAGCGACGCCGGGGTCGGCGACGAGTTTTCGAATCGCATCGATGGCGTGGACCACGCCATGACAATAGCCGCGTGGGGTCAAAGCGTATACGTGCATAAGCCGCCTCCTTTAAGTCAATCAATTGGAAAACCGTCGGTTTTATTATATAATGAAAACGACAGAAACGAGGGGACAATATGCATTTTTCCAAGACCTACATCGAGAAAGCCGTGCAAGCGCTCGGCTTTAAAGATCTCACCGACGTGCAGCGTGCCGTCATTCCTGACGCCACAAAAGGCAGGGACATCGTTGCCTGCAGCCAGACCGGGAGCGGAAAGACACACGCCTTTCTGATTCCCGTCTTTTCACGACTCAATGAAAAAGACCCACGCGTTCAAACCGTTATCTTAAGCCCAACGCGTGAACTCGCGTCACAGCTCCTTGAGGCCGCACGCCAAATCGCCACGTACGCAGACGAGTCCATCGACATTCGTCTGTTCAGCGGCGGCCAAGACCGGCACAAGGAAATAGAGCGACTGAAAAAAAGTCAACCGATGATTGTCATCGGCACGCCCGGACGCATTAAAGACCTCGCCATCGACGAAAACGTCCTGAAGATTCACCGCGCCAACACCATCGTAATCGACGAGGCCGACATGGCGTTAGACATCGGGTTTTTACCTGACATCGAAGCGATTTTCTCAACCACGAAAGACAACGCTCAACTGATGGTGTTCAGCGCCACCATCCCGGAAAGTTTGAAACCGTTCTTGCGCCGTTCCACCCGCAATGCGAAAGAGGTGTCGCTGGAAGACAAAAGCTTGCGTTCGCTCGCCATCGAACACCGTTTTATCCGCCTTGATAACCAAGCGGATAAGGATAGGCGATTGTTGGCGTTTGTCAACGAGACCGAGCCGTACCTGGCCTTGATTTTCGTGAACCAAAAAGCCGATGCCGATCGCCTTGCCAGCATGCTTTATCAGGCAGGGAAACGTTCCATCGCCTTGCACGGCGATTTACCCTCGCGCAAACGCAAACAACTCCATCGTCGCATCACCAGCCTCGATGTCCAATACGTCGTCGCCACCGACATGGCCAGCCGTGGCCTTGACATCGAGGGCGTCAGCCACATTATTAACTACGATTTGCCAACCGACATGACGTTTTATGTGCACCGCGTTGGTCGTACCGCCCGGATGGGCCAAAGCGGTCTTGCGATAAGCTACTTCAGCGAACGAGACGGCCATGCGTTTCATTACCTCGATAAACACCACATCAACTACACCGTCAAAGGCACCAAACCGAAATCAGCTCAGAACAGAAGGAGAATAAAACGATGATTAAACTCGGAAGCCACGTCTCGATGAACGGCAGTGAAATGCTGCTTGGCAGCGTCGATGAAGCCTTATCGTATGGCGCCAATACGTTCATGATTTATACAGGCGCGCCACAAAATACGCGCCGTAAACCGATTGAAGAACTCAACATCGACCTCGCCCAACGCCGCATGGATGAAGCGGGCATCAAGCCTGAAGACATCATTGTCCACGCGCCTTATGTGATGAACCTCGCCAACCCCGACCCAACCAAACGCGCCTTCGCCCAAGACTTCCTCGTCAGCGAAATAGAGAGAACCGCAGCCATCGGCGCGAAACACATCGTCTTGCATCCGGGAGCGCATGTCAAAGAAGGCGCCGACGCCGCCATCGACCGGATTGTCGATGGCCTCAACAAGGTCATTGAGCGCACCAAGGATTACGACGTCAAGATCGCCCTTGAGACGATGGCGGGAAAAGGCACCGAAGTCGGCCGCACCTTCGAAGAGTTGCGCGCGATCATCGACGGCGTCGACCATGACGAACGCCTCAGCGTGTGCTTTGACACCTGCCATACTCATGATGCCGGCTACGATGTCAAAGATGACTTTGATGGCGTCATCGCGGAGTTTGATCGCATCGTCGGCAAGACCCGCATCGGTGTGTTTCACATCAACGACTCAAAAAATCCTCGCGGCGCCGGCAAAGACCGCCACGCCAACCTCGGCACCGGACACATCGGGTTTGACGCACTCAACGCCATCATTCGTCATCCGGACTTCACCGACATCCCGAAAATCTTAGAAACCCCCTATGTGACTGAAACCGATGACGACACCAAGCGTGTGTACGCGCCTTATAAAGAAGAAATCGCGATGGTGAACGCGGACGCCTTTGACCCGAACTTTATCGAAGCCATCCGCGCCAAACATCGCCGTAAAGACGCATGAGCACACGTCTGGTCTGGGGTTCGCTTTTTGTCGTCGACATCCTCGCCCTGATCGTTTTCCTCATCATCGGCGAGGGGACATTGGCGATGGTCTCTGGCGGATTCGCCATCGTGATGTTGGTTTTCGCAATCTTCGACCACGACGATGACCCTGCCCCGACCCCGACCGAAGACAACGAGGTCGAGAAGCTCTATGAAACCGTAAAGACCCTTGAAGCGCGTGTGGCTTCCATCGAGAAAGAACGTCAATCCTAAAATGAAAAGCCGCTTACAGCGTGTTTTGTGTAACTCATAGAGAATACGCCAGGCACCATTGCCATGGGCATCGTGACGTGGTATAATAACCACGGAAAAAGACATTGCGTCTTTTCGACCCTGACGGCGGAAGGGTCGACACGATAAAATGGTGGAGTGCTTTAGGCACCCACCATTTTCGTTAGGGGGAGCAAGATGATCGATACCATACTCAATCACCCGCTCATCGACGACGTCAAGGCCATTGATGTCGAGACATACATGGCACAAAAACCGCGGTTGGCCTCCGCTGAGCGTGATGCGCTCGTGTCGTACCGCACGATGCTTGTCTTAAGCATCTCTTACCCCCACGAGGCAGTCGCTTGGAACGGAAAGGGCTATGGTTTGGTGTCGCGCTACGCCTACGGCCTCGATTATCACCGCGTGTTTGACAGCGCCTTTGAAGACATTGAAAAAACACTGAAAACCAAAGGCATCAAGGCGAAAGGATACGCCGACATCAGTCCTTTTGACGAGCGGTTCGTCGCGGCGCTTGCGAACACGGGCTACATCGGCAAGAACCAGTTTCTAATTCATCCACGCTTCGGCACGTACCATTACCTAGGGATTTTGTTGGTCGATGCGGCCTTAAGCACCGAGGGTTACCTCAGCGACGATTGTGGCGATTGCACCCGCTGCATTGAGGCATGCCCGACCGGTGCGCTTGATGCCGGGTTTGATGAACGACTCTGTTCATCCTATGTAACGCAGATGAAAGCACCGCTAACCGACGCCGACATCACGCCGCTAAAAACGATGGTGTACGGTTGCGACATTTGCCAGCGGGTTTGCCCTAAAAATGCCGACCGAACCTTTGTGCCACGCCCGCATTTTATGGCCGACGAACACGCCCAATTAAACCTTGAAAACCTGCTCGCGCTTTCCAACAAGGCGATAGAGAAAACCTTTAGAACCTACGCTTTTGTCTGGCGCGGTGGCTTGGTATTAAAACGCAACGCCATGGCATTGCTTTTGAATCAAGGCATGCGTGAAAGCTTGCCGTTGATGCGCGACGTCGCATCGCGCTACGCCCATGTGCCGTGGTTTCACGCGGACGCCACGCGCATCATCTCTAAACTGGAGGAACTTCCATGAACCACATCGTCTTGCATGAACCCTTGATTCCGCAAAACACTGGAAACATCATGCGCACCTGCGTCGCCACAGGCGCACGTCTGCACCTGATTAAGCCGCTCGGCTTTTCGCTCGATGACAAACACATGCGCAGACCGGCATTGGATTACATGCGAGACCTCGAGCTTGACGTGCACGAGAGTTTTGAGGCGTTCATCAAACACCGCCGCGGCCGATTTTACTACATCACCCGCTACGCCGAGCGAACCCATGACGGCTTTGACTACACCGGCGATGAGGATGTCTTCTTCATCTTTGGTAAAGAAACCACGGGCTTACCCAAGGCACTGTTAAAGGATAACCTTGAAACATGCGTGCGCATTCCAATGACCGATAAAACCCGTAGCCTTAACCTCTCAAATACCGTAGCGGTGGTCCTTTATGAAGCCCTTCGACAACAAGGCTACCCAAACCTCCACACCCATGAGCCCGACACCCTTAAAGGCAAAGACTTTCTCAAAAACCATAACGGGAGTGATTAAACATGCCAAAAACCGTCCTTATCACTGGCGCATCACGCGGTCTCGGCCGAGCGATCGCCATGACCTTAGCCGCGCAAGGGTATGATATTGCCATTAATTATCGACAAAGCGAAGAAGAAGCACAATCATTGAAAGAAGCGATTGAGTCCAAGGGTCAAAGAGCTGTGCTCGCGCGCGGCGATGTCGCAAACGAAGCCGAAGCTCAACGCGTCATCGAGACAGCGATGCAGGCGTTTGGTCGCCTTGATGCGCTCGTCAACAACGCCGGTGTCCTTGTCTCAGGAACGCTGGATTCGTTGACGTTTGAGGATTACCAACGCGCGATGCACGTCAACGTTGCGTCGGTGTGGCTGATGTCAAAATACGCCGCGGCTGCGTTTAAAGATGGCGGCGCGATTGTGAATATATCCTCGGGTTCCGGCATCGTCGGTCCACCCAATCAGTCGCCTTATGCGACGTCCAAAGCGGCTGTCAACGGCCTCACCAAAGCCCTTGCTAACGAACTCGCCCCTCGCGGCATCCGCGTCAATGCGGTCGCCCCGGGCTTGATTCCAACCGACATGACGCAGTCTCGCATCGACGAAGGCGTTGACAGCTACATCGACACCGTCCCACTCGGAAGGTTAGGAGAACCTCAAGACATTGCCGAGGCGACCGCTTTCCTCCTCAGCGATGCAGCTGGTTTTATCACCGGCCAAATACTCCCCGTCAACGGCGGGCGACACGGAGCGTGAACCGATGAAAGACATGAAACCCGATTACGACGATGCGAAAGAGAAACAACCTAAAGATAGGAAGCAATGGATAAGTTTAATTGTCTTCGATTTGGTTGTGTTGATCGCCCTGGCAATATTCGTCTGGATAATGATTCGAAACTAAGCCCTCGTGCACCACGTATGGTATAATGCCTGAAGGAAGTGATACCATGAAATACAAACCAGCTGACGACATTGTCGTCCACAGTTACAAACACGATGAGAGCCTTCACCGGATATGGGAGAACGCCACCGTCTTAGACATTGACGATTCGACCTTAATCATCGCCAACGAACGCACCAAAGTCATCGAATCGAACGGACGGTTTTGGTATACCCGCGAACCGTCGGTCACATGGTTTTTCAAGGATCGTTGGTTTAACGTGATCGGCATCATCCGGCCGGCCGGCATTTTCTATTATTGCAACGTCGCGAGTCCCTACGTCGCCGATTCGGAAGCACTTAAATACATCGATTACGACCTCGATGTCAAAGTAAGCCCCGATTACAGCTATGTGACGCTTGATCGCAAAGAGTACAACAAGCACAAAATTAAAATGGATTATCCACCTGAACTTAAACGCATCCTCGAAGTCGAACTCGACACCCTCAAATCAATGATTGAAAACCAAGAAGGCCCCTTTCAGCCTGGCGTCGTCGAAGCCTATTATCGCGACTACCGAGCCATCGTGGAAGAAAAAGACAAGGATGAAAGCGAAAAAACGGCGTGATGACGCCGTTTTTTTATAATCAACACACCGCTTAACGGCTTAATTATAAAAACTACTGATAATCTTGACGCGCACGCGAGGGCTTGTTATGATGGTAACGTACACAGTACTTAATTATAATAATTACAAAGAGGAGACGACATGAAGAAACTCATCTTGATGCTTTCTGTGAGCAGTATGATTGTTTTGCTCGCCGCCTGTCAGTTTGGGAACCCATCGGGTGGCGAATC
>SLFZ01000005.1 GCA_007123975.1 Candidatus Izemoplasma sp. | reverse complement strand
CTCACGGTGAAGCCGTTGTGTGACCCATCGGAATCAAGCTCGCGCTCGCGCCCGTCTGCCGACTCGATGTAGGCACCAAGCGAGATGTTGCTGCCGAGGTTGACATTGGGCAAACTGCCATCCCAGTGGTCGTCGTGGACATAAGCAACCACGTCTTCGTTGTTCCGGCGATCGAGAATCTTGAACTCGCCGATGTCATCTGATGAAGTTCCACAAGCGCTCAACACGAGCATGAAAAAAACAAACAGAAACACTGGTAGCATTTTCTTTATCATGATTTCTTCCTCCAAATCAAGGCTAATTTTCTACTGGCATTATACTACGTCCTAATGCAAATGCAAATGATTTGCATTTAGAATGCCTAAAATATTCGCCAACATGCAAATGCCGTGCTATCATTATAATGACATGACTAGGAGGCTAACCATGAATTCGTATCGAAACACCACATATTCTTATCCCGGAAAACGCACCGCACTCTATGCCAAAAAAGGCATGGTGGCAACCTCGCAGCCATTGGCTGCACAAGCTGGACTGGACACACTGAAAGCCGGTGGGAACGCCGTCGACGCCGCCATTGCCACCGCGGCTGCCCTTACCGTCGTTGAGCCGACGTCAAACGGTATCGGCGGCGATGCGTTCGCACTAGTTTACCTCGATGGGAAGGTGCATGGACTCAATGGCAGTGGGCGCTCACCAAAAGCGATGACGCATGAATCGTTATCCTCCCGCGGTGTTGATGCAATTCCACCCTATGGTGTGTTGCCAATCACCGTCCCAGGAGCCCCTTCCGCATGGGTTGCGCTCTCTGAACGTTTCGGAAAATTGCCCCTGTTAAAAGCACTTGAACCAGCCATCCATTACGCTGAGGAAGGCTACCCGGTGTCGCCCGTGGTGGCTCAATTTTGGCACATGGCATTCAACGCCTATAAAGTGCGCTTTAAAGGCGACGAGTTTGCCGCGTGGTTCGACACTTTCGCACCTGGCGGTCAAGCACCCGAGGTGGGTGACGTCGTCAAGTTCCCTGGACATGCCAGCACCTTAAAAGCCATCGGCGAAACCAACGGCGAAGCTTTTTACCGCGGCGAGATTGCCGATAAAATCGATCGAACCATGCGCATTCATAACGGTCTGCTTTCACGCGATGACTTGGCAGCGCATACCGCAGAATGGGTTGATCCACTTTGTGTTCGCTATCGAGGGCATGATGTTTACGAACTTCCCCCAAACACCCAAGGAATCATCGCGCTCGAAGGCTTAGGCATTCTTGAGCAACTACACGACCGTGGCACTGTGGGCATGCATGAGCAAATTGAAGCATTAAAACGTGCATCGGTCGATGCGTTTAACCACGTTGCAGACACGACCTCAATGAATAAAGCGCCCAGTTCTTTTTTGACACCTTCATACCTCGAAAAGCTTGCCGATCAAATTGGCACACACGCCACCGACATCACCGACTTCACCCCGCCACGTGGGGGCACAGTCTACTTGTCGACCGCCGACGCCGATGGAAACATGGTTTCCTTCATCCAAAGCAACTACATGGGCTTTGGATCAGGTGTCGTCGTCCCGGGGACTGGCATTGCCTTGCAAAACCGAGCGCATAATTTCAACGCAAAACCTGGGCATCCTAACGCGTATGGTCCATCGAAACGAACCTTTCATACCATCATCCCAGGCATGTACGTTAAACCGGGCGAGGCCGTCTGCGCCTTTGGTGTGATGGGCGGTTTCATGCAGCCGCAAGGCCATATGCAAGTGTTGAGTCGTCTGATTGACGACGGCGACAATCCCCAAAGCGCACTCGATGGACCGCGTTGGTTTTGGGAATCAGGAAAACGGCTGTACATCGAAAAAGCGATGCCTGAACATCTTATTAAAGACCTTAAAAAACGAGGGCACGACGTTGTCATTGATGATGGGGTTGCTCGTTATGGCCGCGGTCAAATTATCATTCAAAACTTAAAGGCTCGTGCCTACGTTGGTGGCACAGAAAAACGTGCCGACGGGCATATCGCTGTCTGGTAATATAAAAGAGCGCATCCGCGCTCTTTTTATTATCCCATGTGGTTGAAGAACAAATTCAGTATCCCATTGATGCCGATGACGAACAAAAGCACCGCAACGATTTTTTTAAACAGTTGTTCGTTGACGTGATGCTGGAAGCGAATGCCGATGAACGTGCCGAAGATCATCACTGGCGCAAAAACGACTCCGAGCAGGGCAATATCGCTTGAATAAGTTCCAGCCAGCAAAAACGAAATGAGGCTTCCCGCGTTCAAGATGAGCAAAAAAAGCGACACGGTGACACGAAAATCGGTCTTCTTGGTTTTGCTGTTGGCGAGAAAAATCAACACCGGAACGCTGCCAGCACCAATTAACGTGTTCAACGTCCCACCGACAAAACCAAGGGGCACAAAATAACGTTTCGGATGTTCGATGGTAAATCGCACATCAAAAAATCGATTGATTGCCGTCAAGATAAGCAGCACGCCCATGAGCACATGGAAGATATCGGCGGTGACGCGCGGCAACAAAAAGCCAGCCAACAACGCCGCAACAAAAACCGACACGATTAACAACATGTACGGTCTTGCGTGCTCAAACGTGAGTTTGCGTGCTGAGATTAAAATAATCATGTTTAAAACTAGATTGATCGATACGATAAGCGCACGTGCATCGGCAGGGCCCATCACCCCGAGCGCAATCAAACTGGGGATGGCAATCAAACTGGTCCCAAAACCACTGACGCCTTTAATCATGGCAGAGACCAGTAACACGATGGTGATGATGGTGTAGACGATGATGTCCATAAGCTTTCCTCCGTCCGCTTTCGTATCGATTATAACGCAAACGAAGAAAAAAAGAAACGCCAACCATCATTTCCTCACATAGGTTTAATAAGTTGCATAAAACACATCTGTATAATATAATGGGTATCACAACACCATGCGTCATTATCAATCTTTTATAGGAGATCGTGTATGAAAACAGACCGCCGCGTTTTACGAACGCGAAAACAGATCAATCGTGCCGTCTTGGCGTTATTGCAAACGCAATCCATTGACACCATCACCGTCAAGGCCATCGCCGCGAAAGCCGACATCAACCGGAAGACGTTTTACAACCATCACGCCAACGTCAACGATGTCGTCGACGCCATTCAAACCGACATTGTTGATGCCTTGACCCTTCAAATGAAGCGCTTCGACCAAGAGTCTCTTTTGCGTGATCCTTCACCCTTGCTTCGTTTAAGCGCACAGACCTTGGAGAACAACGCAGCCGTCAACGTGTTCAAAGAGCATCCAATGCTGCTAGGCGCGTTTATGGAAAAACTAAAACGAGCCTTTGTCACGACCTTGACAACGATGTACGAAAACCCAGATGATTCATTGCTTGCGCGCAGTTATTTCACCACGACGTTTACCGTCTCGGGCGCCTTGGATGTTTACTTATCCTGGCTCAAAGACCCCAAAGGTGTCTCGCTTGAGCAGCTGAGCGATGACATCGGTAAACTGATTGCCGAAGGCGTCATTCGCTTCTCGGATGAGCTTCAAAGCGATGCATGAAAAAGTCGTCCCAGTGGACGACTTTTTTTCATCGATTGCGATTGCTGCTTTTTTTCGAATGAAACTTGCGATCGATCATCAAGACCATCGCCAACAAAAACTCCGTGTTCTTGTCGTCATGAATGATGATTTCATAAGTGTCACCCCACGACAACCACTTCTTGCGAATGTTTGCCACTTCTTTGTCGTCGTGATAGATGGTGAACTCATGCGCCCAATAGTTTCCTGTGACTTCGTACTCCCCTTGAGGACTCGTCACCGTAACACGCCGCCCGCGCATCGCAAAACGCTGCCGCATGCTGGCAACCTCGTTGCCTTGAGGGTCAAGCAAAAGGTGCGTCGGCATAAAACTGAACACCTTCCGCTTCAACGTATAGACGTGACGGTTTTCACGCACATCGACGATGTCGGTCTTCTGCGATGGAGAAAACCAACGGGTTTTGCATTCATATAGCGGGTTTTGGCTTTCATCAAGCACCCGATACGACGCCCGCAATGACAGTGCTTTTTGCTTCAGATAGTACGCTTCCATGACTCACGCTCCTTTTACGTGCATTGTTACCTTCATTATACCAGCGCATCGTGACGGTGTACACCAGAAAAACACGCGACCGAAGTCGCGTGTGTTTAATTGATGGAAACCGTCCCGCTCGTGGTCTTTATGTTTTCTTTTGAAATGGTGTGTGGTTTCGTGTTCTTAATCGTTAAATCCCCGCTCAACGTGCGCGATTGAAAGCTTGCGGGATAAAACTCCTCGGCACAAAAGTCACCGCTCACCGCCGATGTCGTGCAATCCCCCGATGTGACTGTGTTTATGCTAATGTCACCGGATACCGTTTCAACCCGAATCGTCTCATCAAAGGTTGTGTTCGTCAGTTTGATGTCTCCGTTCACAAGGTGTGCATGAAGTGATTTGACGGTTGAGGCATCCACCTTAAGATCTCCGTTGACCGTTTGAAGCATGACCTCGCCAAAATGCACGCCGTGCGTTTTAGCATTGCCATTGACATTGTTCAGTTTTACCCGTTCTAGCGTAAGGTTTTCAAAGGTGACGTCGCCGGTCACCGTTTTGTGAGATAGTTGCACACAACGGGGCGTCGTTGGCAAGGCGATGGTGAACGAAACGTTCAATCGACGGCTTATCCAGTTGAACAATCCAAACGCTTGGGTTTTCGGGGCTCGGATTTTGAGTGTCCCATCCGCGTACTCAATGTCGTATGCGTCGTCGATGGTGCGGTTTGCGGTGATTTCAATGACGTTGCTTTCTGCGCGGATGTAAGAGACGTTTTCCGTGGGCAGGTTGACATCGACATGGTAGGCCTCGTCGGTCACTTCAACTTGTTTCACGACCTTCACATCTTCACCCGGCGCTTTTGATGTGTCGCGCTCGACTCCTGCAAGTTCCTCGGCAATGCGATCAACGGTACCGAACTTTTTCAAAATGTCCGCTTCTTTAACCCCGTCTTCTAACCCAGCCTGAATCATCCCTTCGTAGTCTTGAACAATATCTTGAATGACCTCATCACTCAGCTTCCGTTTTTTCAATGCGTTCTTTAAATCGTTGATAAAGCTTTTCATGATTTTTTCCTCCTTGGTTGAGTATTTGGTAGACGCCTGCGAGAAAAGCGCTCCACTCATCACGTTGTCTCACATAATGAGAAAATCCCTTTTTTGTCATCGCGTAGTACTTGCGGGGTGCCCCACTTGTTGATTCTTTAAGGTATGTTTCGGCGTGAGCGTCTTTTGTCAATCGCCTTAAAATCGGATAGACGGTGTTTTCCCCTACATCGATGTGCTCTGAGAGGGTGTTGATGATTGCATACCCATATTGGTCGTCTTCGGCCAACAATGCCAAGACGCATATTTCCAATATACCTCGCTTAAACTGCGTGTTCATGACATCACCTCATACTAACTCTAACACAGTACTATTCATTACACAATACCTGGTGATAAAAAATGACCATCCCAATATGGAGGGTCATTTTCGTTATGCTAGTTGGTAATAGGACTTTCCAGTCTGGCTTCGCCCGCTTTAATCAGTGAATGTTGCATCACGATAGGACCAATGATTTGGAAAATCAAGATGCTCGATAGAACCACCGTTTGAATAAGTTGCGTCTCTCTTTCAGGTAGCATTGCAGAGAGCGCCACAAGCATCCCTATGGTAACACCGGCTTGCGGCAACAAACACCATCCAGTGTAGCGTTTCACGTTCGGTGAGCAGGTGGTCAAGGACGCGCCAAGATGAGAGCCCAACACTTTCCCCACCAGTCTGAGGGCGATAAACACGATTGCGAGCAAGCCCGCAGACACCATCAATCCGGGAGACAGCCCTAAACCGGCAATCGTGAAAAAGAGCACGATAAACGGGCCTCCGAAGTTGTTGAGGGCGGCGTTTTGAATGGTGAATGTCTCCTTATCGATAAAGTTGGTAAAGGCCATGCCCATTGACAGCGGAATAAGAATCAAGGATAGGTGATGGCGTTCTGCAACCCACACGCTGCCAAGGACAAACGCCATGATTAGCGCGAGGTAGGAAAGGTACCGTTCCTGCTTTGGCAACCTCTCGATGATCCACCGAGAAACCAACGCCAACACAAGCCCCATAACGGCGCCGATGCCAACGGACACAGACACCTCGTAGAAGGGAGTCACAATGGCGTTTTGCACACTAATCGGACTGCCATCAACCAACGATACCGCGATGCTAGCAAAAAGCGCAAACACGATCACAGCGACGATGTCGAGCAAACCGACAACTGGAATAACCGTGCTTTTGACTGGACCTTTGGCCTTCAGTTTTTTTATTACCTGCATGACCGGAGCGGGCGCCGATGCGACCGCCAGTCCGGAAAGCGCAAACGCGAGCCACCATTCCCTAAAAATCACAAACACGCCAAAAAACACCACAGCCGCGGTAATTAGCGCGTGGACCATGGTGATGGTAACGATTGCGCCGGCGTTGCGTCGGATGACAGGAATGAACAACTCCGTCCCAATTTGATAGGCAATGATACCGAGCACAATGTTGGTGATGACGCTCAGCGGTGCCAACGCCGACATGTCAATTAAGTTTAGCGCATATGGGCCAATCACGACGCCGGCAACGATGTATCCAGTGACATCCGGGAGACGCATGCGTTCAAAGGCTTTGCCGAATGCAAACCCAAAAAAAAGAATGACACCCACATAAAGCAAAACAGTATACGCGTCCATCGGCATCGGCATTTTTCCATGCATAAAGTCTGAACCATACCCATTATAGAGGATAAGGCGTCAAAATGCAAACCCATATAAAAAGGCTCGTTTGAGCCTTTTTATCGTTCGATGTCGCCGTAAATCCTGTTCGTCACGCTCATTCCAAGACGGTGGGATTCTCCTTTGTGTTTAACGACCAAAGTATCACCAAGGCTTTCATACCCGACAACCTCAAGGCGGTCACCGAGGGCGATGCGTCTCTCGCGGAGATACGACAACAGCGGGGCGTGATCTTCCACGCGCTGCACAACAAACACGTGACCAGGCTCCGTTTTTGCGAGGGTGAGTGTCGCACCTTGTTCAACGTGTCCATCGGCGTCAGGGATCGGATTTCCATGGATGCATGTTTTTGGCTCCGCGAGGTACGTGTTTAGCTTATCAAGCACCACGTCGCTTGTGGCGTGCTCAAGTTTTTCAGCCTCTTCATGCAAAGCTTCCCAAGACAGCCCCAACTTCTCCGACAAAAACACTTCCCACAAGCGGTGTGCACGGATCATCCGCACCGCAGTCGCCCGTCCTTTTTTCGTCAACGTCACGCCGCGGTATGGCATGTAGTTTACATGTTTTTTTTCTGCCAAACGCTTTAGCATCTCGTTGACGCTTTGGGCGGTGTGGCCGAGCGCGTTTGCCAAATCGGCGGATTTCACGCGCTTAGTCTGGGTATTGACACTGAGCTCGTAAAGTTGTTTTAAGTAATCTTCTTCTGCTCGGTTCATTGGACAGTCCCCCTCGAATCACCAAGCACGGTACGATAGAACGCGTGTCCCGTCTCAGTTAGCTGCATGATACCCTTTTCCACACGGATGTAGTCTCGTGATTTTGCCCGGTGAAGGATTTTTTCACAAAACGCACGCGACCAGTTCATGTGCTCATGCACGGTTTTTACGTTTAACTCGACGGCCGCGTCCTCCGAATCGGCATGGTTTTCAACGTGGACGAGCAACCCCGCCAAGGCAACGTGCTCACGCCGTGTTCGCATGCGAAACGCCTCAAAAAGTATCCCACGCTTCGGTGAAAACAGCATGGCCGCAAAGAAGCTCGCCATCGTGACGGTCGCAATGGTGCCCGATATCGTGATGTCAAAGCCCCACGCCAACGCATACCCCACGACGCTGTTAAAGGCTGCAATACAGAGCGTCAACACAATCGTATGAAATAACGTCTTGGTAAACAAAAGGGCGGTAATCGGCGGACCGATCATCAACGCAATCACCAAAATTGCACCGACGGCGTTGAACGCAGCCACCGCGGTGAGCGACACCATCGCCATCAAACCGTAATGCATTAACACTGCGGAAAATCCGAGCACGCTAGCAAGCGCAGGGTCGAAACTCGACAGCTTGATTTCTTTGTAAAACACCGAAAGCAACCCGAGATTCAGCGCAAGCACGATGCCCATCACCCAAAGCGACGTCGGCCCGAGGTCAGCGCCAAAAAGCCGTAGACGATCAAAGACCACGAATTCAAGGTTTCCAAGAAGCACCATGTTTATGTCAAGGTGGACGTTACGAAACTGGGTCGTCACAATGATGATGGCTATCGAGAACAAAAACGTGAACACGACGCCGATGGCCGCATCTTCTTTTATTCGACGCGTTTGCATTAACGCTTCAATCATAAACACCGTCAGCACACCCATGAGCGTTGCAGCGATGAGCAAAAACGGGCTTGTTAAATCGGCAACAACCATGAACGCAAGCACAATACCAAGCAAAATCGTGTGCGATATCGCATCCGTCAGCATCGACAACCGGCGAAGCACAAGAAACACCCCGACCAAACTGGTGGCCATCGCGCTTAGCAAGGCGACGGCGAGCACTTCAATGTTCATTGCCGACCACCTTCTATGAGATCGCGCACTCTTTTTTTGCCTTTCTCGCTCACCAGGACTTCATTGTTTACCACCGTGGCGGTGCCACGGCTGATAAACGGCTCATACTCATGCCGCTGAT
>SLFZ01000123.1 GCA_007123975.1 Candidatus Izemoplasma sp. | reverse complement strand
GTGGGCGTGGAGCGCTTGGCGATGCTGAAGTACGGCATCGACGACATCCGGCATTTCTACACCAACGACGTGCGCTTCTTAGCGCAGTTCAAGGGGGGCTTATCATGAGAGTATCGTTAAACTGGTTACGCGATTTCGTGAACGTCGATGTCGACGTGGACACCCTCGCCGACACCTTCACTCTGCATAGCATGGAAGTGGCCTCAACCGAAAAACTCGTCGACGCAAACAACCTCGTTATCGGCTATGTTGAGTCGTGTGAAGCCCATCCAAACGCCGATAAACTATCCGTCTGCGAGGTAGACGTCGGCACGCAAACGTTGACCATCGTCTGCGGCGCGCCAAACGTCGCCGCCGGACAACACGTGGTTGTTGCGCTAGAAGGTGCGACGCTCGCGGGAGGACTCACAATTAAAAACACCAGCATCCGCAGCGTCAACAGCCATGGCATGATCTGCAGTTTAAGCGAGCTCGGGTTAGAGATGAAATACCACCAAGAAACCGGCATTCATGTCATCGAAGACGCTGTGAAAGTCGGCACTGATGCGCTTGAAGCGCTCGGATTCAACGACGACATCGTCGAGCTTGACCTCACGCCCAATCGCATGGATTTGTTGTCGATGCATGGGGTCGCGTATGACGTGGCGGCGATGTTTGATACCGCCCTCACCATTCCTGAACCGAAGGTACGCTACAGCGACAAAACCAATCCGATGACAATATCAAGTGACACCGATGCCTGTCAAGCATACTATGGCTCGGTCATTGAAAACATCACCATCAAACCCAGTCCGGCTTGGATGAAAGCGCGTCTCATCGCCGCAGGCATCCGTCCCATCAACAACGTCGTTGACATCACAAACTACGTCATGCTTGAAACCGGTCAACCGTTGCATGCGTTTGATTATACGCTTTTAAACAGCGACACAATCGTTGTGCGCGAAGCACGCCAAGGCGAGACGTTTACCACCCTCGACGATAAGACGAGAATCCTCGAAGCTGGCGACATCCTCATCACCGACGGAAAACGCCCAATCGCCCTTGGCGGCGTGATGGGTGGTGCCGAGACCGAGGTGCACGAAAAGACAACGAGCATCCTGCTTGAGTCGGCGGCGTTTTCGCCCTTACACGTGCGACGCACGGCGACGCGTCTGGACCTTCGAAGCGAATCGAGCATGCGCTTTGAAAAGGGCATTGATGTCGGTAAGATACGTTACGCGCTCGACCGAGCAACGGCGTTGCTTATTGAGTATGCCGGGGCGACGGTACGCAACGATGTCGCCTATTTCGATGCGCTTGATCGACGAGAAGAAACCATTGAACTCTCTCTTAACACACTGAATAAAGTGCTAGGAATCGAGTTGCCAAAAGCACGTGTGGAAGATTTGCTTAAGCGGTTACGCTTCCAATACAGCATCAAAGGCGATGTCATCGCTGTCGTCAAACCGACGCGCCGACCGGACTTTGAAAACTACCAGGACTTAATTGAAGAGATTGGGCGCATTCACGGCTACGCATCCGTGCCCGAAACGTTGCCCGCGACAGTGTCGGTCGGTGAGTTGACCGAAAAACAGCGTTTTCGTCGCGCCGTGCGTGAAACGTTGCTGGGGCTCGGGCTAAACGAAGCCAAAACCTACAGCCTGAGAAGCGCCGATACGGTCGGGCGCTACGCCTTAGAAAAAGGCGCGCCGGTGTCGGTGAAGCATCCGATGAGCGAACGTCGTGCCGTCTTGCGTTTAAGCCCGATTGGTGGATTGCTGGAGGCCGTTGCCTATAACGCCGCTCGTGGGCAAACGTCTGTGCACCTCTTTGAAATCGGACACATCTACACTGATGATGGTGAAATTGAGAAGCTGGCCGGAATCATGCACGGTCAGCACCAAAGCCGCTATTGGCAGACCACGCCTGCCTTAACCTTCTATACCGCCAAAGCCATTGTAGAAGCCTTGTTTGATCGCTTCGGTGTGCAGGCGACTTACACGCAAGCAACGCTTGAGGATTTCCATCCTCATCAAGCCGCTTTCATCGACGTCGGGGAGACGAGAATAGGACACATCGCCAAGGTTCACCCAACCCTGGCATCGAAACAAGACCTTGAGGATGTCTACGCCTTTGAACTCGACTTGGATGCGCTCTATGGTGTGCGTGAAGATGCGCTCCGTCATCAGCCGATTGACCGCTACCCGGCGATTGAGCGCGACATTGCGATCGTCATTGATCGCGAGGTTCCTGCGGGCGATGTCGTCAAAGCCGTCACCGACACAGGCATTGGCGCGCTCCGCGAGGTCAAGGTCTTTGATGTGTACGAAGGAAGCCCTCTCGATGCCGATAAGAAATCGCTGGGCATCCGGATGGTTTTTAAAGATCCCGAAGGCACTTTGAAAGCCGAGCACGTCGACCGCCGTGTCGATGCCGTTGTTGAACAGCTTAACACGGTGTTTGGTGCAACCTTACGTTAAAAATCTTCCGCTTCGGCGGAAGATTTTTTTATGCTTTTAGCAGCTGCTTTAGCGTTGATTCAATCGCTGCATCGTCTAGGCCTCCATACGGGAAGAGAACCACGTCAGGGCGCTCATCGAACGTCTTGATGTACAGGTGGTGTCGTGCGGCGCGTTCGATTAGTCGGGCTTTGACGCTTTCGCTTTCACAGACGATAAGGATGTGGAGGTTTGATTCCAAGCCTTCGATGCGGATGGAGTCCGGCAACGTCATTGATTTGAGGGCTTCAAGGATGAGGTCGCGCTGACGCTTTGAACGGGAGGAAAGGCGTTTGAGGTGACGGGCGTAATGTCCTTGGTTCATGTAGTCGGCGAGTGCGAGTTGGTCGAGTTTTGAGACCGTCTGCGCGAACGGAGTCGTCGCTTTTAACCTTGCGGTCAAGTCAGGGGGAAGCACCATGTAGCCAGCCCTCATCCCAAGCAGAAGGTTGCGCGAAAACGATCCGATGTAAATCACGTTTTCACCGCCCGCAAGGCCTTGAATTGATGGGATTTGGAAAGCGTTGTGGCGGAAGACGTAGTTGTAGTCATCTTCGATGATGAGGGTGCCGTGTTTTTTCGCATGGTTAATCAGTCGGATGCGATCGTTGATGCTTAACACATCACCGCTTGGATAAAGGTTTGATGGAGAGATGGTGATGATGTCGGGGTTGCATGCTAGAAGTTCATCCAAGGTTTCACAAGGCATGCGTTGAAAGCCCAGCGTATCAAAGGCGATGGCGGCGCGATCGAATATCGGTTTAAGGTAACCGACAACGCGCTTTGATGTGATGGCGGCGAAGGTCATTAGGTGGTTTTGAATGCCGGCGCCGATGATGACGTTGTCGGGCGATGCCTCAACGCCACGCTCGCTCTCGAGGTGGCGTAAGACGGCACGACGCAAGGGAAGTTCACCCTCAGGCCGAGGGTTTTCATAAAGCGAATGGCCCTCTTGAAGCATGACATGATGAAACGCCTTGCGCAACGGTTCGATTCGAAAGTCGCCTTCGCGTTGGGCGAGATTCGGATAGGTTTTATCGTCGTCCACGGTGTCGTCTTTGGAAAAACGCGCGCTTGGCAAGGTCTCTGTTGCCATCACATAGTACCCGCTTTTCGGCTTGCTTTGAACGTATCCTTCAATGTGAAGCTGTTGGTAGGCTTTCTCGACGGTGGTCTTTGAGACATCGTGTTTACGGGCCAACGCACGAATGGATGGCATTTTTGCATTCGCAGGCAAGGTTTTATCGAGGATTTGTGTTTTGAAATGCTGCGTGATTTGCATGTACAATGGGGTTTTCGAGGCGGGGTCTAACCACATGTGACCATCTCCAATGACTGAATGGTGTAAATCTAATCCATGACACATGAATAGTATACTTTGTTTTTTCTTTTTTTTCCACGGGCCAAAAACGCTTGAAATCGGTTTGTTTACGAAGCGGAGCTTAAAGCATGGAAGACGGCGTTTTTCTGGGCGTAAAAGCCCTTACATTTTTTTCCGATTTAGGTTGATAAGAAGCGCTTGTTTTGTTAGAATATAGTCGTGCTTATAATACAAATTTAGGAGGCAAGGCATGAAAATAGGGGTACCTAAAGAAATCAAAAACAACGAGAATCGTGTCGGCATCACACCGGCCGGTGTCAGCTTGTTTGTTCAAAACGGACATGAGGTGTTCGTTCAAAAGACCGCCGGGCTCGGATCGGGCATCAGCGATGAAGAGTTTGTCAGCGCTGGCGCAACCATGGTAGACACTGCCAAGGAAGCATGGGCCCAAGAGATGGTTATCAAAGTCAAAGAACCACTGCCGGCTGAATACGACTTTTTCAGAGAAGATTTGATTATATTTACGTATTTGCATCTGGCGGCGGAAGAAGAGCTTACAAAACGCCTCGTCGAATCAAAATGCAAAGCCATCGCCTACGAAACCGTGCAAATCGGAAACTCGCTTCCTTTGTTGCGTCCGATGAGTGAAGTCGCAGGCCGTCGTGGCACCATCGTCGCCGCAACCCAACTTGAAAAACACCGCGGTGGTCGCGGCGTGCTGCTTTCAGGCGTGCCGGGCGTTAGCCGTGGACACGTTGTGGTTATCGGTGGCGGCGTCGCCGGCATCAGTGCTGCACGCATGGCCATTGGGCTTGGCGCTCGCGTCACCATCGTCGAACTGAGTGAAGACCGCATGCGTTATCTCGAAGACATCTTCGACAAGCAAGTCACCGTCTTGAAGTCGAATCCATTTAACATCGCCGAAGCGCTTAAGACCGCCGACGCTGTCGTGAGCACCATCCTCATTCCTGGCGCTAAAGCTGCGAAGATTGTCACCGAAGAGATGGTCAAAGCGATGCCTGAAGGTGCTGTTATCGTCGACATTTCCATCGATCAAGGCGGCTCGGTTGAAACCATCGATCGCATCACCACGCATGATAACCCGGTGTATGAAAAACACGGCGTCATCCATTACTCCGTCGCCAACATGCCGGGAGCCACACCACGCACCTCGACGTTCGCACTCACCAACGCGACGATTCCCTACGCGGTTGACATCGCCAACAAAGGTTACCGTCAAGCCTGCCTTGACAGCGAGCCCTTGATGCTTGGCTTGAACGTCCTTGACGGACACGTCGTGTACAAAGCCGTCGCCGAATGCTTCGGTTACGACTATGTCGACCCCCGCACAATCCTTTAACAGAAACGCTTCATATTCTCCTGGTGAAAAACACCGTTCGTGATGAACGGTGTTTTTCTTTTGCGAAATGCACGCTTTTTCGTCGTTTTTCGCGGTTATAAGCGCACGGATGGGGTGGCTATGATATAATAAACGCAGGTGATTAGCATGAAAAATATCCACAACGAAACCGTCGAAACGCTGGCTGCGACCTTCAAGCGAGAAGGCTTTAAAACGTTTGCTGCCAAACAGGTGTTCGACTGGATTTATAAAAAGCGCGTTCACGACTTTTCTGAGATGACCAATCTTGCCAAAGGCGTTCGCGCCTACCTCGCAAAGACGTATGTTTTCGGTCGGCTTGAGACCGTGCGCCGTGTGGTCAGCGACGATGGCACAATCAAATATTTGTTTGGTCTTGAGGATCACCATCTCATCGAAGCTGTGCTGATGGACCATCCTTACGGAAAGAGCCTATGCGTGACCACGCAAGTCGGGTGCAACATCGGCTGTGCGTTTTGCGCGAGCGGACTTGAGAAAAAAACGCGGGACCTTTCGGTTGCGGAAATGGTCATGCAAGTGCTTGAGGTTGAGGCAAAAGAAAACCTTCGCGTTAGCCATGTCGTGATCATGGGAACCGGTGAGCCGTTTGATAACTACGACAATGTGATGGCCTTCATCGACGTCATCAACGCCCCCAATGGCCTTGAAATCGGCGCGCGGCACATCACGGTGTCAACGAGCGGCATCGTTCCGAAAATCGATGCATTCGCCGAACGGCCTCTCCAGGTGAATCTGGCGATTAGCTTGCATGCCCCAAACGATGCCATCCGTTCAAAACTGATGAAAATTAACAACGTGTACCCGCTTGCCCCACTGCTTGCAAGCGTTAAGCGTTATGTCGAAAAAACCAACCGACGCGTGACATTTGAATACATTTTGCTCGACCGTGTCAACGACGAAATGGCGCATGCCGATGAACTGTCAGACCGCATCCGTGGCATCAACGCGTATGTGAATTTGATCCGCTATAACCCGGTCAAAGAGTTCGACTTTAAGCCAAGCGAAGAGGCTCGAGCCCGCGCTTTTTTCGACCGCTTAATGAAGCGTGGCATCGTCGCGACGTATCGCCGTGAACGTGGTGGCGACATCAACGCCGCCTGCGGGCAGTTGCGCATCCGTGAACAGAAGGGAAGATGAGGCTTGAGATTGATTGAGGCATTGCTAAAAGCGGACGACGCGATCGTTGTCTGTGAGACCTTAACCAAGCGCCTTGCACTACGTGCTATGCGTGAGCGAGGGCTTTTTCGACGCGTCCGTTTCATGACCCGACGCGATTTTCTCGATGCGGCGCTTTTTCCCATGTCAGACCGCATCGCGGTGAAGCTTTCGCAGTTTCAAAACCAACCGCTTGAAGTGGTTGAAGCATGGCTGCCTTGGTTGTACGGTGAAGCTGACGCACAAACCGAACGCCTTACGACGCTTGCGTCGCTTCGCGCCGGCTTAAAACGCGAAGGCTTATGCACACCACCTATGCATGCCCGAGCCCTTTTTCATCGCAAGACGGTTATCGTCGACTTCATGTTGGTTGATGACGCCTTAGAAAAAGCGTTGCTTAGCGCGAAATCGTACGGGGCGTCAATCGTCAAGATTGCTGAGGAAAAAAGCCCTTCGGTTGGCGTCTGGCATGAAACCGATGCAGACCAGGCGATTGCCCGGGTTGCGACCGCCATCAGACAAGCCCACGACGATGGCATCGCGTTAGATGACATCGCGGTCATGGTGGCTGACTCAGCCTACATAGGCCCAACAAAACGCATCTTTCGCGCTTTTGGCATTCCATTCAACAATCAAACCGGCACGCTCTTAGCCCATACAGCCACAGCCAAACGTTTTCTTTCCATTCTTGAAAACAGCTCAGAAGAACTCGAAGTCGCCATGCTTGAAGCGTATGCATCACTGAAAGAAAACCGCCATCCAGCGACGCGCGCCATCCGTGATGAAGCGCTGCGTGCGCTTGAGGCGTGCGATACACGCTTAGAAGCTATGGCGTTTTTACGGTACAGATTTGCCCGGAGAAAAATCATAAACCAACCCCTACGCAATGCGGTGAGTATCTCCGTTTTCAACCATGAAAAGACACGCGACCTCACGCGCCTTTTTGTGCTCGGCTGCGCCGAGGGCATGTTTCCATCGTACCGTTCGGCCGAATTGATGCGGGACGATGAGCGAGAGGCCCTTGGATTTTGGCCTGAGGCGAAACTCAACTTAGAAACCGAAAAAGCCGTTGTGCGTGCTTTGAATCAGCCGGATGAGGTCGTGCTGAGCGTCGCGCGTGATGTCTATGGAGATACCCACGTACCCAGTGGCTTGCTTAGCCGCTACCCGGACGCTTCGAAGCCGGTGTTGCTTGGGCAAGTCTACAGCGAAGCGTATGACACATTCAAAGGCAAAGAGGCCTATGACGCGCATCGCCTATACGGCGCAAAGCGAGACTATTTGCGTCTTGTGAACGACGCGCGGATGGCCATCTATGACGCGTATGATCATCGATTTGACGGCATTCATCCAGAGACGCTAAAACAATTTATCCCTAGCAAACCAACCGTATCATACTCGTCGCTTCAGCGGTTTTACGCGTGCCGGTTTCGTTTTTATGCCGAGCATGTGTTGCGCCTTCGACCGCACGAGGAAAACTTTACCCTCGACATTGGGAACGTTTTCCATGATGCGTTGGAGCGTTCAAGTGGTGGTGTGGCGCTGGAAGATGCGATTAATAAGGCGCGCGATAGGTTGCTAGCGTTGCGCGATTTGACGGCAAAAGAGCGCTTTTTTCTTGATGTTACTGCCGACGCGATTAGGCGCGTCGTGCCGATTGTTTTAGCCCAACGACGTAAGACAACTTACGCCGTTGAAGCCACCGAGAAAAAGGTAACCTACGACGCTGGAGATATCGTTCATAAAGGCTTTTTTGATCAAGTTTTAAGCCGAACAACCGATGACGTGCTTGATACGTTAATCATCGACTACAAAACCGGCCAAACCACGCTCGATTTGCGAAAAGCGATGTTCGGATTGTCTGGACAATTGGTGTATTATGTGTGGTTGTTGATGAAAACCGATCCCGGCAAACGACGCATTCGCGGGTTTTATGAACAAACCGTGTTCTATCGTCCGGCGAAACTCGCAGACGATGAGACGATGGATGAGGCGTTGGAAAAACACCTTGCCTGGAAGGGGTACACCGAAGGCGATGTGGATGCGTTGCTGGCCATCGATCCCGGAGCTGAGGATGCGTCCTTTATTCGTGGCGCCGGCATCACCAAACAAGGAAAACTTCCTGCGCGCTTTAAAACGTTTACGGCTGAAGCGCTTGATGATTTGATTGCACGCATGGACCAGGTGCTCCAAGAAGCCACCGATGCGATTCTTAGTGGAGACTTCACCATCAATCCGAAAACCGATGGCAAACATGACTTAAGTTGCAGACACTGTCCGTTTAAAGATGTGTGCTACAAAACCGACGACGACTACGTGACGCTTGATGTGCCCAACGACGATGTCGAACTGTTCCAACGCCTTCGCCAACGGGGTGATAAGCGATGAAGTTCACCACTGCCCAACAACAAGCCATCACCACCCGTGGCCGCGACGTGCTCGTAAGCGCTGGCGCCGGAAGCGG
>SLFZ01000103.1 GCA_007123975.1 Candidatus Izemoplasma sp. | reverse complement strand
CGCTCTGATGTGGCTGAAAACGCACAAAAAAAGAAGCCCGAAACGGCTTCTTTTGTACGTTTTATGGCAGGGGTGACAGGATTCGAACCCGTACTAACGGTTTTGGAGACCGCTGTGCTACCATTGACACCACACCCCTACGATGGTGGAGGGGGACGGATTCGAACCGCCGAACCCTGAGGGAGCAGATTTACAGTCTGCCGCGTTTAGCCACTTCGCTACCCCTCCGCCTAAGATACGGGTTGCGCCTACTGTTTTGGCGCTATCATATTATATCAAAGGCGCTCGCTAAAAGCAACCGGAAAAAAGCAAATCCCAGTCCGTCCCGCTCCGGCATCGATAGGCGCAAAAATATCGAACGCAAGATGGATTTCTTGACGTGTTTTTCGAAGGATGTTATAGTGAGAATGCACCCCCTATATAGGGGGGGTTAAAGATTATTGATTCCACTGGAGGAATTGCTTATGAAAACCCTTAAATTACGCATCGACGGGATGTCGTGCGCATCGTGTGTTAACACCGTTGAAACCACACTAAACAACACCGACGGTGTGAAAGAAGCGCGTGTTAACATCGCTAACGACAGCGCCGTCGTCACGTACGATGATTCCGTCATTAGTCAAGACGATGTGCTTAAAGCCATCCGCAACAGCGGTTATGAGCCGCGTTTAGAAAATCACATGAAGTCCATCTCGATGCATGTGAAAGGCATGACGTGCGCGACGTGTGTTAACACGGTTGACCGCACCGTCAGCAAACTCAAAGGCGTTGAAAACGTCAACGTCAACATCTCCAACGACAAACTCACCTTCCGCTACGACCCCAGTGTGCTGAAGCTAAGCGACGTGAAAAAAGCGGTCGCCAACGCCGGGTATGAAGCGGTACTTCAAGCCGATCGTGGCGATGAGGAAGACCCTGAACTCGCCAAGATGAACACGGCGAAAACGCGCATGGTGCGAAGCGCCATCCTCGCCAGCGTCATCATGACATTGATGATGATTCAGATGTTCATCGTGTCTGTCCCAAGACCCATCTACACGAGCACGGTCGCCGTGCTGGCCTTCCCCATTGTCTTTTACTTCGGACGTCACGTGCACATCGCTGCATATAAATCGCTTAAAAATCTCCGTCCAAACATGGACGTGCTTGTTTCGATGGGCTCATTGCCGCCATACCTTATCGGATTGATGGGCATCTTCATGCCGATTACCACGTTTGTGGAAATGGCCGCAACGATTATGACATTCCACTTAATTGGGAAGTTTTTGGAAACCCGCGCGAAAGGCAAAGCCAGCCAAGCGATCAAGAAACTGATTGAACTCGGCGCAAAAACGGCCCGTGTGCTCGTCGACGGCGAAGAAGTCGAGGTCCACGTGAACGAGCTGGATAAAGGCGATATCATGGTCGTGCGCCCGGGTGAGAAGATTCCAACCGACGGCATTGTCGTCGATGGCGAAAGCGCCGTCGACGAATCCATCGCCACCGG
Organism: Candidatus Izemoplasma sp.; assembly: GCA_007123975.1. Taxonomy (GTDB): domain Bacteria; phylum Bacillota_I; class Bacilli_A; order Izemoplasmatales; family Izemoplasmataceae; genus SLQR01. The sequence goes on along the minus strand of SLFZ01000103.1, from coordinate 7,451 downwards.
CGAATCGATGCCCGTGACCCGCAAGAAAGGCGACGAGGTCATCGGCGCCACCATCAACAAACAAGGCGTGCTAAAAATCGAAGTCACGAAAATCGGTGAAGACACGTTCTTGTCTCAAGTCATTAAACTCGTTGAAGAAGCCCAGGGGTCAAAAGTTCCGATTCAGGAGTTCGCCGACCGCATCACCGGTTTCTTTGTTCCTGCCGTGATGGTCATTACCGCGTTGACGTTTACGTCATTCCTCGTCTTCACCAACTTCCACCTCGGCATCCTCTCATCGGTGGAAAACGTCTTGCCTTGGGTGAATACTGACCAGTCACCATTAACCCTCGCCTTCATCACCGCCACCGCCGTGCTCGTCATCTCGTGCCCGTGTGCGCTTGGGTTGGGCACCCCGACCGCCCTTATGGTCGGCAGCGGAAAAGGCGCCGACAATGGCATTCTCATCCGCAACGGCGAGGCCGTGCAAACCTTAAAAGACATTCGCGTCATCGCGTTTGACAAAACCGGCACCTTGACCCACGGAAAACCAGAGGTCACCAATCTCCACGCCGTTGATGGCGATGAAAAAGCGTTGATGTTTGTGGCCGGCTCGGTTGAAAAAGGATCCGAACACCCCCTCGCCCACGCCGTCTTGGAAAAAGCGAAAGCGCTCAAGGTGAAACTCGATGAAGCCACCAGCTTCGAAGCCATCACAGGAAAAGGCGTCAAAGCACGCTTAAACGATGACACCGTATTCATAGGAAACCGCGCGCTTATGGGCGCAAACGACATCGACGTCAGCTCGGTTGAAGACGACGTTAAAGCGCTTGAAAACGAAGGGAAAACCGTCGTCATGGTCGCCAAAACTGGCACTTTAATCGGTTATCTTGCCATCGCCGACGCGCTGAAGCCTGATGCCAAAGCGGTCATCAGAGCCATCGAGAAAATGGGCATTAAAACGGCGATGATTACCGGCGACAACGAACGCACCGCCACCGCCATTGCCAAATCCTTGGGCATTACCCACGTCATCGCCGGCATCCTGCCCGACGGCAAGGTCGATGAAATCGTCAACCTCCAGGAAAAGCACGGCCTTGTGGCCATGGTGGGCGACGGGATCAACGACGCCCCCGCCCTCAAACAAGCCAACGTCGGCATGGCCATCGGCACCGGCACCGACGTCGCCATTGAAGCGGCCGACGTGACCTTGGTGCGCGGCGACTTAGAAACCATTCTTGCGGCACTCGTGCTTTCGAAAAACATCTTCCGCAAAATCAAACAAAACTATTTCTGGGCCTGGTTTTATAACGCCGTCGCGATTCCGTTTGCGATGTTTGGCCTTCTGCACCCGATGATTGGGGCCGCGGCGATGAGCCTTAGTTCACTCAACGTCGTATACAACTCCCTCCGCCTCAGAAAAATCCAGTTGAAAGGATTGACGCCCCGTGAAGCCAGAACATAAACCGGCGCTAAACCTTCTCAAAACCGCGCGAGGACAACTCGACGCCATCATCCGGATGACCGAAGAATCACGTTATTGCGTGGACATTGCAACGCAGATTTCAGCGCTCGAATCGCTGATTCGCAAAGCCAACCTTTCGATTTTAAAAAACCACATCGACACGTGCGTAAGAGACTCGTTCAACGGCGGCGATGCCGAGACCAAGGTCGACGAAATCATTCACATCCTCGGCAAGTACGTGAAGTAAAGAAAAAGCCCTTTCCCAACCGGGAAATGGCTTTCTTAGGCGATATCATAACCCTTAGCGCGCACGGCGTTTTTCACCGCTTCTTCGCTGGCCTCGTCGCTTTCCACGCGCACCGTTTTGGTGGCTAAATCAACCGAGAACGATGACACGCCGAGGTCTTTAAGGGCCTGTTCGATGGTCATCTTGCAATGCCCACAGCTCATGTTTGTCACACGAAACTCCATGCTTGGCCTCCTTCCATCGCTTCTATGCTTTTAGTGTAGCTTGCCAAGGACCGATGCGTCAAGCAATTGAAAACAAAACCAACCAATGAAACCAGGTGAAACCATGGAAACCATGCAAGGCATCGACACGATCCACCGTACCATTGAAACCCAAAAGACGGTTTTGATTTTAGCTAAAACCCGCACATGCTCCGTCTGCAACGTCGCCGAATCACGGCTTGAGCCCATTCTCGCAAAACACCCACACGTCGCTGCTTACCGCGTCTACATCGAGGATGAAGAACGCTTTAGAGGGGATGCGCTTGTCTTCAGTGTGCCCACCGTCATCGTCTACCATGAAGGACGCGAACAACTCCGTGAGTCGCGATTCATCAACACCACCAAAATCGAACGGCTGCTTGAGATGGTGAAATAGAAAAGGGCTCGGTTGAGCCCTTTTATTTTGCCTTAAGATGAAACATGATGTGCGCCGACAAGTCCCCACCGACACGCATCTCGACGTACACGCCTCGCGGTTCTTTGTAATAAAGCAGGTTGAAGTCATCGCCTTCGAGCGCTTCTTTGCGGTAATGCACCTGAATGCGTCGAACGGCGTCCGGATCAATCGCCCCTTTTGGCATGCGCTCAAGTGCCAATGCCAGGTAATGGGCGTTGTTCATATGGCCGTTGACATCAATGTATGCATCCCTTACTTGTGCGGTTTCCCGGTTTATTAGGGCGGTTTTCTCCGCCCGGTAACGTGCCATCGGCAAGGAATCCGTTCGCGTCACATCGTGGAACTTCGCCATCAGCGTCTCATCAGGTCGCTTGATGGTTTTGGCCTTAAGGTCATAAAGCGCAAACTTAGCCACCCCTTCCATCATCACCGCTTCCTCCGTTCTCAAGCGGTACAGACGGTACCCAAAAGCTTTCCCAAACGAATACGGACAGGTGCCGACAATCAGCGTGTCATCGATGCTGGCGCGTCCATGAAAAACCAAGTCGTAGTCGGTCAGCACCCAGGCTTCACCACGGGAAAGATGAAAATCGAAGCCAATGCCGTAGTAATCGGCGTTGCGAGCCATGATGTCATCCAAGAGAAAGAGCACTTGCCGCATCGCCAGCCGACCGGTCCGGTCAGCCATAAACCCTTCGACACGATAACCCCGTTCATACAGTGGAACGTCTGGGAACCTCATGCCAATTCTTTCTCCTCAAACTTGGCAATGGTCGCCAGTAACAATCCCGCGCTCAAGCCAATCGCGATCGCAATCGTCGCCCAAAGCACGCCACCGGAAACCTCGCCTTGTAAATAACGGAGCGGGTAGCGCATCAACTGGTTGGGGAAGAAGCGGAACACCCCTCGCTGAAGCATGTTCAGAAGCGAAAATACCAGCAAAAACACCAAGAACGTGAGTCCCACAGGCGCAAGGTATGTTTTCGTCCAAACGGTGAAGAAAAGCGCGATGTGCAACAAGAATATGATGAAAACACCCAGCGCAAACAGCGATAGCATAAAGCGCGCCATGTCCAATCCATCGAACAAGAACGCCGTATAGTACATAAACACGAGCCCACTCATGAGCAACGTCGCAAACACCGTCACCACCATCCATAAGCTCTTCGTCAGTATATAATTGCGGCGACGCAGCGGTTTTGAGAAAATCAGCGGCGCATGCCCGGCGGTTTCATCGCGCGTGAAAAACGCCACCATCAGGAAAATGACGACAATCACAAAGAGATCCGTGAAATTCGAGAAAAACTGTTCATACGCATCCATGACCGTCGGGTCGGGAAGGTCGATGATGATGTCGCTATCGGCAAAGGCCAAGCGGAAAATTTCTGGCATAAAGCGCGCCGTCAGCACGCTTAGGCCGGCCAAAAAGAAGCCCAGTCCGCCCATCACCACAAACTTAAACGTCTTCCATAAATACGTGAAATCGTACCTAAGCATGGTTTTCATCGAGCACCTCGATAAACACGTCTTCAAGCGTCTTCGCTTTTCGGGTCAACGTGGTCATGGAGACATCCGCGTCCACAAGCGTGCGCACCACGTCTTTCAAGGCCTCTTGCGAGGCAACCTCAAAGGTGATTCCATGCGCTTCGATAAACGCTTCACGCACGAGATCAATGGCTTTGAGTTTCTTAAGCACGTCATCGGCATCGTTTTCCGCTTCCACGTAATAACGGAATGTCTTATCCCGGCGCATGATCGACGCGACGCTCGCCTCAAGCAAGAGCTTTCCGCGATCGATTAAACCGATACGATCGCAAACCTTCTGCGCGTCATCGAGAATATGCGTCGAATAAAACACCGTCATCGTGTTTTTTAAGCGGGCGATGATGTCAAGCACGTCCTTCCGACCAATCGGGTCAAGCGCGCTTGTCGGCTCGTCCATAATCAAAAGCTCCGGCTTATGCACGAGCGCTTGTGCAATCGCGAGCCGCTGTTTCATGCCGCGTGAGAAGGTTCCAATCTTGCGGTCGCCGGCCTCAAGCCCGACGTCGCGAAGCACCGTCTCAATCCGGGCTTCGTGTTGCGTGGGGTCAATCTCGTGGGCTTCGCACGCAAAACGCAGAAACTCACGCGCCTTTAAATAACGTGGAAACGCCGGCACGTCGGGCACATACCCAATGCGTCGGCGATGGTTAATATCATGCATGTCGACGGGTTCACCATCCAAGTAAATCTCACCCCCATCACCATGGAGCAGTCCCATGATGATGTTGATGGTGGTGGTCTTCCCGGCGCCGTTACGGCCGATGAATCCATACACTTCGTTGCGTTGAACCTCAAGCGACAGATCATCAAGCGCGCGCAGTGCCTTAAAGTCTTTCGTCAAGCCTTTGATGGATAACAGGCTCATTCCTTACGTCCTCCAAGCAAATACACAACCCAGGCAACGTTGATCACAATCAACACAACGGTCCAGACGGTTTTCGTGAAAAAGAGAACCTCGCGGTCCTTTTTGTGCACATCAATAATCGCAAAGACTTGAAATGCGCCGTTGATTAACAACAACGGAATCAATACGGGTAGTAACTCACTCCACTCCATGTTCTTTTTTACCTCTTCTGTTTTTATGGTTTTCCCCCGGGTAATACTTCGTGTGGGTTTGCACGGCGCTGATGAGGTAAAGGACACCGGTAATGGTGTTAAAGGTCAAACTAATGGCGCCCCAAATGGCTTGGTAGACATAAATGGCTTTCACCTTTTTACCGGAAAATCTTCCTTTCATCAACCCGATAAACAACACCAGATTCACAATCAGCATCACGCCAATCAGAATCGAAATCGCCAAAAAGACGTTGCTAAAAACGCTCGTCGTCTGTAAAAATATGTCGGCGTCGTACTCGCTCCAGTTTCTGGCGATTAGGTCGGCTTTCGGGATCGCGGCGACGATGTTGGCCACAATCGTCAACACAATGAACAAAATGAACGCCAGAAACTCAATCACCAACCCGACCGTGGTCAGCAGTTTCGGGGTTCCTTCCATGCGATGCATACAATCACTCCTTTTCGTGTCGGTCAAGCGCGGCGTGCGCGCCCCATCAAGGGGTTAAAGCTTTTTGTGTGTGCCGTCACAATACGGTGGGTTTGACGTCTGCTTGCAGCCGCAGAGAAACACCGTTTTAGTTTCGTTGGCTCGAAATAGCTTTGGTTTAATGTCGGTTACTTTGTGAGAGCCGTCGCAAAACGGCTGGTTGTCGCTGCGACCACACGCGCACCACGCGTAGGTCTTTCCCGCTTCCAAGGTTAGGGAATACGGTTGTTTTTGCGCAATCTTCGCTTTGTCCATCTAATCCCTCCTAAGCCCATTATATCAAATACCCGAAGAAAACGTATGCCTTGATTATGGCTTTTTAAACACCCGTGCATCATAATAAAAAAGCCTCTCCTGAGGGAGAGGCGTGTCCTTAGGACGCATCGTCCAAGATTGTCTTGGTAAAACGATAGGTAATTTCATCGGCCGCGTGGTCTTCTTTGTCGAGTTCGACCACGAGGTGCCACGTCGCCATGTCGGCGGTGCCTATGTGTGGTATGATGCGCTCAAAGTGGAGCTCTAACGTGCCGTCTTTGAAGTAAGCGCCATGAAAGGCGTGACGGTTTGAGCCACTTGGCTCGGTCACGATCACAATCGCGATCTTTCCGGTCTCAAAGTACGTTTCATCGTAGCGTGCAATCGCTTCAAGGAAAGACGACCCGCCGTAACCAACACCATAGTTGTAGGTGCCTTCGTTCGCTTCCACAAACGCACGCAAGGCTTCATAGGTATCAATTACATGCAGTCTCGTTGTGTCTTCATCGCTTGCGTACTGCGTGCGTATGGCAAGGAAATCGCCTCGGTGCTCGGTTTCTTCATACGTCGTCATCATGACCTCCGCCTCGCTTATGTCGTATTCGTCGCGGTCGAGTTCGACCACGAGATGCCATGAACCAAGCGCTTCAACGTACACCGGAGGAATCACTCGGTCGACCTGCAGCGTCGCATGCCCGTTCGCAACCTCGATGCTCGTAAGCTGGTGTTGAACGGATTGTGAGAACTCTTCCATGACGACGAGAACCACGATAAACGCTTCGAAGTATGCCTCGTCAAAATCGTCAATGAACGATGCGAAATCAATGGAATTTTCAGGCGTCCTCTCTGCAAAACCAAACCACGTCGTCGCTTCAATGTAGGCCTCTAGTGCCTCGCGGCTGTCGATGAGGACGACGTCGTAATCACCCAACCGATGCTCACCTTCGGTGCGTGGGGTCGCAATGCGCGTTGCCCGCACGCCGTCGTCGGCCGTGATGGTCGCTTCATCGCACGCCGTAAGCGTCGCGATTGCGAGGGCCATAAGCCCGATGAGTATCCACTTTTTCATGGCGTATCCTCCTATGTCGGTATTTCACCTATACTTTACCAAAACACCAGACAACCCATCAAGCCTTAGACGATATCCTCCATGGAACGATGTTCAACCTACAAAAAGCGCCCGGGTTACGGGCGCTTTAGGATTATTTGGTCCGACGGTTCGTGTAATGCGTGTGCAGAAGCTCATGCGCTTTTTCTCCGGAAGGATCGCCTAGGTAGTGGTTGTAAAGGTTCATAACAGCGGCGTTGTCGTGCGATTTGCGAATCTTCGTAAGTCGGTCAACTTGATAAATGGAGTGAATGCGTTCACGGCTTCGTTCCGATGTCGTCCCGTAGGGCTGTCCGCCGCCACCGACGCAACCACCCGGGCACGCCATGACTTCGATGAAGGAGTACGGTGTGCTTCCCTCTCTGACTTTCTGAGCGAGTTTTCTCGCGTTCGCGAGGGTGTGCGCAACCGCGACACGGTGCGTTTCCCCAGCGATTTCAACGTCCGCTTCACGGATTCCTTCAATGCCTCGGACGGGGGTAAAATCAAGGTTTTCAAGGGGGCGCTCTTCAAGGATCTCCTTGACGCTTCGAAGCGCCGCTTCCATGACACCGCCGGTGGCGCCAAAAATGGCGGCCGCGCCACTGGTGACTTCGTCAGGCTTATCGAACTTCTGTTCGCGCAGGTTGTCGAAATCGATGCCCATCTG
>SLFZ01000119.1 GCA_007123975.1 Candidatus Izemoplasma sp. | reverse complement strand
TCGCCTTCGTAGATAAACGTCGCCTCAAAAGACACGCGATGCCCTAGTGGCACGCCAAGGTCGCCCATCATGACGATGGCGTGGGTGCCATCGCTTAAAAGCGTGATGTGGACGTTTTGGAACTCCATGTATTCGCTGAAGAAGACAACCATGTTGTCAAGCTCGGCCGTTTCAGGGCGCATGACGATGATGTCCGCAATGCGCAGGGCGGTATCCTCTTCGACAAAGCGCGCATACAAGTTCGCACCACCAAGCGGCATCGTATCAAAGACAAAAGGCTCGGTGTGCGCTTCATCGAGATACCAACCGATAAAGACATACCCGTCTTTCTCCGGGTCGGCGGGCCCGCTGATGGGGCTTTCAAAAGGCGCGAGGATCGAATCGGCCAAATCGCCTTCGAAATGAATCGTGTAGTTGTTTGGTTCAAACACGGCGGTGATGTTCATGTGGTTAAAAATTGGCTCATCGGGGTCGAGTGGTCCATCGAGCGTCTCCCATTCAATGAAGGTGTAACCGGGTTTTTCAGGGTCGTCGGGCAGCGTGAGGAACTCCCCGTCATACACGGTGAACTCATCGTACACGGCACCATCCACATAGAAGGTGATGGTGTTGATTGCGCCAAGCGGGATAAAACGTGCATACAAGGTTATATCCCCAAGCGGCATGGTGTCAAAAAGAAACGGCTCGGTGAAATCTTCATCGAGGTACCAGCCGATGAAGTGGTAATCGTCAAGCTCGGGCAAGGCCGGTGCGGAAATCACCGAACTATACTGCGCAACGAGATCAGGGATGTCGTCGGCGTCATACGTTTCAAAACTGATGGTGTATTCATTCGCCTCATAGTATGCGTAAAGCGTCATCGACGCTTGAACGCCTTCGGTGTCATCAAACGGATTGTCAAGGCCTTCGCTCATCGACCAATGCAAGAACGTGTAGCCTTCCTTCTGTGGCCCCTCTGGAAGGTCAATGGTTTCTCCTTCCAAGACCTCAACGCTGTCGATGATGTCGCCGTCGGCTCGGTAGTTCACCGTGAAGATTGACAGCCAGTAGCCATAAATGTCGGTGTTTTCGGTGATTGGCGCATCGAAGTCAAACGGCGTCAGCGTTGTGTAATCGGTGACCCACGCCTCAAACACGGCTTGGGTTTTAGCGGGTGCATCGATCGCCTCGATCGTTTCCCCTTCCACCACGTCGACGCTATCAATCTCACTGCCATCGTCGCTGCGGAACGTCACAGTGAAGACGGCGAGCCAATGTGCGTAGAGGGTGATGTCGTCATCAAAACTAAAGTCGTCAAGATTGAACGCTTCATCAAAACTCTCTGATAAATACCATCCATTAAAAAGATACCCGTCGCGTTCCGGTGTCGGCACGATTAAGTCGGGGTCTGTCATGTCGATGGTTTGGCTTTCCACGCTCGGTCCGCCAAGCGTGTCAAAATGCACGGTAATCTCACCATCATCGATGATGTCATCGATGATGTCTTCGGGATCATCGGTGCCACAAGCCGCAAGAACAAGCGCGCTAAGGGCTACCGTCATGAAGAGAACCCATCTTCTCACAAAAATCACTCCACCTTATCTTTTTCCCATACGGGGGTTTGTATTTAGGATAATCCTGAATGGTTTGATATTCAAACCTTATGCTTTTTGTTTTGTACCCCGACAATAAGACATAAAAAAAAAACGGGCGCCTAGCGCCCGTCAGTCAAGCAGTTCCACAAAGAGTTCATAGGGTCCGTAGTCTGACATCCAACCCCACACGTCGACCTAGTACTCACCTGGCTCGAGGTAGATTGTGATTTTGAAGTTCCAGCTCAGGCCAGAATCGTCGTCTTCAGCAAGCAACACGCCGTCTTGACTAATTGAGCCAACCGTGTCGAAATTGGACTCGGTATAGATGGCGTACGTCCCAGCCGTATCGATGACGATGGTGTGTGTGTTCGTTTCTCCTGATTCGAGGGTATCGTTCAAGTATGGCACCGCTCCCGGAATTGTTTCGCCGTTGCCGCCTGGATCGTAGCTAATGTGATCGCTGAAATCGGGCAACTCGATGGTGGTTGAATTGATTGCGGTGAAAACCATTGTCATGTCCATGTCCATGCCCATCTCGCCCATTGTCATTGTGATGGTGATGGAGTCATCGCCCAGTTCGATGGTGAAAGCCTTGAGCGTGTCGGCGTCTTCACCCATGAGCTCATCAAAATACGCTTCATCGAGGACATAGACGCCGTCATCGTAGGTGAACCACGACGCGTCGAGTTCTTCTGTGATCTCCGTCATGCCAAGGTCGTGTTCATTGACGACCTCTCGCGTCCACTGTGTCTCACCGACAGTTCGCGTGTAGCTGACATACTGATCGTCTTCAATAATCATGTAGCTTTCCGATGCCATGCCAAACATCGACGATGTCGCAAAGCCGACGTCGCCATCGACTTTCATCGTGATTTCCATCTCGCCAAAGAAAGGCATCTCCGTGGTCACGGTGGCGGTGAAGCTGGTGGCGTTTTCAAGTTCATCAAGCCGCGAGGCTAAATCCCTGCCGCCGCCACAGGCGGTAAGCGCAAACGTGGCCAATGCCACAAAAAACAGACTTAAAATGCGTTTCATCATATCCTCCAACTTTCTAGATTGCGCTCAAGCGCAACGCTTTTTTATTCTTCATCCGTCTGTGGTTCCTCAACGACGGTACTTCCGATTTCAGAGTAAACAATTTCTCCCACAGTGTTGACGCCCTCAACATCCGCAACAAGCGTAAACGTCATCGCCCCGCTTTCTATCGTCACGACCATCGAGATCACCATGTCGGCTTCATCGCCGAAGGCGTCTTCAAAATGCGCTTCTTTCAGTTCGTAGCGTCCATCTTCGTAGGTGAACCATGCCGCCTCAAACTCAAACAAGAAAAGATCATCGACTGGCTCGGGTTCCCGCGGCAACACGACACGATCAAAAGCATCGTCTTCATCGGTGCGCGTGTAGATCACATGCTCGTCGTCGTTGTCGACAAAAACCATCTCGTAGTAACATAAGTTGATGCAGTTTCCATGTATATGCATGATGTTGTGCGATTTGCTTCCATCGAGTTTGACGATTCTTTCAAGGGTAAGTTCATCGTCTTCCCACTGCGTAATGCCCATCGTTAAATTTGTTGATGAATCAATGTCATCAAGCCATTCTTGCAACTCATCAATAGGGTCTGAACAGCCTGCCAATGTCACGGTGAGGGCCATTAACCATAGAAAGAATATCCGTTTCATAGACATCGCTCCTTCGTATCGTGTTGTATAAAAGATATCTCTATTCTACCCTAGGACGCGTTTGAGGTCTATGTTTTCAGAGATTATCTACAAACAGGCTATGTATGGGTAAAACTGTACCCCTTCTCATTTTCTGAAAAACTTGATATCCTAAAGGCGTAAGGAGTGTGATGGTATGAAAGTCCTCATCGTTCAAAATACCGTCCAAAAAGACATCGACAAAAGCCTCGAAAACGTCACCAAACTCATCGAAAAACGTCAAGAGCCATCGCCCGATATCATCGTCCTTCCCGAGATGTTCACCACGCCTTACGAGGTTGAACGCTTCGCCGCCTACGCCCAAACGGAAAATGGCTCCGTTCTCACGTTCCTCCGCGACCTCGCGATGACGCACAAGGCATACGTCATTGGCGGGTCGGTGCCTGAAAAGCACGAAGGCGCCTTGTATAACACGACATTCATCTTCAACCGCGAAGGCAACCGCATCGCCACGTACCGGAAAATCCACTTGTTTGCCATCACCTACCCCGATGGCACACGCTTCGACGAAGCGGAGGTGCTCTGCTCAGGGGATGAGCTCGGTCTTTTCGAGACGGAGTTTGGCACGATGGGTGTGATGATCTGTTTTGACATTCGCTACCCGGCGCTTGCGGAGCGGCTCGTGGATAAGGGAGCGAAAGCACTGTTTGTGCCAGGTGCGTTCAACGGCTTCACCGGACCCTTGCATTGGCACACGACATTCCGAGCACGGGCCACCGACAACCAAGCCTTTATGATTGGATGCAGTGCGTCAGCCGACTCTTTTGGCAGCTACGAAACCTATGGCCATTCGCTCGTTGCCGATCCGCTAGGCAATGTCATCGCATCGCTCAAAGGCGATGAGGGAATCATAGAAATCAACGTGGATTTAAGTCGCATCGATCACGCGAGGTCGGTCTTGCCGATTCGCGCAAACAAAAAAGCTTTGCCTGATGGTTAGGCAAAGCTTTTTTATCGTTAGGGTTCAAAAATCGTTCGCAGCCAGTCGATTACGGCAGGGTTGGTGTTTTTTGCGTAGGCCGCTTCGCGGGCGCTGATGGGGTCTTTCACAATCAATCCATCGACGTCGTGGTTGGTGAAAAAGATCGCATCGCTGTAACCTTCAAGGGTCCAGACGTAGACGTTTATGCCATGGCGGTGGGCGCGGGCAATGTAGTCGAGGTTGTTTCTGAGCAGATGCGCTCGAAACGCCAAATTGTCCACGGCAGGGTTGGTGACCAAGGCGTTAAAATCGCCGATAAAGGTCGAAATCAGCAACACGGTCTCGATGTCTTCGTTCATCGCTTTAATCGATTGCAGCTGCGGCAAATCAAAGCTCATCACCTTGACGTCGTTCACAAGATCGAGCGCTTCAATCACATCGACGACAGCTCGGTTGAACGCTTCGCCGCGGGATTTCAGATCGATGTACGCCGTCGCGCGACCGTCGATGAGGATGAGCGCTTCTTCGAGCGTCGGCACGATCTCACCGGCAAACGCCTCATCAAACCAACTGCCGGCATCAAGCGAACGAATCGTCTCAAAATCCACCGACTCCACCAGGCGGTTTTGGGGGTCGTTGGTGGTGCGTCCCAACGTCGAATCGTGCATCAAGACCAGATGACCATCGGCGGTAAACTTGACGTCAAATTCGATGCCCTCGGCATTCATGTCAAGTGCCGCCTGAATGGCAGAAAGTGTGTTTTCAGGCGCTTCCAACGCGGCGCCTCGGTGGGCGACCACATCCGGACGGTTAAAGATCTCCGCCGTCGGCCGGGTTTGACCGAGCAAGGCAAAGGCGTTGAGCAGGTTAATGATTAAAACAGCCGTGACCACGATCAACGCCAAACGATTGCGTACGGCCGGTTTAATGCGGCGCTTCCGTTCATGGGGTACGAAGGTGTTTTTGCGTGGGTAACCAAGCTCTTCTTTGCGACGATAATACCAGGATGCGATCAATGCGTAGTTCACCGGTATCAGGACCATCGTCGCCAAGGCCGTCACCACGGCGTAGCTGCTGTAGAGGATTGACAGGAGGAATCCGAGGACTTGTTCTTGCCCGCGGGTGATGAAAATAATGCCCGCCAGCAGCAACAACACAAACGCATACAAGGCATAGAGAATCACATTTAACACGACATTGACTAGCAAAAACTGAGCGAGGATTTTGAGCCGCGTGCGTTTGAGCATCGCCCGTGTTTTGATGTATGCCTCTTTAAACGACACGGCTTCAAAGGTGTAAATGTTGATGGAGTAGACCGTCTCCATAAAAAGCAACAACAACAGCAGTATAATGCTATAGAATGTTAGGCGCGTCGCGATAAGGTTTTGCCCTTCTTCAAGGATTAGCCGGGGAAAATCGAACGTTCCGGCAATGGCGCTCACGTGCACGATTTCCACCACGAACAAAAACAAAAACGCCGGGACGATAATCTTCACGTGATGACGCCGGAGCGTCGAGCCGACTTTACGCAATCCGACATCGAGCAGGTTGGGTAAATCGATTTTTTCCTTGTGATGAGAAAACTCAAACACGATGGCCAAAAACACCATCTCAATCACCACGAACACACTCAAAACGAGCGCAATCACGAAGAACATGGCGATGGTTTGCGGCATCACGATAAATTCAAACAACAAGTCGTTTGTGATGTAATCGTGCCCTGATAGGCGAATCGCCGCAACAAAAAGCAATCGCACCAACGGGAAGATGACGACGGCGCCAAAGGCTAAGTACATGACTTCAAATGCGATTAGCGTTTTAAGGTTATAGCGTAGGTTCGCTACCATGTCGCGAAAGGTTTTACGCACGATGCATCCCACCTCTGTTTAGGTTTATTGTAATCGATTCGCTTCGTTCACGCAATTATCATGGCGTTCAACCATCGAAAAACCCGCCGAAGCGGGCCTTTTCTAAATCACTATCAACCGAACGATGCTTATCGTTTTATTTTAGGATACTTCAACGCATTCTTTTTTATCTTTGACAGCACAATCGATTCAGGATCATACCCGTACGCCTCACAAAGCATCAACGCATACGCCAACACATCGGCGATTTCGTCCTTGACATCGTCAAGATTCGGCTCAACCCCCCACTGATAATGTTCCAACAGTTCCCCTGCTTCAATGGCGATTGATTTGGCCAGGTTTTCAGGGGTGTGATACGGTTTCCAATCGCGCGTATCACGAAAACGGATGAGCGCGTCCATCGCTTTTTTCATTGCCTCACTCCTTATGCGTCTTACGTTCAGTATACATCAATCCCATCCGTAACGGAAAGGTGTAATTCAAGATGCGTTCATATGCTTTTGTGAATGGCTCAATTTGTAGTATAATTACGATACCGACAAACTAATCCTTTACCCCGGATGGAGTGCCCTTAATGAAGAAGTTTGCGTATGTTATCTTGCTCATGCTTACGGCGTTTACGTTTAACGCAACGTTGGCATCCAACGTGCCTTTTGACAATGTGGACATCGCGTTGACCACGCTTTTTGATGATGACAACACCGAAGAAATCACGCTTGAAAACCACCCGTACGGAAGCCGACTAGGTTTGGCGAGTGAGCTTGCCGAACTCGAAGGGTATTCGTTTGCGTTTTGGGTTGTCAACGGCAACCTACGAATGGACTTGCCGCTTGAACACCAATTTGTTTTGACCGAAGACCTGCACGTCCAAGCCGTGTTTTCCCCCGATGACAAACACGCGGTTTTGTTTATGGACACGAACGGTCGCCTTCTTGACAGGGCCTACGTCGAGCACGGCGAAGACGCCGTGTACACAGGAGAAATGCCATCCAAACCCGGCCTTGAACTTGCCGATCCGATGTGGGATAAACCGCTAGAAAACATTCAAGACGACACCGTCTTTGTCGTGCAATACGATACCGTGAAGGTAGACACCTACACCGTCACCGTCATCAATGGCACAGGCACTGCGACAGTCGGTTTCAACGAGACCATCACCGTCACCGCCGACGCGGCTGAGCCCGGCATGCATTTCACGCACTGGGAGATTGATGGCCAGGTGGTGTCTTATTTGCCCACGTACACTTTCACACCCTTTGACGATGTGAGCATTGAAGCGATGTATGCCGAAGCACCGTTGATGAAAATCCCACTCGTGACAATTACCGAACCGCTCGGCATCCGCGAGGACCACCACACGTTTAAGGGTCAATTTTACGTGCCGGAACAGTTCGACCTCATCGAATACGGCATGATTGTGTCTGAACACGGCTATAACCTCACGCTCGATAACCCAGACGTCTCGCGCATGCAAAGCCACAAACACACGCCGCAAGCACGCGAATGGCTTATGAGTTTTGACGATGCGGTGTTTGCCCCTTATGCTCGCGCTTACCTCATCGTAAAAAACACCCAGGGCGAAACCATGGCGTTTTACTCTGAAACCGGCCAACGCGACATCGACGAGGAAGTCCTCTATAAAGACCTCAGTGGCACAGAAGGCATCGCACCAGACGGTTGGGTTTACCACGGCGTCGGCAGCCAGTACGCCGATGAATCTCAACGGTTAGACGACACCGGAAACTACATTCAAACGGAAACGTTTGCGTTATGGTCGGAGGCCACCTTCACCGTCACTTTTGTGCCAAAAAGTGTGGATGCTGAAAGCGGAAACGAGCTCGTTTTCTTCGACCAGTCCAGCAACGAGCTCCACCGTGAGACCATCCACGGCAAAAGCGAAATCAGCTTCACGATAACCGACACAAACGTTTCTCAAGTTCGCATCGAATATAATAAACCCGGCAATGGCAACGTCGGCATCGTTGATGTTGAGGTTGTGCACGTGTTGAGCGATCCGGTTGAACAATACCTCGTTCAACTCACTAGTGATGAAGATGTGGCGTTATCAATCGATGAAGCCGGACCGTTTTATGACCACGGCAGTGAACTTACCGTATCGGCAGACGAGGCAGTAGGAGACCTCGTTTTCTCGCACTGGGAGGACGCCACCACCGGTGTTGTTTTCACCTACGAACGGAGTCATGCGTTTGCGATCCAATCGAACCTTCATCTTATTGCGGTCTACACAGAGCCGGTTGAGGGGTTAACCTTAAACGTTGAAGCAAACGTGCCCGGTGATGTGACCCACGTCGATGATGAAGGCCCTTATGCCTTAAACGATGAGGTCACGCTGACTGCAGACGCGGTATCGGGATATGATTTCCTCTATTGGATCGACCTTACCACATCGCATCTCATTGACACCGACCCAATCACGACCATCACCATGCGCGATAACCGCCATGTTCGCGCGGTATACCAAGCAGTTGGTACCGTCGCGTACAGCACCGGCTTTGAATCGTCGACCAAGGCGAGTTACACGGACGGGTTCGTGTCCGCAAACGGAGAAAGCTGGTTCTTCTATCAAGCCCTTATCGGTGCGATCACCGACGATTCACGCATCGGTTCGCGTGCCGCGCGGCTTCGTGCCGGCGGGTTCATCTACACCGATTTTTCCGTCACCAATCCTTCACGCCTATCCTTTAACTACGGCAACTTCGCCAACGACATCGACCTCACGTTCCATGTGCAGTTTTCGACAAACGGCCTCAAGTGGCATACGTTGGATACCGTTGTGAGCCCTCAAGGCACCGACATGGCTGAGTATATCTATGACTTCGACCTCCTTGATTTGTGG
>SLFZ01000058.1 GCA_007123975.1 Candidatus Izemoplasma sp. | reverse complement strand
CTGACGTGGGCAATGCGTTTTTTCCCATGCTTTTGTTTGGGTTCGGTGAGGATTTCAATCGCGCCTGCGTGCACGGCACGCCGAAGCATGGCGGGGTCTCGTGCGAGTTCTTGAGTTAGGGGAATTGTCGTTTTATCGTTAAAATAGGGCTTCAACGTTTCCGGAAGGGTGTCGCTGTCTTTGAGGATGAGCTTCCGGTCATAGCGCATCCGCAAGGCACTAGGAAGCATGGCGTTTAAATACCGCATGCGTGAATCGAGGTACTGCTCGTTGAGGTGCGTGGAGAGGTCGAGGTGTTCCTTGGACAAAAGCGGCTCGATGTCGACGATGCCGTGGATGGGTTTGAGGTTTTTGACGTCGCTTGTGGGTTGCGTGTCGACGAGGATTCCGGTGATGGTGCGGTGTCCGAATGGAATGCGAACCCGCTGGCCGATTTCCACGGCGTCTTCGAGCGCTTCGGGGATAAGGTAATCGAAGGTTTGGTCGACTGCGCGGTGTTCGACGTCGACACTGACGCGTGCGATCATCGAATCACTCCTTTATAAGGCCGAGTTTGACGAGGGCGCGATACACGCCGTCTTCGTTAAAGCGGCCGGTGACGTGGGTCGCGGTATCTTTAACATGCGGTTTGGCGTTTCCCATGGCGACCGAATGGGGAACGTAGGCAAGCATTTCAATGTCGTTTTCGCCGTCGCCAAAGGCGTAGGCGTTATTGAGTGGGATGTTGAGGTGGTCAAGCACCTTGGCGATGCCGTCTTTTTTTGATTGGTCTCGCGGCACCACGTCAAAGCCATCGCTCAACCAAGGCACAACGTTATAGCCCTCGAGGTCGGCCTTGACGCGCGCGAAGGTGGCTTTATCGGCGAAGGCCCAAAGTTGGTAAACGTCGGCGTGTGAAGAGAAACCCGGGTCAATTGGTGGCAAGGGCATGCTCGCGCCGGCAAACTCATTGCGTGCGAAATCGTCAAGGCGGTTCACCGCCTGGTTGTGTTTGCCAATCATGCCATAGGTTAGGTCGTGTTGCTTGAAAACGCGTTCGACTTCACGCACGGTTTCGCTGTCAAGCGGCGCGTCGTGGATGGTTTTTCCCTGGTGGGTGATGACTTGGCCGTTGATGGTGACGTAGGTGTCGATGTAGGGCAAAAGCGGTGCGGCCACATCAAGCATGTAAAGGGCGCGTCCGGTCGCAAGCGCAATCAAGACATCCCCGCGTTTAGCAAGGCGTGCAAAGGCCTCCTTGGTCGACTGGGGAACGGTTTTGGCGATCGGATCAAAGACGGTGTGATCGAGGTCGAAAAAGACGATTTTTTGCGTTTTCATGGCATCACCTTCGAAAAAATTATACCATATATACGTTGGTTTATCGCGGTAAATAAGATATAATAGGCCTATGAAAAATCGCACTTTTTTTAGGAGGACACCATGATGCAGCAACTTTTTAAACGACATGAAGTCGGTGTGTTTGCATTGGGGGGTCTCGGCGAAGTCGGAAAGAACATGTATTGTGTCGAGTATCAAGACGAGATCGTCATCATCGACGCCGGCATCATGTTTCCAGATGAGCATTTGCTCGGCATCGATTACGTCATCCCCGATTACACGTATTTAAAGGAAAACGAACATAAAGTCAAAGCGCTTGTGATCACCCACGGGCACGAGGACCACATCGGTGGCATTCCTTGGTTGCTTCGGGAGATTAAGGTACCGAAGATTTACGCCAACGGCCTCGCCGTCGGCTTAATTAAAAACAAGATGCAAGAACACAGCCACCTTAAGTATCAGTTGCTTGAGTTTTTTGACAACGACATTTTACGCTTTGATAAAATTAGCGTTGGCTTTTTTAGAACCAACCACTCGATTCCCGATTCCCATGGTGTCGTCGTGCGCACCCCACCCGGAAACATCGTGCTCACCGGCGACTTTAAGTTTGACTTCACACCCACCGGGCCTGACGCCAGCTACACGAAGATGGCCCGCCTCGGGCATCACGGCACGTTGTTGCTTCTGAGCGACTCAACCAACGCCGAACTCGATGCCTTCACGAAAAGCGAGACCACCATCAGTGAAAACATCCGTGAAATCTTCGCGAAAATCGAAGGCCGGGCAATCGTCGCCACCTTCGCCTCAAACATTCACCGCGTGCAGCAACTCGTCGAGGCCTCGATTAGCACGAACCGCAAAATCGCTGTCTTCGGCCGCAGCATGGAACGCACCATCGAGGTCGGTCAAGAGATGGGCTACATCAAAGCCCCACACGGCACCTTCGTCGGCCCGCGCGCGCTCAAACACTTCAAGGATAACGAGATCACCATCATCTGCACGGGCTCACAAGGCGAACCCTTCGCAGCCCTTTCGCGCATCGCCAACGGCTCACACCGTCAGATTAAAATTCAACCGGGCGACACCGTCATCTTCTCCTCAAGCCCGATCCCCGGCAACCAAACGAGCGTCTCACGCACCGTCAACCAGCTCTTCAAGCGCGGCGCCAACGTCATCACCCATTCGCCGCTCACCGACACCCACACGAGCGGCCATGCCGGTAAGCCGGAGCTTCAGTTGATGCTGAAGCTGATTAAACCGACTTACTTTATGCCGGTGCATGGTGAGTATCGGATGTTAAAGGCCCATGCCGAGATCGCCATTGCGTGCGGCGTGAAACGTGAAAATACCTTCTTGATGGACAACGGCGATATTCTCGCCCTCACCAAAAACTCTGCCCGCATCGCCGGGAAAATTCAAGCCGGCAGCGTCTACATCGACGGCAAAGGCATTGGCGATGTCGGCACCGTCGTGCTCCGCGACCGTCGCATTTTAAGCGAAGACGGCCTCTTAAGCGCCATTGTGACGTTGGACATGGACAAGCGTGCGCCCGTTGGAAAACCCGTCATCATGTCACGCGGTTTTGTCTACATGCGCGACCACACCGTCCTCACCAACGAACTGAGCGACATGGTGCACAATCTGGTCACGCAAAAACTGAGTCACGAATCCACAATCAACCTTCCACAGCTTCGGCGCGACATCACTAAGCTCTTAAACGATCACATCTACACCAAGACCGAACGCAACCCAATGGTCTTGCCGGTCATTAAAACCGTATAGAAAAAGCCCTTGCTCGGCATGCGATTGCCAAGCAAGGGCTTATTTTTTATGTCTTTATGCGTTTTAGTCCATCGGACGCTTTAAAGGGGAGGACCGCAAGTTTCTTCTTATGCGTCCGTTCGTAACGGGCGGCGATATCGTCATCGGCTTTCGGCGTTTCCGTTGCAACGATGTAAATTAGTTGGTTCGGGGTTTTGTTCGCCGCACGGGTGGCTAATGTATGCTGGGTTGCGACAATATCAAGCAAGAACGCAAGATCGCTCGGGACATAGTCGTACAGTGAGGAAAGCGATTGGCTGGATTGTTCGAGGGTTTCGGCGAACCACTCGAGGTCTTCAATCTCAAGCGCGGTCTTGATGTTGTTGACGCGATCGGCTTCAAACACCATGTGCTCGGCGTGTTTGAGCACCTCACCTCCTGACAAACGTCCTTTGATGTCGGTGAAGTCCTTGACCGAGACGTCGCATAGGTGGGTGATGCTTCGGAAGTTCGCCACCGCGTCGGCGACGTTTTTCAGAGCGCGAACGCGTTGTTTGTGGCGTTCGTACCATTCATCGTGTATTTTATCGGGTGCATAAGCATGGACGACGACACCTTCAAACTTAAACGGCAAGAGTTCGTGGGTTTGGTTGAGGGCGTCGTTGTACACGAGGTGGTCTTTTTTCGCAAACATCTGTGTGATGAGATCATTGTCCCTTCGCGGCGTGCGTAAAACATCACGGAAGGCGGCGTTGACAATGCGTACGCGTTTTTCGTCGGCGATGTCACACCCAAAGAGCGCACATAGCGCTTCGATGATGGCGAGCGCGAGCGCGGTGTCTCCGGCAAACGCGTTAAAATTCGGCAGGTTGGTGTGCATCGTCAGTTGGACGCCTTTTGGGAAGTCGTTGAGTTCTTTGTGAATTTTGTGCATCACCGCGTCGACAACGCAATCTTCTAGGCGGGCAGAGACGCCGGGGCCGGCGAGCGGATCGATTTTGCGGGGTGCGTCAATCGCCTCATCGAAGTAGCGAACCTCACGTTCAGGGTGCTCTCCGTAGGCGAGATACACGCCTTCCTGCGTTGCGCCCATCAAGGCTTTACCGCCGTGTTCTTCTAAGTGTTCCCCAATGAAGGCCAAGCGACCGGGCACGAAAACAACGCCTTCGGGGGCTTTTTTATGAGCCGCTTTGTGGTGTTTTTTTAGGTTTTCAATCATCACGAATCCTCCTATTTGGGCATGGCGTCGGTATCAATGGTTTGTTCGTCGTTTAGGTACGCTTTAAAGCCGTTGAATATGTGCATCGTCATCATTGCGTCTTCGAGCGCATCGTGGCGTTGATTTTCGCGAATGTGGCCGTAAAGGTTGTAGGCGCGTAAGAGGCCAAGGTCGTTTTGTAGGCGGAAGACGTTTTTGTGAAGGTTGAGCAAGTTCACAAACCGCGCGTCGCCGTTTAAGGCCGGAAGGCCATTGATCTTCGCGCTTTCGGCGATGGCGATGGCGTCGTTTCGTCCCCAGGTCACCACCGCAGGGTCGTACGTGTCAACAATCTCAAGAAAGTGCCGATAAAACGCTTCGAAGGTGATGCCTTGGTCGACATCGTCTTGGCTTATTTCTAAAAACTTGAGCGTGCGTTTGGTAAGTTTTTTGTGTTTGGTCGGTTGCACGAAGGTTTTGTAGGTTTTGACGATGCGATCGGTGTCGTCGGTGAGCACATAGGCCGCTTGAATGACTTCTTGGGTGAAGTCTTCTTGGCGGTAAAATGGATGCATCGCCATCTCGAGGTCGAGGAAAAGTTTATGATCAATGCGGTTGATGAAGGCGCGGGTTTGGTTTTTCACCGAGCGGTGGCTGAAGAGCTCTTGGCCGCCGCGCGGGGATGGTTTCACGATGCGGACGATGTCGCTCACGGTATAGCGGCGGTGGTGTTGTTTTGCCTGCTCGCGGGTGTGGTAGCGGGCGACGAGGGTGTTGCCTATTTGGAGGTAGGGTAAGTAGCGGGTGAAGGTGCTGCGTTGGACATAAAACACCATTCGGCGATGTTTTATGTCAAGGGTGAGGGTGCGCAAATCCTCATCGATGTTGTGTATTTTTCCATAGATTGTCTGCATGTCAGTAATCACCTTTTTCGTCCAGTGCGCGCTTGATGTTTTGCACGGTTTTTTTCGGAATGCCGAGGTCGAGGAACGCTTGTTCGTCGGCTTTTTTCATTGCCTCGACGGTTTTAAAACGGTCGAGCAGTTTCTTCTTGGTTTTGGTGCCGACGCCCTCGATGGTGTCTAAGATGGTGGCGTAGACGCCTTTCGAGCGCAGGTTTTGGTGGAAGGCCACGGCGAAGCGGTGGGCTTCTTCTTGGATAAACGCTAGCAGTCTAAAGAGCTTTGAGTGGCGGTCGAGTTCGATGGCGTTGTCGCGCCAGTCGATGAGGTGGCTTGTGGTGTGGCGCTTGTCTTTGGCAAGGCCCACGACTGGAATCGATAGGTCAAGCGCCGCAAGCACGCGTTTGGCCGTGTTCATCTGGTGGATTCCACCGTCGACCACAATGAGGTCGGGGCGTTTGAGGTCCTCAAGCAAGACGCGGCGGTAGCGACGATAGAGGACTTCTTCCATTTGCTCGGTATCGCCTGATTGGGCATCCGATTGATTGAGTTTGTACTTGCGGTATTCTTGTTTGGCGGGTTTTCCGTTTTTGAAGACGACCATGCCGCTGACGGGGTGGCTGCCGAAGAGATGGGAATTGTCGAAAGCTTCGATGTGGTACGGCGTCGGGATGTCGAGGGTTTCTGCGAGTTCGTCAAGCGCGCCAAAAGTCTTCTCCGTCTGCGCTTGCATGCGACCGACTTCGGCGGTGAGCTGTTCGTTGGCGTTGTCGATGGCGAGGTCCAGGAGGCGGCGCTTCGGGCCGCGCTGGGGACGCCGTACCGCCGTATCATGCAGCGACTGAAGTGGTTTTAGGGTGTCGGGTGCGTTGGTGAGAATTTCGCTTGGAATCGGATACGCGCGGTAAAACTGGATAATGTAATCGAGCACCGCTTGGTCGACGTCGAGGTAATACGGCATCAGACGCTTGTCGCGGGCAGCGATTTTACCGCTGCGGATAAAGAACATGTCTAAGGCCACGTGCTCCTCGTCGTGTGCGAGGGCGATGACGTCGCGATCGGTGAGGTCATCTAAATTGACGGCTTGTTTGGATGTGGTGGTGTGGATGGCGTCGATCGTGTCTTTGTATTCTTTGGCCCGTTCAAACTCGAGCGCATCGGCCGCAGCCCGCATTTTTTCTTTGAGCGAATCGACGATTGGTTTCGTTTTTCCTTTTAAGAACGCGGTGATGTCTTTGATAATGGGGTCGTAATCGCGTTTATCCACCTTGTGAATGCAGGGCGCGAGGCACTGGCCGAGGTGGTAGTAAAGGCACGGTTCGTTGGGCAGGGTTTGGCATTTTCTCAAGGAATAGAGCTTGTTTAAAACATCTAAGGTTTCGCGGGCCGCGTGAACGTTCGGGTAGGGCCCGAAAAGATTCTTTTTCGTCGGATTTGGGGTGCGTGTGACGACGAGTTTCGGGTGACGCTCGTCGGTGATTTCGATGTAAGGGTAAGTTTTGTCGTCGGTGAGGAGGATGTTGTAGCGAGGTTGGTGTTTTTTGATGAGATCGATTTCTAAGATGAGGGCTTCGAGTTCGGTTTTGGTGACGATGTAATCGAAGTCTTCAACGACCGTCAACATCTTTGTCGTCTTGTGATCATGCGATCCCGTGAAATAGCTCGTCAGACGGCTTTTTAAGTTTTTTGCCTTGCCGACATAGACGATGTTTCCGTGCGCGTCGCGCATCTGATATGATCCGGGCTTTTGCGGGACAAGGGCGAGTTTATCTTTCAGCATGCGGACGCCTCCTTACGCGTATCATTATAGCACAAAAAAGGCGGCTGACGCCGCCTTCTTCTTACTCGTCTTCGTTGATGACGTCTTTGAGGCCGCGTTCGATACGGTTGCCGCGGTCTAGCGATTCGTCGTACTTGAAATGCAGCGCTGGCAGTTTACGCATCGTGACGTGTTTGCCTAAGGTCGTGCGGACGAACGCTTTTGATCGTTCAAGCGCTTTAGCGGTCTCTTCGCGTTTGCCTTCCTCGAGCGTGGTGTAATAGATTGTCAAGTGCGAAAGGTCGCTGGTCAGTTTCACGGCGGTGACGGTGGTAAAGCCGACCGCGGGGTCTTTGACCTCACGCGCGAGAATGCGCGTGATGGTGCGAAGCAGGGTGGTTTCTAAACGGGCTTGTTTGCTCATGTGCGTTTAATCTCCTTCATCACTGAGGCTTCGATGACGTCGCCGACTTTGATGTCGTTGAAGTTTTCAACCATGATGCCACATTCAAAGCCTTGGCGTACTTCCTTGGCGTCATCTTTGAATCGTTTTAAGCTGGCGAGTTTGCCTTCGTACACGACGACGCCGTCGCGGACGACGCGCACGAGCGCGTTTCGTTCAATGCGGCCGTCGGTGACGTATGAACCGGCAATCGTGCCAACTTTCGATATTTTAAAGGTGTCGCGAACTTCGGCTTGGCCGATGACTTCTTCTTTGAACTCAGGGTCGAGCAAGCCGGTCATCGCTTGTTCAATTTCTTCGATGGCCTTGTAGATAATGTTGTAGAGACGAATGTCGATGCCTTGCGCGCTGGCCGCGTCGCGGACAACGGCGCTCGGGCGGACGTTGAATCCTAAGATGACGGCGCCGCTCGCTTGGGCTAAGGACACGTCGGTTTCGGTGACGGTGCCGACGCTGGCGCGGACGATGTCGATTTTTGCGCCTTCGACGCTGATGTTTTCGAGCGATCCTTTAAGGGCTTCAATTGAACCGTGGGTGTCGCCTTTAATGATGACGCGAAGTTCCTTGGTGTCGCCTTCTTGGGCGTTGGCGAACATGTCATCTAAGCTGATCGCACGGCCGACGCCGCGCTCTTCACGCCAAGTGCGGTGGGTGCGTTGTTCGGAGACTTGACGCGCTTCGCGCTCGTCTTTGAAGACCATGAAGCGGTCCCCTGCTTGTGGTACGTCGCTGAGGCCGGTGACCTCAACAGCGGTTGAGGGTAGCGCTTCTTCTAGGGCGTTGCCTAGGTCGTCTTGCATCGTGCGCACGCGACCGTAGGTGTCGCCAACCACGAGCATGTCGCCGGTCTTTAAGGTGCCGTTTTGCACGAGCAGCGTGGCCACGGGGCCGCGGCCTTTATCGAGTTTGGATTCGATGACGGCGCCGATGGCTAAGCGGTCGGGATTGGCCGTAAACTGTTCGACTTCGGCGGTGAGCAAAATCATCTCAAGCAACTCGTCGACGCCTTCGCCTTTTAAGGCCGAGAGTTCGACGAAGACTGTGCTTCCTCCCCAAGCTTCGGGGACTAGTTCAAACTCGGTCAGTTCTTGTTGGACTTTTTCGGGGTTGGCGCCAGGGCGGTCCATTTTGTTGACGGCGACGATGATTGGACAGCCGGCGGCTTTGGCGTGGTCGATGGCTTCGCGGGTTTGCGGCATGACGCCGTCGTCGGCGGCGACCACGAGCACGACGATGTCGGTGATTGAGGCACCGCGGGCGCGCATTTCCGTGAAGGCGGCGTGCCCTGGGGTGTCGATAAAGGTGATGGCTTTGCCGTCTTTAACGTATTGGTAGGCGCCGATGTGTTGGGTGATGCCGCCGGCTTCGCCGGCGACCACACGGGCGTTGCGGATGGTGTCGAGCAAGGTCGTTTTTCCGTGGTCGACGTGGCCCATGATGGTGACAACGGGTGGGCGTTCTTTTAGGTTTTCTTCGTCGTCGTCGATGACGAACTCGTCGAAACGAGACGGGTCGGTGACGACTTCGTCTTTGAGTTCTT
>SLFZ01000118.1 GCA_007123975.1 Candidatus Izemoplasma sp. | reverse complement strand
GTCAGCATGGGCCGACTCATCGGGAAACCGAAAAAACGGGAGGCCGGGTCATGAAAATAATCGACGCCCTTTGTTCCAAAGGACTCACAGGCTTTTACTTTGACGACCAACGCGCCATCAAACAAGGTGCGCTTATGGACGGATTTATGTATAAGGGAGAGCCTGTCACCGAGAAGTTCACCGCGATTCGTCAACCTGGCGAATCGCTTTCAGTGATGCTCATCCTCGAAGACGAGTCAATCGCCGTTGGCGATGCGGCTGCCGTGCAGTATTCCGGCGCCGGTGGACGCGACCCGCTGTTCTTGGCTGAAGAACAGGCCGAGGTTTTTAACACGCACATCCGGGACAAACTCATCGGCATCGACGTGACACGTTTTCGCCGCAACGCCGAGGTGTTTGACACGCTTAAAATCGACGGAACCCGCTTGCACACGGCGATGCGTTATGGCGTGACCGGCGCGCTTTTATCGGCCGTCGCCAAAGCCACAAGACGCACCATGAGCGAAGTGGTGCGCGACGAATACAACCTGCGTAATACCACGTACGAGCCCGTGCCCATTTTTGCCCAAACCGGCGACGAACGCTACACCAACGTCGACAAAATGATCATCAAAGAAGTCGACGTCATGCCGCACGCCCTGATCAACAACATCGACACCAAACTCGGACGCGATGGTGCAATCCTCAAAGAATACGTGCTCTGGCTTCGCAACCGCATCGTTCAAAAACGGATGCGCGACGACTATGAGCCCGTGTTGCACATCGACGTTTACGGCACCATCGGCATCATCTTCGAAAACAACCACAAACGCATATTCCAATACTTAAAAGAACTCTCCGAGATTGCGAATCCTTTCTTGCTGCGGATTGAAGGACCGATCGATGAAGGCAACCGAGAAGAGACGATGCTAGCCCTTAAAGCCTTAAGAGAAATGATCGATGCCGACGATGCGGTGCACGTCGAAATCGTCGCCGACGAATGGTGCAACACCATCGACGACGTCAAGTATTTCACCGACCAAAAGGCCGGCCACATGATTCAGGTCAAGACACCCGACCTCGGCGGCGTCAACAACATCATCGAAGCCTTACGCTATTGCCTCACACACAACATGGGCGCCTACAGCGGCGGCACCTGCAACGAAACCAACATCTCTGCCGAAATCACGACATCGATTGCGATTGCTTGCGAAGCGAAACAAGTGCTCGCCAAACCCGGCATGGGCGCAGACGAAGGCATCATGATCGTCAAAAACCACATGGCGAGGGAACTCGCCTTGATTGCGAGGCGCCAACGATGAAGACGATTGTCGTGGGCAGTTTGGAATCGAGCGACTGCCTCATTACCCTAACCCCTGCATCCGAAACCACCATCGACATTGAAAGCGTCGTTTACGACGCGTTTGGCGATCAAATCCGCGCCGTTATCGAAGCCGTTTTATCGCGCCACCACCTCGATGACGTACACATTCGATGCCAAGACAAAGGTGCCCTCGATTACGCAATTGAAGCCCGTCTTGAAACCGCCATACGTCGATACAAGGAGGCCAACCATGGCTCGTAGTTATCTGTTTATCCCCGGGGATGTGCCGCGAATGCTTCAAAACATGGATGTCTTTGATGCCGATGCCCTCATCGTCGACTTTGAAGACGCCATCGCCGACACCGCCAAAGACGAAGCGCGTGATCTTACCCGCGCCTTCTTAACCAAACACGGGAAAAACGTACCTCCACTTTACATCCGCATCAACGCCGTCGACACCAGCGCATTCGCAACGGATGTCGCGAGTCTCCCTACGGACGTTGCCGGTGTGGTCTTGCCCAAAACCGACCTCAACGCGCTTGCGCGCTTCCGTGCAACCCATGAAGAAATGAAAAAAGCACCACCGAAAATCATCGCCCTCATCGAAACCCCAAGGGCGCTCTTTGATGTGCTTGCCATTGCCGATGATCCTTTGGTTGTCGGGCTGATGCTTGGCGGCGAAGACCTCACCAGTGCCATCGGCGCTGAGCGCACCGCCGCGCGCACAGAAATCGCCACCGCCCGCGGCCTTATCGTCCTCGCCGCAGCGGCCGCTGAAATCGACGCCATTGATACACCCTATCCCGTCGTCGACGACATCACAGGGTTGATGCGTGACATCGACCAATCCCGCGCTTTTGGTTTCGACGCAAAAGCGTGCATTCATCCCAACCACGTCGACGCGATCAACCGCGCGTTCGTCCCAAGCGCCACCGCCATCGACGAGGCTGAGCGCATCGTCGCCATGCATGAAAAGACGAAAAGCATGCGCTTTTCGCTCGACGGGAAGATGGTCGACAAACCGATCATCACCCGCGCGAAAGCTTTGTTAAAGCGCGCCAAACAAGGGGCCGATGACGCATGAAAACCACCACCGACATCGCCGCCATTTTTGACGATTTCAACGTCAAAGACGGCGCGTCAATATCGTTTCATCACCACCTACGAAACGGCGACGCCGTACAAAACCACGTGTTAGATGAAGCGCGTCGGCGCAAGCTAAAAAACCTTCGCCTCTATCCCTCGGCAGTCTTCCCGGTTCACCGGGTCCTTAAGACCCTGCTTGAAGAAGGCGCCGTCGCAAGCTTAACGACCAACTACTTAAACGGACCCGTTGCCGAATACTTCGCCAAAGAAGCCAGCGGCGACATCCTCCGCATGCAAAGCCATGGCGGCCGTGCCCGCGCCGTCATCGAAGGAGACAACCCAATCGACATTGCCTTCGTCGCCGCCCCGGCGGTCGATGCGCAGAAAAACGCCTCCGGCCTTGAGGGACCCGCCGCCTGCGGAAGTTTAGGATACGCCATGGAAGATGTGAAGCACGCCAAGCATGTCGTGCTTGTGACCGACACCCTGGTCGATCATCTTGAAAATCCGCAAATCGACGGAACCGATGTCGATGCCGTTCTCGTCTTAGACTCCATCGGCGATCCGAAAGGCATCACCAGCGGCACGCTATCGCTCACGCGCGATCCAATCGGCATGAAAATCGCCCGAAGCGCGATGCGATTGTTGGATGCGTTAGGTGTTATTAAGGAAGGCTTTTCCTTTCAAAGCGGCGCCGGTGGCGTCAGCCTTCGCGTTGTCGATATGCTGAATGAAAAAATGACCCGTGATCGAATCCACGCCAGTTTCTTTTCGGGGGGAATTACCGGACACCATGTGAAGATGCTTGAAGCCGGGCTTGTTGAGACACTCTATGACGTGCAATGCTTTGACCTTGAAGCCATCGCGAGCTTGCGTAGAAACGCTTCACACATCGCCATCAGTGCGGACCGTTACGCGAACCCAAACAACCCCGACCGCGTCATCGCCGACCTCGATTGCGTAATCCTCGGGGCGACCGAAATTGACCTGGACTTTAACGTCAACGTCACCACCGACTCACACAACACCATCATCGGCGGTTCAGGCGGCCATAGCGACACCGCCGAAGACGCAAAACTCAGCCTCATCGTCACACCGCTCATCAAAGGACGCATCCCCGTCATCAAGGAGCGTGTGACAACGATCACCACCCCGGGGAAGACCGTTGACGTGCTCATCACCGAACGCGGCATCGCCATCAACCCCGCTCGACAAGGCATCATAGAAACCGCCCAAAAAGCAGGCCTACACGTTGACACCATTGAAGGCCTCATGGCCATTGCCCACACACTCACGGGGGTGCCCGCAAGCACGGCCCGTAAAACCCACCCGATTGGATTCGTTGAAAGCCGCCGTGGCGAACGCCTCGATACGCTACATGCTAAGGAGTGATTCGTATGCGCGTGCATGATGTTGTGTTAGACCGTGAAAAAGCGGCCGTCGCCGCCTTTTTGAGGGTGCATCATCTCGCTTATGACCACGACATCGACGACACCATCGTCATCAAAGAAGACGGCAAGATTATCGCCACCGCCTCAAGCGCGAAAAACGTCATCAAATGCGTCGCCGTTGACGCCGCCCATCGCGGTGAAAACTTGATGGCACGGTTGATTGGCGACATGGTGAAACGGCTCACCGCACGTGGCATCACCCATGCCTTCATCTTCGCCGCCAAGGAGCACACCGCAATGTTTGAATCGCTCGGGTTCAGCTTGATTGCCGACACCGATCGCGTCGCGTTGCTTGAAAGCGGTGGTTCCATTCGCGACGCGCTCCATGCCATCAAGCGTGAGGCAAAGCTCGACGACGCACCCAAAGCCGCCGTCGTCGTCAACGCCAACCCGATGACCAACGGCCACCTCCATCTCATCAAAAAAGCCGCAAGCGAGCATGATCAGACGCTTGTTTTTGTCGTCAGCGAAGACGCGAGTTCGTTTCCTTTTGCGTTGCGGTACAAGATTGTCTTCGATGCGTGCAAGGATATCCCCGGCGTTCACGTGATTCCAAGCGGAAAGTACCTCGTCTCGCTCGCCACGTTTCCAACCTATTTCCTCAAAGAAGAAGCCGCCGTCGTAGAAGCCCACGCCGAACTCGACGTCGCCATCTTTAAAGCACACTACGTTCCCGCCTTCAAGATTACCGCCCGCTACGTCGGAGAAGAACCCTTCAGCCCGATGACCGACGCCTACAACCGGGCGATGAAAAGCCGACTCGGTGCGATGCTGACCATCATCCCACGCATGCAAATAGACGGTGATCCAATCAGCGCATCTTCGGTGCGAAAAATCCTTAAGACCCAGCCCGTTGAAGCGATTGCGCCATACGTCCCAAACGCGACCCTTACCCACCTTAAAAGCCGCGAAGGAAAGGAAGCCATCGATGCCCTCAGACGACGTGACACGCGACATTGAATCGACATTAATCGCCGCCCGAGATGAAACCGACAAAGCTCGCCGCCTTGCGCAAAAGAAATGGAAAGGAACGCTCCTCGTCTACAAAACCAACGTGCCAGGCGCCCCGAAAAACACCTGGTACGCCACCGTGCACCGGAAGGTTTTCGACCGCATCATCGGCGAACGCTTCACCGTCAAGCAGCGGACCGTCCACACCTCTTTAGCCGGCGACGCCATTTTTTACGCCATCGACCAAGACGCCATCGCCACCAAACAAGAAGCCATCCGCCTTGAAACCGACCATCCACTCGGACGCTACGCCGACCTCGATGTGTACGTCAAAAAACGTCGCATCACAAGAGAATCACTTGACATCCCACCACGAAGTTGCTTTGTGTGTGACCAACCGGCCCACGCTTGCGCTCGCGCCCAGACCCATTCTGTCTCTGCCCTTAGAGCCCACGTCGAAAACCGCACCATCGAATACTTGCTTGAGCGGTTGACCACCGACGCAAGCCGTGCGCTTGAAGAAGAACTCGCCTTGCATCCGAAGTTCGGGCTTGTCACGTCGCGCGACCCCGGATGCCACACCGACATGAACGCCTCGCATTTTGAGGCTGCCATCATCGCGCTTAAACCGTGGTTTAAAACGTTCCTCGACGTCGGCAACGACCTCGACAACAACCTTGAAAAACTCCGCGCTTTCGGCAAGGCCACAGAAAAAGCGATGTTTGAAGCCACAAACGGCATCAACACCCACAAGGGGGCCATCTTTATCTTCGGCGCCTTTTTGCCTTTCTTCATGGACGGCATTCGTCGCCAACGCTCCCTTGAAGACACGTTGAACACGATGAAATCATGGGTTCAACGCGCCACCAAACACGACTTTGATAATCTCGATAAAAAAGCGTTCCTAACCGCCGGAGAACGCATCTACCTAAACTATGGCCTTCGCGGCATCCGTGGCGAAGTCGCCAGTGGGTTCCCAAGCGTCATGGCGTGGTACCCGAATCCCACCTACAACGACTACCAAAAACTCTGCGCCATCGTTAGCCGACTTGACGATACCACCATCATCAAACGCCACAACTACACCACCTTAAAAGAAACCAAAGCCGAGGTTCGTGCCGTCCTCGACAAAGCCTTCGACATGCATCTTTACCAGACTTTGTCAACAAGGCTCAAAGAAAAAGGCGTCTCCCCGGGTGGGAGCGCCGACCTGTTGGCGTTGGTGTTGTTTTTAGACCGCGCACGCTTCTTATTGGCGGACAACTAATCCGTCTTTTTTTTATAACAATCGCCCTGGCGCGCATCAAGCGCGCGCAAGCGCTTGTCGATTTCGTTCATCACGACGAACTTCTTAAGCGTCCACGCGGGCGCAAGAAGCGCCTCTTTTGGGCTGTCGCCCGTCACCCGATGAACGACGATGTCGGGCCGCAAATAACGCAGTTGTTCCACGACAATGTCCACGTACGCCGGCAGAACCAGCAGCGGGAACGGCTCCTTTTCATAATCTTCGCCAAGCGCCGTGCGTTTCATGACATGCAACATGTGTATTTTCACCCCATGAATCGGTAGCGTGTTGAGGTGCTTAATCGTATCCAACATCATCGCCGGCGTCTCACCGGGCAAGCCATTAATAATGTGCACGACAATCTCGACCCCGGTTTTCGCAAGCCGCATGACCGCCGCATCGAATGTGTTGAGATCGTGGCCGCGGTTGATGCGTTGTCCTGTCTCATCGTGCATGCTTTGCAGCCCGAGTTCGAGCGTCACATCGACGCGGTTGGAAAGCGAATCGAGGTAGTCGATGACATCGTTTTCGAGCGCGTCGGGACGGGTGGCGATGGCGATGGCCACGACGTCGGGATGAAACCCTGCGGCCTGGTCGAAACACGCACGCAACGTGTCTAAGTCGGCGTAGGTGTTCGTGTTGGCTTGAAAATACGGAATGTAGGCCGCGTCGGGCCATTTATCGTGGAGTCGCTCGCGGATGGTGTCGAACTGCTCACGGAGGGTGAGGGCTTGATCGCCCGCGTAGTCGCCGCTGCCGCTCGGACTGCAAAACACGCACCCACCGGTGCCGGCGGTGCCGTCTTTGTTGGGGCAGGTGAACCCGGCATCAAGCGGCACTTTAAAGACTTTGCGTCCGTAGCGTGCGCGCAGATGGTCGTTGAGGGTCAGGTAGCGTTTGTGGGTGTGTGGTTGTGTCATGGCGATCACCTGAGAACATTGTAGCACACTTCTTGAAAATCGTGAATCTGTGCTATAATACCCTTGGTGATACGCATGCTCGATAAAATCCGCACCGCGATTGTCGCCCCACAGGGGCTGATCGCCTATCGAAAAGACCGTTTATTTAAGGCGTTTTTCTACGTCTTTCTTTTCGCGTTGGTGATGGCGCTGGTGCCGGCATTGGACGCATCGTTGCGAAGCGACCTTACCCCGTCCGAACGGTCGTTGGTGCGAGAAAACTACACGCGGCCCGAGGCCGATTGTGCCATTGTCGAGGCAACGCTAGTTTGCGATGGCGAGGCCACACGTCACAGCGTGCTTCGCGGCATCGCCGCGAGGCAAACCTTGACCGGGCTTGATGTCACCTTAGACAGCCGCAGTGCGTTTGACCCAAGCGGCTACGACCGGATGCGTATTCACTTGGTCATCCACGACGAGACGGCCTACATGGTCGTCATGGGCACGGTGATATCCGAAAAAGCCCTCGCCGATTATGGCCTTGACCTCAGCGAGTTGAACTTCACCTACGACGAGGAGAACCCTCGCGCGTTTTACGACGATTTCATGGTGTTTCTCGACCAGTCGCTTCAACCGGCTCGTGGGTTCTTCATGTGGTTGAATCTCTTTTCCGCGGTGGTTGGTAACTTCTTGCTGTTTAACGTGTTTGTGCTCTTGAATGCGTTTTTAACACGGATGCGGATTCCGCAAGTACCGTTTAAGCAAATGTATGTGATGATGGCCTATGCGGCAACGATGTTGTTTGTGGTGATGATCTTCCACGAGCTCTTCAGCGTCGTCTACAACATCTCATTCTTCCTATTTATCGTCGCGCTTTTCCTCGCGTTCCGTCAGATGAACCGCTTGTCGATGGAACTCTTCCGGCGAATTTATCGCCAGTAAACCTTGCCCGCAAGGGCTTGATATGATAAGATAAACCAAAGCGATGACGCGGAAGCAGTAGCGATTAAGCATCTCAAGAGAGCCGGTGGGTGGTGTAAACCGGTGGTGTGGTCTCGTGAACTCGTCCGTTGAGCTTGTCGTTGCCCGCGTTAAGGGCGTTGAGTGCCGGCGCAAGCCGGAACGAAGGTGGTACCGCGGACTGTAGGGTTCGTCCTTGCGTAAGGGCGGACTTTTTTATTGACCTATAAGGAGTGATTACAATGCGTTACAACCCCAAAACCATTGAGCCAAAATGGCAGAAAACATGGTACGACAACAACGTTTTCGCCGCCGTCGATTTTGATGATAAACCGAAGTATTATGCGCTTGTGGAGTTTCCCTACCCGTCAGGGACCGGCATGCACGTCGGCCACATCCGCGCCTACACAAGCTTAGAAATCGTCGCCCGTAAACGCCGCATGGAAGGGCATAACGTGCTTTTTCCCATCGGCTTTGACGCGTTTGGCTTGCCGACGGAAAACTACGCCATGCAAGCGAAGATTCACCCCCGCACCGTGACCGATCAAAACATCGAAACCTTCACCAAACAGCTTAAAGACGTCGGGTTTAGTTTTGATTTCGACCGTGTTGTTGACACCACCGACCCCGATTACTACAAGTGGACACAATGGATTTTTCTGAAGCTCTTTGAACATGGCCTTGCCTACCGCAACAAAACCGATGTCAACTACTGCCCTTCATGCAAAGTCGTGCTCTCCAACGAAGAAAGCCAGGGCGGAGCATGTGACCGCTGCGATTCGCCGGTCGTGCAAAAGGAAAAAGACGTTTGGTTTTTGAAGATTACCGCCTACGCCGAAAAACTGTTAGATGGACTAAAGGATTTAGAGACACTGCCACGAATTAAGACCGAACAGGAAAACTGGATTGGCCGGAGCGTCGGCGCCGAGATTACCTTCGCCGTGGCCGACACGGATGAATCGCTCAGGGTGTTCACCACACGACCTGATACCCTTTTTGGCGCAACGTTTATGGTCATCGCTCCCGAACATCCGCTGCTGGAAAAAGCCCGTGGAAAAATACGCAATAAAGACGCCATCGACCGCTACCGCGAACAAGCCCGCCACAAAAGCGAGTTTGAACGCACGCAACTCGTCAAAGATAAAACCGGCGTCAGACTTGACGGGCTAGAAGCCATCAATCCCGGCACCAAAAAGCGCATCCCAATCTTCGTCGCCGATTACGTGATGATGGGGTATGGCACCGGCGCCATCATGGCCGTTCCGGGCCACGATCAGCGTGACCACGATTTTGCGAAAACACACAACCTCGACATCGTCGAAGTCATCCAAGGCGGCGACGTCACCGAAGCCGCCTACACCGACACCGAGACCGGCATCCTCGTCAACAGCGACTTCCTCAATGGCATGGACGTCAAAGAAGCCATTCCCGCGACCATTGACTTTCTTGAAAAAGAAAAACTCGGCAGCCGCGCCATCAACTACAAAATGAAAGACTGGGCGTTCAACCGCCAGCGATACTGGGGAGAACCGATTCCCATCGTCCACTGCGACGATTGCGGGATGGTCGGCGTCAACGAAGAAGACCTGCCCGTGACCTTGCCCGCCGTCGAACGCTTTGAGCCCGCCGCCGATGGTGAAAGCCCGCTCGCGGCAATCGATGATTTCGTCAACACAACCTGCCCAAGATGCGGCAAACCGGCAAAACGCGAAACCGACACGATGCCACAATGGGCCGGCAGCAGCTGGTATTTCCTACGCTACACCGATCCTAAAAACGCAAAAGCCTTAGCCGACTACAAAAAACTCACCTACTGGATGAACGTCGATTGGTACAACGGCGGCATGGAGCACGTCACCCGCCACGTCATTTACTCGAGATTTTGGCACCTCTTCCTACACGACATCGGCGTCACGCCAATGGGGGAACCCTACAAAAAACGCACCGCACAAGGCTTGATTTTAGGCCCTGACGGCGACAAGATGAGCAAATCCAAAGGCAACGTCGTCAACCCGATGGACATCGTCGAGCGTTTCGGCGCCGACACGCTTCGCCTTTACATTTTGTTCATTGGCGACTACGAACAATCCACCCCGTGGAGCGAATCGGGTGTCAAAGGCGCCCGTCGTTTCTTAGACAAAGTTTGGCGCCTCGCCGATCACTTGACCGATGACACTCCATCGACTGAGGTTCTGAAAATCGTCCACAAAACCATCAACGGCGTCAACGCCGACATCGAAGCGTCGAAGTTCAACACGGCGATTTCCAAACTAATGACCCTCGCCAACGACTTGAGCGCGCTTGAAGTGGTTCCTAAAGACGCCTTTGAGAATTTGTTGCGGCTGCTTCATCCGTTCGCTCCACACATCACCGAAGAGTTGAACGAACGCCTCGGCAACCGCGAAAGTTTAACCTTCGCGGCGTATCCAAAACCCGACCCCACCTACTTGGTCGATGACACGATCACGATGGTCATTAGCGTCAACGGTAAGGTGCGCGATAAAATCGAGGTCGCAAAAGACACCCCGAGAGAAACGCTTGAATCGCTCGCCCTCGACAGTGAGAAAACACAGAAATTTATCGATGGCAAGCCGATTAAGAAAGTTATTGTTGTGCCTGGAAAACTGATTAACATCGTCGTCTAAAAACGCCCTCGCCCGAGGGCGTTTTCCTTGTTTGTAGTTGCTTATAATTTGTCATACAAAAGAACCGTCAGATTTCAAAAATATGCCCAAATATCATTGAAAACCCAAAAAGTAAATGTTATAATCGGATGTGTAAAAACGCTTTCATGTGACGGCGTTTAAATTTGTGAAATGAGAATCTTTTCTAAGGAGGATTTTTTAATGAAGAAATTTGAGTACATGGAGAAATACGGGTATGAACAACTGGTGTTTTTCCATGACGAAGCGACCGGCCTCAAAGGCATCACCTGCATTCATAACACGCAACTTGGGCCATCGCTAGGCGGCACCCGGCTTTGGAACTACGACAACGAAGAAGAAGCAACCATCGACGTGCTGCGCCTCGCACGCGGCATGACCTTCAAAGCCGCGGCAGCAGGCCTCAACCTCGGCGGCGGCAAAACCGTCCTCATCGGCGACGCTGAAAAAGTCAAGAGCGAAGCGTACTTCCGTGGACTCGGGCGTTACGTGCAAACGCTCAACGGCCGCTACATTACCGCCGAAGACATCAACGTCGGCACCAAAGACCTTGATTTCGTGAACATGGAAACCGACTACGTTGTCGGCCTTGCGCACAAAAGCGGTAACCCATCGCCAAAAACTGCGCTCGGCGTCTTCCACGGCATCCGTGCATCGCTCAAAGAAGTGTTTGGAAGCTCGAAAATTGAAGGGAAAACTTTTGCCGTGCAAGGAGCCGGACAAACCGGTGACTTCCTGATCGGGTACCTCCGTGAAGCGAAAGCGAAAAAAATCTACTACACCGAAGTCAACGAAAAACACATCAAAAAAATCAACGAGAAGTACCCCGACGTTGAGTTTGTGGAACCAGACGACATCTACGGCCTTGACGTCGACGTCTTCGCACCATGCGCACTCGGCGCCGTCATCAACGACAAAACCATCAAACAACTGAAATGCAAAATCGTCGCCGGCACCGCCAACAACGTCCCTGAAGACGAAGAAAAACACAGCCAAGCGCTCAAAGATAAGGGCATCCTCTACGCGCCCGACTTCGTCATCAACGCCGGTGGCCTGATCAACGTATACCACGAAATCCAAGGCTACAACGAAGCCAACGCCGACAACGACATCGTCAAAATCTACGACCGCCTCATATCCATCTACGAAATCGCTCGCGAGAACGATGTCCACACCCAACAAGCGGCGCTGATGTTCGCCGAAGAACGCATCAAACTCATCAGCCGCGTCCGTTCGAATTTCGTCAAGCGCGGATGAAACGGATCACGATTTTGACGGGCCATTACGGCTCGGGAAAATCGGAAATCGCGGTCAATCTGGCCGTCCAGGAAAAATCAGACATGCTCGTCGACCTCGACATCATCAATCCGTATTTTCGCTCGCGCAGCGTGCGTGCGCTGCTGGAATCACACGGCGTCGAGGTCGCCGAGTCGACCCTGGAGAATGCCGCAGGAAGCGACCTCCCTTTCATCAGTCCGAAAGGGAGTCGTCCTTTTGTTAATAGGAGTATGCGCGCCGTCTATGACCTCGGCGGCACCAAGCACGGCGCAAAAATCATGATGCAATACCGTGACATGATTAAAGACCCGGAGAACCTCGATTTCCTCGTCGTCATCAACATCAACCGCATGGAAACCGACAGTGCGGAAAAAATCGTCCGCGTCATCGACGAACTTCAAAACACCAGCCAGCTTCGCGTCACCGGCCTCATCAACAACGCGAACATGCTGGAGTACACCGACGAACAAACGATTCGCGACGGTGAAGCCGTGCTCAAAGAAGTCGAAGCACAAACCGGCGTTCCCATCGTCATGACGTTCGTCGAAACAACCGTGAAAACCACCGGAGACTTCGCAGGAGAAACGCGTCCGTTGACGCGGTACCTTGCGAAACACTGGTTATAGGAGGATATTATGGCCAAAGGAAGAGTTATTATTGACCAGGACAGATGCAAAGGCTGTGCCTTATGCGTGCATCAGTGCCCGGTCCATATTTTAGAATTAGATACGTCGACGACCAACCAAAAAGGCTACACACCCTTGATGGTTAACGATCCGGAAAAATGCATCGCTTGTACGTTTTGCGCGATGATCTGTCCGGACTCGGTCATCACCGTCGAACGATTCGTGAAGGAGTGATTGGATGGCCAAAGTACTGATGAAAGGGAACGAAGCAATGGCGCTCGCCGCAATCAAAGGCGGCTGCGATGCATTCTTCGGATACCCGATTACCCCGCAAAACGAAGTTCCCGAGTACCTCTCATATCACATGAAAGAATACGGTCGCGTGTTTGTCCAAGCCGAAAGCGAAGTCGCCGCCATCAACATGGTTTACGGCGCCGCCGGCGCCGGAGCTCGTGTATTGACATCATCATCTAGCCCTGGCATCGCCTTAAAACAAGAAGGCATCAGTTACATGGCAGGAAGCCAACTGCCGGCCGTCATCATCAACGTCATGCGCGGCGGACCCGGTCTCGGCAGCATCCAACCGAGCCAAGGCGACTACAACCAAGTGACACGCGGTGGCGGAAACGGCGACTACCACGTGCTTTCCTTTGGACCGGAAACCCTTCAAGAAACCGTCGACCTCGTGCGCCAAGCCTTTGATATCGCCGATTATTACCGCAACCCGGTAA
The DNA here is from genome assembly GCA_007123975.1 of Candidatus Izemoplasma sp. GTDB lineage: Bacteria > Bacillota_I > Bacilli_A > Izemoplasmatales > Izemoplasmataceae > SLQR01. The sequence continues at coordinate 13,123 of SLFZ01000118.1, read as the reverse complement.
TGATTGCCGTCGATGGCCTTATCGGCCAAATGATGGAGCCTGTCGACCTTGACAACGAGATTCCTAAGATGGACCTTCCACCAAAAGACTGGGCCGCCAACGGCAAGTCCGGCGAACGTGGAAAAAGAAACACCATCGTCAGCTTGCACCTTGACACCCAAGGCCTTGAAGGACACAACCTCGCCCTTAAGAAGAAATACGACGAAATGGTCGAAAAAGAACAGCGTTATGAGATGATTCAAACCGACGACGCCGACATCGTCATCGTTGCCTACGGCACCGTCGCGCGCGTCGTGCGCAGCGTCATCGAAACGCTTCGTGAAGAAGGCATCAAAGTCGGACTGTTGCGTCCAATCACGCTGTGGCCGTTCCCAGAAAAAGCGTTCGAGAAACTGCCCGAATCAGCGAAGATGCTCTTGACCGTTGAAATGAGCCTTGGTCAAATGCACCAAGACGTCCGCATGGTCAACGAAGGCAAACGTAAGCTCGCCTTCTACGGTCGCGCCGGTGGCATCGTGCCAGAAGCCGATGAAATCGCTGACGAAGTCCGTAAACTTGTAGGGGGGTCACCCGCATGAAAGCCCAAACCATCTATAAACCGACCGAAGGTCTCACCGAACGTCAACTGACCTATTGCCCGGGTTGCACCCACGGCATCATCCATAAACTCATCGGCGAAGTGCTCGTCGAACAGGGCTTGCTCGACACCGCCGTCGGCATCGCCAGCGTCGGTTGCTCCGTCATGAGTTACGAGTTCTTTAACTGCGACACCCAACAAGCCGCCCACGGCCGCGCACCCGCGGTCGCAACCGGCATCAAACGCGTCAACCCCGAGGCAACGGTATTCACCTACCAAGGCGACGGCGACCTCGCATCGATCGGCCTCGCCGAAATCGTCCATTCTGCCCATCGCGGCGAAAACATCACCGTCATCTTCGTCAACAACGCCATCTATGGCATGACCGGTGGACAAATGGCACCGACCACCTTGATTGGACAAAAGACGACCACATCACCGCGTGGGCGCGAACAAGCTGAAGCCGGCCTGCCTTTGAGAATGTCTGAAATGCTCGCGACCGTTCCGGGAGCAACTTACCTCGAGCGCGTCAGCGTCCACGATCCCAAACACATTCGGAAAGCGAAAAAAGCCTTGCAAAAAGCGTTTGACGTGCAAACCAAAAAACAAGGCTTCTCGATGATCGAGTTCATTTCAACATGCCCGGTCAACTGGGGCATGACACCGCAAGACTCCTTGAACTGGGCCGTCGATCAGATGATTCCTTACTACCCTCTCGGGCTCTTTAAAGACGCCACAAAGGAGGAGAACTAACATGGCGAAGCACGAACAAGTCATCGTCGCCGGCTTCGGTGGACAAGGCGTCATGCTGATGGGACAAATGCTCGCCTATGCCGCCACCAACGAAGGGTTAAACACCGTATGGATTCCCTCTTATGGTCCGGAAACCCGTGGCGGCACCGCAAACTGTTCCATCGCCATCAGCGACAAAATGATCAACAGCCCTGTCGTCACTCGTCCCGACTCCGTCGTCGCATTGAACCTCCCTTCGCTTGAGAAGTTTGAGCCCAAGTTGAAAAAAGATGGTCTCTTAATCGTCAATGACGCCGCCATCAAGGACTATGAGTACCGTGACGATGTACGCCTTATCACGATTGACGCCAACAAAGAAGCATTGGCACTTGGCAACCTCCGTGTCGCCAACATGATCATGCTTGGCGCCTACATTCAAGCCACCGGCATCTTCAAAAAAGACGCCATCATCGAGGTCTTTAAGAAAACGTTCAGTGGCGACAAAGCGAAGCTCATGGACATCAACGTGAAAGCGTTAGAAACCGGCATGAAACTCGCCGCTTGACGGCGGATTAAGGTGGTGAAACAGGGATGAAAATCCTGACGATCAACCCCGGTTCCACAAGCACCAAAGTTGCCGTGTTCCACAACACAAAACGCATTGCCAAAGAAACGATTAAGCACGATGACGGCGAAATGCTCACCTTCGAGACACTCGCCGATCAAATACCGTACCGACAAACGCTCATCCTCGATTTTCTCTACGCCAACGACTTCAAGCTCGAAGACATCGACGGATTCATCGGACGCGGAGGGCTCTTAAAACCCTTAAGCAGCGGACTCTATGAAGTCGATGAAACGATGATTGAAGACCTCTCGAAAAACACCTATGGCACCCACGCTTCCAACCTCGGTGGGCTCATCGCCCACCGCTTGGCGAGTCAGGTCGATAAAAAAGCCTACATCGCCGATCCCGTGGTGGTTGATGAGATGGATAAGGTCGCAAAGATGAGCGGGCTTAACGGCATCGAACGACGCAGCTTGTTTCATGCGCTCAATCAAAAAGCCGTCGCACGCACCTACGCCAAAAAGGTTAACGTACCCTACGAAGAGATGCACTTGATTGTCGCCCACCTCGGTGGCGGCATCAGCGTGGGCTACCACAAACTCGGCCAAGTAGTCGACGTCAACAACGCCCTCGATGGTGATGGGCCTTTCAGCCCCGAGCGCACCGGCAGCCTGCCGGTTGTCAGCGTCATCGAACTCGCCTACAGCGGCCAATACACCAAACAAGAGCTGCTTAAACTGATTCACGGCTACGGCGGCATGTTCAGCTACCTAAACACCAAAGACGCCGAAGAGGTGTCCGACATGCTCAACGACGGCCGCGTCGAAGCCGTGCGCGTTGTCAAAGCGATGGTGCATCAAATCGCCAAAGAAATCGGCGCATTGCACGCCCTCACGAAAGGCTCGCTCGACGCCATCATCTTAACCGGTGGCCTCGCGTACAACCAAGACATCATCCAACCGCTAATCGAGACCATCGAACACCTCGGTGACATCGTCATCTACCCCGGGGAAAACGAACTCGAGGCGCTCGCCTTCAACATGCACGCCTTCTTAAGCGGTAAGATTGAGCCAAAAAAGTATACCTAAACCGTGTCGCGAGACACGGTTTTTTCTTGCCTTAAAAGAAATCTCTCGTCCATTTACTATCATAGAAATGAGAGGAGGCGCCACATGCCCACATGCCAGATCTGCCACGCTTTTTATGTTCGTCCTCAGACCTTTGAAAGCCTCTTTAATGAGACCAAGTTGTGCGATGTCTGCGTCGCTTACGAGCGCGCAACACTCTCGCTAGCGGTCATACCGCTTGAAGCGACGGTAATGGAAGTGTGCCATCTCGAACACGCCGGCGACCACCCCGCCCTGACGCGGCGATTCTTTAAACACCTCATCAAAGAAAGGGGGACGCCTTACCTCTTTGACCGTGACGAAACCCCAACTGCCGAAGCGCTGAGGCTGCTTGGGGCACTCGGAAATCCACTGAGGCTTTACGCCAGCCGTGCGCTTGACCAAAAGACCTTGGCGATGTTCGGCGCTTCCAGTGGCGGTGGCGCGTAAAATGAAACGAAATGCTCACCCTCACCGCCTGCCTATGATATAATATAAGTATCAAACCAAAGGAGTTGATCTTGATGCTTGTTGAAGTCAGAGGCAAGAACGGATTCAAAGTCACCGACGCCATCGAGAGCTACGCCAAAGACAAACTCTCAAAGGTCGAACGGTACTTCAAGGAGGAACTCGACGCCTTCGTGGTCTGCAAAACCTATAAAGACCACCACCGGGTCGAAGTGACGATTCCGACCAAGTACTACACGATGCGCGCCGAGGTAAAAGAAGAAGACATGTACGCCGCCATTGACCTCGCCATCGACAAACTCGAAAGCCAAATTCGCAAAAATAAAACCAAGATCACACGAAGCTTGCAAAAGAAAGAAGGCACCGCGGAAATATTTAACGAAGAAATCGACCTCGAAGCCTTAGAACGCGAACTTGTCAAAACCCCTGTAAAACGCAAAGAAATCAAACTTGAAAAAATGACCACCGACGAAGCCATCACCGCCATGGAGATGCTGGGACACGACTTCTTCCTTTACAAGGACGATACCACGGATAAAACCTCCCTTGTCTACCTCCGCGACGATGGAAAATACGCCCTCATCGAAACCGAATGACACCCAAAGCGCCGGCGACCGTCCGGCGCTTTTTTATTGCCACGTTTGGTGTGTTCACACGGCCGTTTTCGCAACGACAAATCCTTTGGAAAAGCGCGCTGTTTATGGTATGATAGGAATGATTAAACGAGGTGACGATATGCTTAAAAAACTGTTTGACCCGGGACGCCGCGCTCGCAAACGCTTAGAAGCGTTCGCAGAAGAAGTCATGGCGCTTGCGCCGGAGATGAAAGCACTCAACGACGATGACTTTGAAACCAAGACCGAGGCGTTCAAAGAACGCCTTCAGACCGGGGAAACGCTTGAAGACCTCGCGGTTGAAGCCTTCGCGCTCGTGCGCGAAGCGTCCACCCGCGTCACTGGCATGACCCCTTTTAAAGTGCAAATCATGGGCGCCAAAGTTATCCACGAAGGCAACATTGCCGAGATGAAAACCGGTGAAGGGAAAACCTTGACCGCGGTTATGCCCGCGTACTTGAACGCCTTAAGCGGCGAGGGCGTCCACATCGTCACGGTCAACGACTATCTTGCATCGCGTGAAGCCGACGGTGAAATCGGTGATATTTTCCGGTTCCTCGGCATGACTGTCGGACTCAACAATCGCGACAAAACCAGCGTCGAAAAACGCGAAGCCTATGCCTGCGATATTCTCTATTCCACGAACAACGAACTTGGCTTCGACTACTTGCGCGACCACATGGTCATCTACAAAGACGACATGGTGCAACGCCCCCTCAACTTCGCGATCATCGATGAGGTCGACTCAATCCTCATCGACGAAGCCCGTACCCCCCTGATTATTTCGGGTGGCGCAAAAACCATGCAGAACCTCTACCTGCAAGCTCAAGCTTTTTCGCGAACCCTCCGCGAAGAGGACTACGACATCGACATCAAAGCAAAATCCGTCACGCTCACGCCTGAAGGCATCGCCAAGGCCGAGCGTTATTTCAACGTCGAAAACCTTTACGACCTCGACCACGTCAGCCTCCTTCACCACATTAACAACGCCATCAAAGCCAACTTCACGATGGAGCGCGACGTCGATTACGTCGTCCAAGACAACACCGTCATCATCGTCGACCCCTTCACCGGTCGTTTGATGCATGGCCGTCAATACAGCGAAGGGTTGCATCAAGCGCTCGAAGCCAAAGAAGGCGTTGAGATTAAAAAAGAAACCACCACCCTAGCCACCATCACCTTCCAAAACTTCTTCCGGATGTACAATAAGCTTTCCGGGATGACCGGAACCGCGAAAACCGAAGAAGAAGAGTTCCGCAACATCTACAACATGCTCGTCATCCAAATTCCGACCAACGAGCCCGTCATCCGTGAAGACGCCAACGACATGATCTTCGCGACGATGAAAGCGAAATACAACGCCATCGCCGACGAAATCAAAGCACGTTACGAGCGCGGCCAACCGATGTTGATCGGGACGATCGCAATCGAAAGCAGTGAACGCCTAAGCAAACTGCTCAAACGTCGCGGTGTGCCACACGAAGTCTTGAACGCCAAGCAGCACGAACGCGAAGCCCACATCGTTGAAAACGCCGGACAAAAAGGCGCCGTCACCATCGCCACGAACATGGCCGGACGCGGAACCGACATCAAGCTCGGCGAGGGCGTCGTCGAACTGGGAGGCCTCGCCGTCTTAGGGACCGAACGCCACGAATCACGCCGCATTGACAACCAGCTCCGAGGCCGAAGCGGACGCCAGGGCGACCCGGGTTATTCGAAATTTTTCCTTTCAGCCGAAGACGATCTGCTAAAACGCTTTGGCGGCGACACCTTCAAACGCCGCATCGAGATGCTTACCCGCGTGAAAGGACAAGACGCCGAAAAACCGATCGACTACGGCATCTTCTCACGCTTCATTCGCCGCGCACAACGTCAGATTGAAGGCAACAACTTCGACCGCCGGAAAACGGTCTTGCAATACGATGAAGTCATTCGAAAACAGCGCGAAATCATCTACGAGCAACGTCGCGACATCCTTCTAAACGACGACGTCACTGCAATTGGTGAGGGCATCGTTAAACGTCAGATTGAACGCCTTGTCGATCAATACGTCGACCCCGAAAAAAAGCGTCCCACCTTGGATGTAAACAGAATGCACGATGCGATTGACGGAAAGGTGTTCCACCTGAACGCCGTCGACAAAAACAGCCTGAGCGACGACCCCGAAAAAAGCAAGGAGTACCTGCTCAAGGTTGTCAACGAACAGCTAAGTCGTAAACGCAAGCAGTTTGGCGAGGAGAAGTACAACGAGTTTTTCAAGGCGATGTTGCTGAAGGTCGTCGACACCCACTGGGTTCGTCACATCGACCAAATGAGCGAACTGCGCCAAAGCATCTCGCTGCGTTCATACGCCCAGCAAAACCCGCTTCGCGAGTACCAAGAAATCGGCTACCAAATGTTTGAAGAACTGATCGGAGCCATTGAGTCCGACGCGGCTTCCTACGCTTTACGTGCCGTCATCCGCGACCGTGTCGAACGCGTGCAAGTCGCCAAACCGACCGCCACGCACGCCGGGTCCGACGATTCTGAAAAACGCAAACCACGCCGCAGCAACAAAGTCGGCCGCAACGAACCATGCCCCTGCGGCAGCGGCAAAAAATACAAACACTGCCACGGTCGTTAGACCCGGAAGACTCAGGTCCCGCTTGAGTCTTCCTGTTATCTTACCCCACGCAAAGGAACGTGATCCGCATGGAACGCACCGATCTCGAAAACAAAATCGCTTCCTTCGAAGCCACCCTTGATGAACTGAAAGGTCAACTCGATCTCGACCGTCTTAAAGCGACCATCGAGTCGCTCGAAAAGCGCACATACGAAGACGGGTTTTGGGATGACCATCAATCCGCCAACAAAGTCATCGCCGACCTCAAACACCACAAAAACCGTCTGTCGACGTATGAGGAACTGACCGACACGTTGGAGAACTTAAAAATCGCTGCCGAGCTGATGGACATGGGTGAGACGGTCGACTCGGTCGAACGCGATGTCAAAAGCTTTGAAAAGACGCTTGCGGCATTTGAAACGACGCTTTACCTATCGGAATCCTATGACCACCTCGGCGCCACCATTGAAATCCATCCCGGCGCCGGAGGAACCGAATCGCAAGATTGGGCGGAAATGCTTTACCGCATGATGCGCCGTTACTGTGAACGGCGTGGCTACACCATCGACATGAACGACTACCAAGAAGCGAGCGAAGCCGGGTTAAAAAGCGTCTCTTTCACCGCCGAAGGAAGCTATGCGTTTGGTTACCTCAAAGCCGAAGCCGGCGTCCACCGCCTGGTGCGCATCAGCCCCTTTGATGCGTCCGGCCGGCGCCATACAAGCTTTGCGAGCGTAAACATCATCCCACAGATCGACGACACCATCGACGTCGACATACAAGATGGCGATTTAAAAATCGACACCTACCGTTCAAGCGGCGCCGGTGGACAAAGCGTTAACACCACCGACTCGGCCGTGCGGATTACCCACTTGCCCACCGGCCTTACGGTGACGTGCCAAAACGAACGGTCGCAAATAAAAAACCGCGCCAAAGCGATGCAAATTTTACGCGGAAAGCTTTACAAGTTGCAGCTGGAAAAACACAAAGACGAAATCAACAGCATGAAAAACATCGGCACCTCGATCGCCTTTGGTTCGCAGATTCGTTCGTATGTGATGCATCCATACACCATGGTCAAAGACCATCGAACCGGCGTTGAAACCGGCAGCGTCCAAAAAGTGCTCGACGGCGATCTTGACGAGTTCGTCGAAGCGTACTTACGCGCCCTTGCCAAAGGAGAACTGACCAATGACAACGCTTAAAACCCTAACACCTCGACGTCGCTACGGGATGATCACCCTCGGCATCTTCCTCATGGTGGCGGGGTTTTACTATTTCATTGCCCCTTACAACCTCGTCATCGGTGGCGTGAGTGGCGTCGGCCTGTTGTTTAATGAACTTCTCGGCGTACCGATGTGGCTCGTGGTGTTGGTGCTAAACGCCGTGCTTTTACTCTTAGGCTGGGCTGCCCTTGGGTTTGCGTCTTTCACACGCAGCTTATATGGTTCGCTCGTCTTTCCGATTTTCTTGTTTTTGCTCGAACAGTTTAGCCCGCTTCTCGACCTTCCCAACGACCCATTGATCGCCATCGCGTTTGGTGGTTTCTTCATGGGCCTTGGGTTTGGTTACGTCATTCGCTACGGCGGCACAAGCGGAGGCACCGACATTCCGATTAAGATACTCAACCGAAAACTCAAACTCCCACTGTCGGTCTCAATCTACCTTGTCGACGGCGCGATTATCTTCTCCGGGATGATCGCTTTCTACGCCGATGCCGGCATTGCCGGTGGGCTTTACGCGATCTTGACGGTGGTGGTGGCAGGGAAGGTTGCCGACGCGGTTGTCATCGGATCAAACGCCTTGCGCACCGTGCAAATCGTGACCGACAAGCCCGACGCCATCAAGTCACTGATCTACCAAAACATTGAACGTGGTGTCAGCCTCGTGCCTGTCAAGGGCGGGTACAGCGATCACCAAAAAACCATGCTGGTCACCGTCATCACGCGAAACGAGTACCACATCATACGAAACATCATCGCCGAGGCCGATCCGAAGGCGTTCGTCTTCGCCACCCCGGCGACAGAAATACAGGGCGATTTTGACGCCCGAACGGAGGATGCCTGATGCCAAACAACCCAAAACGAATCCTCAACACCGTGTTGTTTTTTGCGATGATTGCGCTGGTTTTCCTCGCGGGACTGATGATGACCCCGCCCGGGCGCAGTTACGACAACGCCGTCTTTAACGAAGTCTTCGACGAACTGCATCGAAACCACGTCAGCCAACCCTCAGAAGAAACGCTCTGGCGCGGTGCCATCGATGGCATGATTGCGTCGCTAGAAGACCCATACACCTATTACAACGACGAAACCGATTACTTGCGTTGGCTCGAACGCCAAGGCGAGGATTTTGTCGGCATCGGCGTCACCATCCAAAACGTCGATGAACGCGTCGTCATCGTCGGCGTGTTCCCCGATTCGCCTGCGCTTGAAGGCGGGTTGATGGCGGGCGATGTCATCACCCACATCGACGGCGTCGATTATCGACAAAAATCGTACCTCGAAACCATCACTGCACTCGCTGGTGAGGAAGGTTCGGAAGTCACCATCGGCTACGAACGCCAAGGCGTTTTCTACGAAACGCCGCCCCTCACCCGGCGTCGCATCGACAATCCGAGCGTGACCTCTGAAACCATCAAAGACAACATCCACATCATTCACATTCACAGCTTCGGAACCGACACCGCCGATGTTTTTAAAGATCATCTCGAATCGCTTGAGACGCTTGGCATCGACGGGTTAATCATCGACGTTCGCGACAACGGCGGCGGCCTTTTGAGCACGCTTGAAAAAATCTTGGATGAATTTTTAGGCGACGACGCGCCGTTTTTCCAAAGCGAACGCTGGCGGAACAATGAAGCCACCTTGACGCAATCAAAACTCAACCCAAGCGATCCAAAACCTTACCCCATCGCCATCTTGATCAACCAGCACAGCGCCAGCGCCAGCGAAGTCTTCGCCGCGGCGATGCACGAACTTGGCGACTACCCACTGATCGGAACCCAGACATTCGGAAAAGGCACCCAACAGGTGATGTTTGAACTGAGAAGCATCCGCAACCATTTCCTGAACCTCACCAATGGCCGCTGGTTAACCGGCAGCGGCATTTGGATTGAAGATAGCGACCCTGCGGGCATCGCCCCGACAATTGAGGTTGCGCAAAACCCGCTTTTCACCACACCGCTGCTTTACGTCTCAGCCGACCAACGCTTCAGTTTCGACACCGTGCATGATGCCGTGGCACGCATGCAAGTCTTGTTGAATATGCTCGGGTACGATGTGCGCACCGACGGATACTTCGATGCGGCCACGCAAACCGCCCTCGAGGCCTTTCAAACCGATGCCGGCATCACGGCAAGTGGCGAACTCGACGCCGAGACCGCCTCGGCCCTTTCACAAGCGCTTATCGACTACCGCAACGACCCCGAAAACGACACCCAACTTCAAGCCGCCATCGCACATTTGGAGGCGATTATCCATGGCGACGATTAAAACGCTCAAACCGACCGGAAAACACGCCTATGAACTGACGCTGGAAGGCCCATCAGAAACGTTGAGCTTGCACCGCGAAACCGTGGTGGCCCATCGCCTTTTTTCCGCCGATGCGCTTGATGCCAACCAGCTGAAAGCCATCAAACGCGACGACACTTTTTACCGCGCGCTCTCAACAAGCCTCGATGCGCTCGCCAGACAAAACCACACCGAACGCGCCTTGCGCGGTTTGCTTAAACGACACGATTACGACGCCACCACCATCGATAAAGCCGTAAAAAAACTCAAAAAAGACGGCTACCTCAATGAAGAGAAAGCGCTAGAAACGTGGCTTGAAATGTTTTTTTCAAGCGCCTTGAAAGGCCCGCGATACGTGCGTCAAAAACTCCGTGATGAAGGCTATGAGCCTGCGCTCATCGACGACGCGCTTGCCCGCTATAACACCACGCTTGAGAAAGAAAAACTCAACGCGTTTCTCACCCAGAGCGCCCCGCAACTGAGCGGCGCTAAGCGCGACCGCATCCGCAAATTCTCAGCCCGTGCCATCAATGCCGGGTTCACCCCGGAGCTGGTTTTTGAGGCCGCTGAGCGCTTTGTGGAAGCGACACACGACAGTGAAGCCGAAGCAGAAGCGCTGCGTGACATGATAGCGAAGCTCCGTCGTCAACACGACATCACACGCCGCAGCGAACGCGACAAACTCATTCAAAAACTGATGCGCAAAGGATACGATTACAACACCATCCGACGCGCCATCGAAAGCGAGGAATGACATGCATCCGTTAAACGAAGACACACGCCATTACTTCCTTTCTGGGACGCTTGAAGACGCCTACCGGCATTTTGGTGCGCATCTGATGAAAGACAAAAAAGGCCACGTCACCGCAACGCGATTCACCGTCTATGCGCCACACGCACGCGCCGTCAGCGTCGTCGGTGAGTTCAACGATTACCAAGACTGGGTCCATCAGATGACGAAAGTCGACGCCATTGGCGTGTGGCGCATCGACATCCCTGAAAACCTCGAATGGAAAGCCTACAAGTATAAAATCTTTACCCACGATGGCCGCGAACTGCACAAAAGCGACCCGTACGCTTTCTTTAGCGCCGAACGACCCGACACCGTCTCGAAAGTTTACGACATCGACGGCTACCAATGGAACGACCATGATTACATGCAACACCGCAAACGACCCTACAGCCAACCCGTCAACATCTACGAAGTGCACCTCGGCAGCTGGATGAAAAAACCCGATGGAACGTACAACCGCTTCACCGACCTCGTCGATCGGCTAATTCCCTATGCCCTTGAAAACGGCTTCACCCATTTAGAAATCATGCCGCTGGTGGAGCATCCGCTCGACCAATCCTGGGGCTACCAAGGCACCGGATACTACAGCATCACCTCCCGCTACGGAGTCCCAAAAGACTTTATGTACTTCGTCGACCGCGCCCACCAAGCCGGCCTCGGCATCATCCTCGACTGGGTTCCTGGGCATATCTGCAAAGACGCCCATGGGCTTTACATGTTCGATGGACAGCCGCTGTATGAATACCGCGACCCGTGGATTAGGGAAAACATCGTATGGGGCACGGCCAACCTCGACCTTGCCCGCGCCGAAACCCGCAGTTTCCTCATTTCCAACGCGCTCTTTTTCCAACGCTACTTTCACATCGACGGCATCCGCGTCGATGCGGTCGCCAACATCGTTCACCCTCTCGGCGATGCAAGGTACGGCGTCAACGACGGCGCGCTCGGCTTCTTGCGAATGCTTTCGCGCGCCGTGTTTAAAGAAAACGATGCCTTCATTCTCGCCGCCGAAGACTCGACCGCCTTCCCCGGCGTCACCCGACCCGTCGACCAAGGCGGACTCGGTTTTAACTACAAATGGAACATGGGTTGGATGAACGACACCTTGCGCTATTTCGCCCGGGAGCCAATCCATCGCAAGTACCACCAAAGCGACATCAACTTCGCGATGCACTACGCCTACAGCGAAAACTTTATCCTACCTTTATCGCACGATGAGGTTGTCCACGGAAAGCGCTCAATCGTCGAGAAGATGCCGGGCGACGACTGGCAGAAGTTCGCCAACGCCCGCGCGCTTTATGGGTTCATGTACACCCATCCCGGAAAAAAACTTCTGTTTATGGGCCAAGAGTTCGGCCAGCGCCACGAATGGCGAGACCACGATGAACTCGACTGGTCGCGTTTAAACGACGACCCACACCAAGGCTTGCATCGTTTTCACCGTGACATCGCCCACCTCGTCAAGCATCAACCGGCTTTGCACGCCCTCGACCACGACCCGGCAGGGTTCCGCTGGATCGACGCGGACAACGCCGATGAGAGCGTGCTCACTTACATTCGGCACGGGCACGGCCAGTCAATCATCGTTGCCGTCAATTTGACACCGGTCGTGCGTCAAGACTTTTGGCTCGCCATGCCCGAGGGCGGAAACTACGTTGAAATACTGAACAGCGATGCCATCCATTACGGTGGCTCAGGGATCACCAACGATGACGAATTTACCGCATTTGAACATCAGATGCAAGGCTTTAACCACGCCATTCGCGTCAGTCTACCACCGCTTGGCGTCAGTCTCTTTAAACGGAGTGATTAGATGAAGAAGCAGGTCGTCGCCATGGTGCTCGTCGGCGGACGTGGCACCCGCCTTGGCGACATCACCAAACGCAAGGCGAAACCGGCCGTCACCTTCGGCGGGAAATACAAGCTCATCGACTTCGTCTTAAGCAACCTAGCGCATGCCCAAATTGACACCGTCGGCATCGTCACACAGTATGAGCCGCACGAGCTGATGCACTACATCCAGCGCGGCGCCAGTTGGGACCTCGACGTCAACGATGGCGGCGTGCACTTTCTCACGCCCTACACCACCCGCGAGGGAAGCAAGTGGCAACGCGGCACCGCCCACGCCGTCGCCCAGCACCTGCATTTCTT